>NZ_AP025032.1:4582500-4882500 GCF_019973775.1 Aureimonas sp. SA4125 | reverse complement strand
CCGGACTTGGGTGGAGCGAACGGGGGCCTCGTCCGCAATCGCCGCATGATGGGATTGAGCAAGGGCATGGAGCCGGTCGGCCTCGCCAGAGGAATGTCCGTGATGCTTACCGAAGCGTCCGCTTCAGGACAAGCGCACTGGTCCTGCGGCCCTTCCCGTCGCTGTAATAGGCGGGACGCCGGCCAACTTCGGCAAAGCGCAGGCGCTTGTACAGGGCGAGCGCGGCGGCGTTCTCCTCGTCGACCTCAAGGAACAGCGAGGCGGCCCTCTCCTGGTGCAGGTGCTGCAGCACCTGGTCCATCAGCATGCGGCCGATGCCGCGCCCCCTGAACTTGCGCGACACGGCGATGGTGAGGATTTCCGCCTCGCCGGCGACGAGCCGCGCCAGGACGAAACCGGCCGGCGCGTCCCGCGGCGTGCCGACCCGCCGCGCGACGAAGCCGAAGCCGCCGGACTGAGACAGGAGCGACGCGAACTCGTCGCCCGACCAGGAACGGTCGAAGGCTTCACTGTGGATGTCGGCGGCGAAATCGAGGTCCTCGGGCTGCATCCTCACGACGACCAGCGGCAGGGTTCCGGCCCATTCGTTCCAGAAGGCGGCCGTCCAGACCCATGGCAGATACCAGTACATCGCCCTTCCTCCCCTGCTTCCCGAACCGGTCGTGCAGCCTGCGGGTCTTTGCGCCCGCTGTCCTCGTCGAAGATCGTATCAAACAGGTGTTGCGACAAGCTTGCCGGTCACGAAACCGCGGACGGCTCGGTGGCGCGCAAGATCCCGGTCGGAGCGGACGGCTTGGCATCGGCACCGCGGAGATAGAGGAGGCGCAAGGACCCCTCCGGCGCCCGGGGCGCGGCAAGGCGGGCGAAGGCGTCCATGTCGACAAGCCCCTCTGGATTGGCGATGCAGGCAAGCGTCCCGGCGAGAATTTCGCGGGCGATGGCAGCGCCGGTGCCGACGGCCACGAGCGGCCCGCTTCCGGCTGAAGTGGCGACGAGGGCCGCAAGGCTTTCGGGCCGAACGGCCTGCGGTTCTGCCAGCACGATCCCGCCTAAGCCGTAGAGCGCGGCATAGACCTCGCCCCGCTTGGCGTCGTTGACGGCGAGCACGGCGCCATTCCCGTGCCAATGCGGTTCGGCAAGGATTTCGAGGGTCGAGGCGCCGACGAGCGGTATCGCCAGCGCGAGCGCAAGGCCCTTCGCCGCGGCAACGCCGACGCGAAGGCCGGTAAAAGAACCGGGGCCGACGACGACGGCGATCTTGCCGAGGGCCGCGTAGGTGGCTCCGGCCCCGGCGAGAATGTCGGCCACGAGGCCCATCAGCACCTCGGCATGGCCGCGGCCGATGTCGGGCGCGGCCATGCCGAGAAGCCGCGTGCCGCCGCCGTCATACAGCGCCGCCGCGCAGCGCCCGCCCGAGGTATCGATGCACAGGAGAAGATCGCTCATGTCAGCCGGTTATCGGCTGGCGGGCGACGAGTCGAGAGCGGTCACACCGCCTCGACGGATTCGACCTCCGGAACGAAGTGGCGCAAGAGGTTCTGGATGCCATGCTTCAGCGTCGCCGTCGACGATGGGCAGCCGGCACAGGAGCCGCGCATGTTGAGGTAGACCGTGCCCTCGCGAAATCCGCGAAAGGTGATGTCTCCCCCATCCTGGGCGACGGCCGGGCGGACGCGCGTCTCGAGAAGCTCCTTGATGGTCGAGACGAGATCGGCGTCGCCCTCTTCGAAGAACTCCTCGCCGCTGTCCGACACGGCGCCGGCCTGCGCCATCGTCGGCTGCTCCGACATGAAATGCTCCATCAGCCCGGCGAGGATCGCCGGCTTGAGGTGCTGCCATTCCGGCCCGTCCTTGGACACGGTGACGAAGTCGTAGCCGAAGAAGACGGCGGTGACGCCCGGCACATCCATGAGCCTGGCGGCGAGCGGCGAGCGCTCCGCGGCGTCCTCACGGCTGACGAACTCCGCCGTTCCCTCCGCCAGGACGACCCGGCCCGGCAGGAATTTCAGCGTTGCGGGGTTCGGCGTGACTTCGGTCTGGATGAACATGGCGCGTCCTTTCGGGATGCTCGCCGTCCGCAGACTGCGGACGGCCCCTGCCGGGTATGAGACTGTTTGCCGACGGTCGCCTGAAATGCGAGCGGTCGGGCGTCCCTCCCTATCTAGCGATGACGGCATCGCAGCGAAAGGGGCGCAGGAACGAACGAAACCTTCAGCAGAGGCTTTCGATCTCGTCGTCCGTCAGCGTGGCCGGCACGATCGTCACGGGAATCGGGAAGGCAGCGCCCTTGCCGGCGATCGAGGAGACGAGGGGGCCTGGGCCCTCGCTGGAATCCCCAGAGGCGAGAACCAGGATCGCGATCTCGCGGTCGGCCTCGATCAGCGCGGTGATCTGTTCGATGGTCTTGCCCTCGCGCACGACGAGTTCCGGCTCGATGCCGACCGATTCACGGATCTCCTCGGCGACCTTCGACAGCCGCGAATGCGCCTCCGCCTCGGCCTCGGCGCGCATGATCTTCTCGACGCCGAGCCAGTGCTGGAAGTCGGCGGGCTCGATGATGTAGAGCAGGACCGCGCCGCCGCCGCTGGCCTTCGCGCGACGCGCGGCGTAGGACGCCGCCCGCCCGCATTCCGGCGTCGCGTCGATGATCGCGAGGAATTTTCGCTTGCCGCCGGCGTCGCGGCCAATTCGTTTGGAAACCATCGCGGGACCATGGCAGGGAGCTTTGCCAAGGGCAAGCGTCAGCCCTGCGGCCAGCCGTCCTCCGGCCACTGGCGGCGTTGGTGGATGATGCGAAGGACACTCACCGTCGTGTCACTCAGTCCGTAAACGAGGGTGTAGCAGGTTCCGGTCAGAGGCTTCTCAAAGGTCTGACCGACGCGGCCGGGTCGGCCGATCGAGTAATGGGCGAGACGGATAAGCGTATCACTGACTTTTCGCTCGAAGGCGGCTGCGGCGGCCGGGCTTCCGTCCGTCAGAAAGCCAAGCACCGCATCGAAGTCGTCCAGCGCGTCAGGCTGCCAGACGACCTCCCGGCTCACTCGGCAGCAGGCCGCTTGGCGCGGTCGATCGTCGCTTGAAAGCGGCGTCGGGCCTCCTCGTGCGGAATACCTTCGCCACGGTCGATGCTGGCCTGCGCCTCCTTGATCGAGGCGATGAGCTGCATTTCCCGTGCGGCATATTCCTCGATCATGTAGGCCGCGTAGAAGTCTTCGCTGCGGCCGGACGCGGCGGCGAGTTCGGCGAGCTTTTGCGCCGCCCTGCCCTCGATCGTCACCGTGGTCTTTGCTTTCGCCATGGCTGCCTCCATCACGCGGCTCATCCTATCGCGCGACAGAGATGAGTGCCAGTCAGTCGGCGAGCCAGCCGATGATCTTCTTGACGTCGGCCATGTTCTTCGCCGCGATCTCGCGGGCACGCGCGCCGCCCTTCGACAGGACCTGGTCGATCGCGCCGGGATCGGCGAGGATGCGGCGCATTTCCGAGGTGATCGGCCCGAGCTTTTCGACCGCAAGTTCCGCCAGCGCCGGCTTGAAGGCCGAGAACTGCTGGCCGCCGTGGTCGCGGAGGACCTCGACCTTCGTGCGTCCGGACAGTGCCGCGAAGATGCCGACGAGGTTGTCGGCCTCGGCCCGGCCGGCGAGGCCAGAAACCTCGGACGGCAGAGCGTCGGGGTCGGTCTTGGCCTTGCGGATCTTGCGGGCGATGGCGTCGGCGTCGTCGGTGAGGTTGATGCGCGAGAGGTCCGACGGATCGGACTTCGACATCTTCTTGGTGCCGTCCTTCAGGCTCATCACCCGCGTCGCCGGGCCGTCGATCAGGGGCTCCGTCATCGGGAAATACCCCTGCGACGCGCCGGCCTCGCCGTCAGCCCCGACGCCGGGGACGCCGAAGCCGAGCGCTGAAATCCTGTCGGCGAAATCGTTGTTGAATTTCGCCGCGATGTCGCGCGTCAGCTCGAGATGCTGCTTCTGGTCCTCGCCGACCGGCACGTGCGTCGCGCGGTAGAGGAGGATGTCGGCGGCCATCAGCGCGGGATAGACGAAGAGGCCGGCCGAGGCGTTCTCGCGGTCCTTGCCGGCCTTGTCCTTGAACTGCGTCATCCGGCTCAGCCAGCCCATGCGCGCCGTGCAGTTGAACACCCAGGCGAGTTCGGCGTGCTCGGCGACGCGGCTCTGGTTGAAGACGATGTGGCGCTCGGGGTCGATACCGGCGGCGATGAAGGCGGCCGTCACCTCGCGCGTCGAGCGCTCGAGCTCGACCGGATCCTGCCAGACGGTGATGGCGTGCATGTCGACGACGCAGAAGACGCAAGGGTGCGTTTCCTGCAGCTCGACGAAGCGGCGGATGGCGCCGAGATAGTTGCCGAGATGCAGGTTGCCTGTCGGCTGCACGCCGGAAAACACACGCGGCTCGAAACCGTTCTGACCCTCACCCGGCATGCTGCTCGCCCTTCGTCGCGCCCCGGCGAAGGGCCGGGAATCGCGGGCTATATGCACGGCGCTCCGGCGACGATCAAGCGGCGCGGGCGACGAGGCGGCATGGCCCCTGCCCTCAGGCGGCGATGCGGAACGGCTCGAGCGGCATTTCCACGGCCGGCGTCGCCTGTGCCGGAATGGGGACGGGAGCCGCGACGGGTCGGCGATGCTGGACGCCGCAGACCAGAGCGAGCGGCGCGGGAAGGCGCCGGGCAAGCTCGAAGAACAGGAGGCAGCCGGCCACCGTCGCCGCGATCACGAGCGCATAGGTCGTCCAGAGCCCGAGGCCCTGCGGCAGCAGATAGAACAGGGCCGCGACGACGAGGGTCTGGTGGACGATGTAGAAGGCGAAAACGCCATCGCTGAGATAGCGGACGAGACGGCTTGGTGCGCCGATATGGCGGGCGGCAAAGCCGACGAGGGTCAGGATCATGGTCCAGGCCAGTGCCAGCGTCAGTCCCTTGAACGAAATGGTCATCTCCTCGTACCCGCCGATCGACCAGCCGGTACCCGGGCCCCAGGCGATGGTGGCGAGCAGTGCGGAGAGCCCGGCGGCGAGGGCAGCGCTCGTCCAGCGACGGGCGATGACGCCGCCGATCAGCGTCTGGTGCGAGCGCGCGAAGAGATAGCCGAAGGCGAACCAGCTCGCCCAGACCGCGAACCAGGCGCCGTCGTTGTAGAGCGCATTCGTCTCGCGCGGAAACCAGGGCGACAGCGCCAGATTGGCGCCGAGGGGAATCAGGAAGAGGGCGTAGATCCAGGCTGTCCCCGCCAGTCTCTCGATCCCCCGCGACATCCAGGTGAAGGCGGGGCGGTCGAGAAGCTTCAGGACCGGAAGGACGGTGAGGACGAGCGCGATCAGATAGGCGACGAACCACATGTGCGCCCAGGTGATGTTCCCGTCGGGATATTTGCCTTCCGTGAAGTAGCGCGTCAGCCAGAAGGTCCAGAGCGACCCCTCGTAGCCGTCCTCCATCACCCGCTCGCACCAGACCTGCGGCACGATGAACAACGCCATCGCGGCGGCGAGCGGCAGACCGAGCCTGATCAACCGTTGCCGGATAAGGTCGCCGAGGGGAGCGGTGCGGAAGGCGAAGGCGACTCCCATGCCGGAGACGAAGAAGAGGAGGGCGAGACGCCAGGCGCGCGGATGGTTCATCGCCGTCTCGAGGGCGGAACTCGTGACCGCGCTTTCGATCAGCCAGTGCATGCCGGGGAAGAAGGCGACGGAGGCGTGATAGAGGATCAACAGGCCGAAGGCAGACACCCTGAGCGCGTCGATGTAATGCAGCCTCGTCTTCTCCTGCACGACCGCCTCCCTCTTGTTCCCAAGAGGAAAGCACGAAGATCTGAAGAAACGGCTGCGATGAGAGGTTACCGAAGGACGGTGAAATTCGCTAAAATTCTATCGTCAGGCGCCCTTCCGCCGAACGAGGCGCATGACGAGACTTCGATCGACCGCGCCGGTCGCGACAGCAAGGACGAAATAGACCGCCATGGCGACGCCGACGAGGACGAGGATCGCCAGGATCTGCAGGAGGAGACCAGATCCCGGCTGCATCCAGGGGGAGAGCCAGAGTTCCAGGAAAATCAGCGCGCCGCCCATCAGTCCGGCCGAGACGAAGACGAGGAGGCCGCGCTTCACCAGCGGCCGGTCGAGTTGCCAGAGTCCTTTGCGGCGAAGCCCTTCGAAGAGAAGCAGCGCGTTCAGCCAGCCGGCGAGCGTCGTTGCCAGCGCAATGCCCTGTTCAGCATAGAAGTTGAAGAGGATCACCGAGAGGACGATGTTGGCGAGTGCCGACGCGCCTGTGATCAGCATCGGCGTGCGCGTGTCCTCGCGGGCGAAATAGCCGGGCGAGAACACCTTGATGAGGACGAAGGCCGGCAGTCCCAGGGCGTAGAGGCCGAGAACCGCCGCCACCGCCGTCGTCGTCGCGGCGTCGAAGGCGCCGCGCTCGTAGATCAGGCGGATGATCGGCTCGGGGATGAGGAAAAGCGCGACGGCGGCCGGCACCGTCAGGAACAGCGCGAATTCCAGGCTGCGGTTCTGGGTGTGCTGCGCCTCGGCGAGGCGCCCGGCCTTCAGCGCGCGGGAGAGTTCGGGCAGGAGCACGACGCCGATGGCCACGCCCACCATGCCGAGCGGCAGCTGGTAGGGCCGGTCGGCATATTGCAGGATCGACACCGCGCCCGGCTTGTAGGAGGCGATGGCCTGGCCGACGAAGAGGTTGATCTGGGTGATGCCGCCGATCAGCGCCGCGGGACCGGCGAGAATCAGGAGCCGCTTCAACCCCTTGGTCCAGCGCGGCCGCTGCAGCGACACGCCGAAGCCCGCCATCCGCATCGCGATCGTCACCATGGCGAGCTGCGCGACGCCGGCAAACAGCACGCCCCAGCTCATCCAGAAGCCGATCGTCGTCGTGTCGGCCTTCGTCCAGAAACACCAGGCGAGCACGCCGATGAGGACGAAATTGAGGATCGTCGGCGCGACGGCCGCGGCGAAGAAGCGGCGGTAGGCGTTGAGGATGCCCGAGACCATCGCCATCAGCGACATCGAGGCGAGGTAGGGGAACATGATGCGCGAGAAGGCGACGGTGATGTCGAAGCGATCGGCACAGGAGATCGCCTGCGCCGCCGCCGCATCGTCGACGCAGGCGGCCAGGCCCGGCGCGATGATCGTCGACACCAGGAAGGGCATGAAGACCAAAGCGAGGATCGTCAGCCCGGTCAGGACGACGAGCAGCGTCGAGAACACCTCCGTCGCAAAGGCCCGCGCGCCCTCCTCGCCATCCTCCTCCAGCGAGCGGGAGAACAGCGGAATGAAGGCCGCGTTGAAGGCGCCCTCGGCGAACAGCCGGCGGAACAGGTTGGGAAAGCGAAAGGCGAGATTGAAGGCGTCGGCCACCGGGCCGATGCCGAGCGCCGAGGCCATCATCATTTCGCGGCCGAAACCGAAGATGCGCGAGAACAGCGTCGCGCCGCCGACGGTGGCAAACTTCCCGATGAGGCTCATTTGGCGGGAATGCCGAAAGCCTGTGGCGAGGGCATCGTCCCACGCGACGAGATCTCGCCCTCGGGGCTGTCGAAGACCGAGATCAGCCGGCTCTCGATGCGCTCGGTTCGGCTCGGGCTGACGATCTTCATGCCGGTGAGATCGGTGACGTAGAAGACGTCGACGGCGCGCTCGCCATAGGTGGCGATGTGGGCCGAGCGGATGTCGAGGCTGAGATCCGACAGGGCGCCGGTGAGATCGGAGAGAAGCCCCGGCCGATCGAGGCCCTCGACCTCGACCACGGTGAACTGGTTCGACAGCGCGTTGTCGACGAAGACGCGCGGCCGGAACGAGAACATTTTCGCGCTGCGCCCGAGCTTTCGCTGCGCCATCATGTCCGGCATGTGCTGGCGCCCCTGCAGGAGATCGCGGATGTGGCGGCCGATGCGCTCGGCGCGCCGCCGTTCGTCGTCGTCGCTGGCAAATTCCCGGTTGATGGTGACGATGTCGAGCGCCCGGCCGTCGGCCATGGTGAAGATCTGCGCATCGGCGATGTTCGCCCCCGTCGCGGCGCAGCCCCCGGCGATCATCGACAGGAGCCGGGGATGGTCGGGCGCCAGGATGGTGATCTCCGTGATCGCCTGGAAAGCGTCGGTGAGGACCATGGTCGCCAGGGACTCGCCGCCGGCCGAAGCCTTGCGAATGAAGTCGGCGTGGCGGCGCTGCTCCTCGAGCGGCACGGTGAGGAAATAGTTCTGGTAGTGGAGGTCGATGTAGGCGTCGCGATCGGCCTCCGGCCAATCCGACAGGCGCTCGGCGAGGTGTGCGCGGGCCTCAGTGAAGCGCTGCTTGCGCGAGGACTGCGAGAAGCCGCCCGTGATCACCGGCTCGGTCTCGTAATAGAGGTTGCGAATGAGCTGGCCCTTCCAGCCGTTCCAGACGCCGGGGCCGACGGCCCGGATGTCGCAGACGGTGAGGATGGTGAGAAGCCGCAGCCGCTCCAGCGTCTGAACCTTGTCGGCAAAGTCGAGGATGGTCTTGCGGTCGTTGAGATCACGCTGTTGCGCCGTCAGCGACATCACCAGGTGATCCTCGACCAGCCAGGCGACGAGATCGGTCTGGCGCTCGTCGAGCCCGAGCCGCGGACAGAGCGTGCGCGCGATGCGGGCGCCGGCGACGGAATGGTCCTCGGGGCGGCCCTTGGCGATATCGTGGAGGAGCAGCGCGACATAGAGCGGCACGCGGTCGTTCAGCGCCTTCACGAGGTCGCTCGAGGCCGGATGGTCTTCCACGAGTTCGCCGCGCTCGATCCGCGACAGGATGGCGATCGAGCGCAGGAGATGCTCGTCGACGGTGTAATGATGGTACATGTTGAACTGCATCATCGCGACGATGCGGCCAAATTCGGGGATGAAGCGCCCGAGCACGCCCGCCTCGTTCATGCGCCTGAGATGCAGTTCCGGATCGGCCCGATCGGTCAGGACGTCGATGAACAGGCTGTTCGCCTCGGGATTGGCGCGCAGCTCGGCATCGACGAGGCGCAGCGAGCGGCGGATCATCTTCAGCGCATCGGGATGGTATTCGAGGTTCAGCGACGCCGCGAGCTTGAAGATCCTCAGGAGATTGACCGGGTCCTTCTGGAAGACGTCCTTGCCGGTGATGTTGATGCGGTTGTTGTCGACGTGGAAATCGAGCGTCCCGGCAATCTTCTTGGCACGGTGTCGAAGGCCGCGGACAAAACCCTTCAGCCCGGGCATGTCCTTGGCCTGCTCTTCCTCCAGCGCCGCGCAGAAGATGCCGGTGAGATCGCCGACGTCCTTGGCGATCAGGAAGTAGTGCTTCATGAAGCGCTCGACGTCCTTCATGCCGGGATGGGCGTTGTAGCCGAGACGGGCGGCGATCTCCGGCTGCAGGTCGAAGGACAGCCGCTCCTCGGCCTTGCCGGTGAGGAAATGCATCTGGCAACGAACGGCCCAGAGAAAGTCCTCGGCCTTGTGGAAGAGCCGCGCCTCGCGCCGCGAGAACACGCTGGCGGCGACGAGCTGCTCGGAAGTCTCGACCCGGTAGTGGTACTTGGCGATCCAGAACAGGGTGTTGAGATCACGCAGGCCGCCCTTGCCTTCCTTGACGTTGGGCTCGACGAGATAGCGTGTGTCGCCGCTCTTGGTGTGGCGGAGGTCGCGCTCGGCAAGCTTGGCGGCGATGAATTCCTGGCCGGTGCCCTCCACCACTTCCTTGTCGAAGCGGGCCGACAGCTCCTCGAAGAGCCGGGGCTCGCCGACGATCAGCCGGCGCTCGAGCAGCGCCGTGCGGATGGTGAAATCCTCGCCCGCAAGGCGCACGCACTCCTCGACCGAGCGGGTGGCGTGGCCGACCTTGAAGCCGAGATCCCAGAGCAGATAGAGGAGATATTCCACCAGTTGCTCGCCCAGCACCGTCTGCTTGTAGGGAAGGAGGAACAGCAGATCGATGTCGGAGCCCGGCGCCAGCGTGCCGCGACCGTAACCGCCGACCGCGATGACCGACATGCGCTCGCCGGTCGAGAGATTGGCGGCGGCGAAGACGTGGTCGAGGGCGAAGCGGTAGACCGCGCGGATCACCTCGTCCTGCAGCGCGGAGAGACGGGCGGCGCAGAGAAGCCCGCTGCCATCCTCGAACAGCATCGTCTCGGCCGACTTGCGCCCGGCCCCGATCCGCTCCTTCAGCAGTGCCAGCACCGCATCGCGGACCTTCGCCGGCGCGCCGTCGCCGGGGGCCTTGCCGGCAAGCGCCGAAAGATCGCGCTCCAGCGCCGCGGTGTCGATGATCTCCCCGAGCCGCAAGGCGGCGGGGCCCTCGAAGGGGGTCCTTGCCTTGAAGGCGATCCGGCGGGCGTCGAGCGGCATGTCTGTCCTCCCGGCACCGGTGGCCTCAAGGGGCGGCGGCGCGCGGTCTGTGGCGTGAGTCCGCGGCTATAGAGCATTTCTGTCAGGAGAGAAATCCGCGTGCCCGCGGCAGGGTGGCACCGCCACGGCGGGATCCTACGCCGTCCCGCCATCCGGGGCGCAGGCCTTGGAGACGCGTGCGGCCGAAACGAGCCAGAGGACAAGGCCCATCGCCGCGATGGCACCGAGGACGAGGTAGGCGGCGGAAAAGCCCCAGGTCGCCGCGACATAGCCGGCCAGCGAGGGGCTCAGCGATGCGCCGATTCCCTGCACCGTCATCACCGCGCCGAGGCCCGCATTGACGTGGCCGGTGCCGCGCAGGATCCGCGCGACGAGGCCGGGGACCGCGACGCCGAGGAGGCCTGCCCCGACGCCGTCGAGCATCTGGATCGGCAGCACCGCATAAGGGTGGACCCAGAGCCCGGCGATCAGCGCACGGACGGGCATGGCGACCAGCGCGGCGACGAGAAGGAGATAGTAGCCGCGCTTGCCGGCAATACTGGCGGCCAATAGCGCCATCGGGATCATCGTCAGCTGGGCGATGATGATCGTCATCGAGGTGTAGACGGCCGGGTTCATCAGGAAGGACGCCTCTCCGGTGTCCGCAATGCCGGCGGCAGCGACCTGCTGGCCAAGCAGCGGCAGCAGCGCCCCGTTGCCAAAATGAAAGAGCAGCAGCGTTGCCGCGAGGATGAGCAGCGGCGCCGAGCGGAAGAGGATGGCGAAGCTCGACGGCTCCTCCCGCCTCTCGTCCGCCTTGCGCTCGAGGCCGCGGGCGGCGTCGTGGTCGATGTCCCCCGGACGGATCATCAGGACGGCAAGGATCGAGAAGGCGGCCATGACCGTCATCAGGACGAAGACGGCGGTCAGCCCGTATTCATAGGCAAAGAAGCCGGCGCCTGCCGCGGCGAAGACGTTGCCGCCATGGTTCCAGGCCTCGTTCCGGCCGAGCTGGTGGGCGAGGCCCTTCTGTCCGACGATACCGAGCGTCAGGCTGGCGATGGCCGGGCCGATCGCTGCGCCCGCGACACCGGTGGCGATCTGGGAGGCGGCGACCAGCGGCACGCTGGGAAGAAACAGGATCACCAGCGAGGCGACGATCACGAGGACGGCGCAGAAGGCGACAATGAAGCGCTTGGCGCGGCTGACATCGGCGAGAATGCCAAGCGGGGTCGTCGCCAGCATGCCGGCGAGGCCGCCGATGGTGAGGACATAGCCGATCGTATCGGTGCCCCAGCCCTGCCCGATCAGGAAGACGCCGAGGAACGGTCCGAGCCCGTCGCGAACGTCGGCGAGGAAGAAGTTCACGGCGCTGAGCGCCTTCACCGACCGCGATGCTTTGGGACGTTCGACACGCCCGCCCGGTTCCAGGGCAATGCTGCTCATGCAAATTCTCCGGCGGCGCGGGCAAGGATTGGGGAGACGTTCACGGCACGGTTACCGGGTCGATCAAATCGCGCCGCCCGATTTCGGGCAGCAGGGTGGGAAGCGGATGCGACGCGGCGGTCGGGGCATTCGCCCTCGGCCCGAAACGCCGTCCGAAGCAGGCGGGGAGCGTTGGGAACCCAGTGTCCGAAAGTCGTCGAAGCAGCGGCCCCGGCGAGCGCCCGGAGCGTCGGGAGGGATAGTCCGGGCGTCTTACGCCAGCCTCTCCACCGTTGCCTCATCCTCGATGCCCGCGAAATATTCTGCAAGAGCGGCGGAGAAGTCGGGGCCGGCGCCGGGCACCCTGGCAAACAGCGTCATCGACGAGTGGAACTTCATGTTGTCCGGCGAGCCGAAGATCTCGTCGACACTCCGCCCGTCGATCCGGTTGACCAGCCGGGTGCATTCCAGCAACCGGGGGCCGAGCACCTCGTGAGAAAGGTAGGCATGCGCCTCGTCGAGCGAGCCGAGCGCGTAGGCCCTCGCCATCTCGCTCCGGCCGAGGCCGGCGATTTGCGGGAAGACGAACCACATCCAGTGGCTTTGCTTCCTTCCTCGCGCGAGTTCCTCTCGCACCCGATCGAAGATCGGATCCTGTGCCGCGACGAAGCGGTCAAGCCTATAGGCGTCCATCAGCCGAGGTCTCCGGTGGCAGAAGGTCGAAAACGGCCCCCCGTCGCATCTCGGGTCCCGGCCAAAGACACGGCGAGATGCCGAAGGCTGATGGGTCGCAGAGCCGGGACGGGCAGCGGTGCCCTAACGTCCGGCTTCGTCGATTCGATCCCCGGCGGAATCAGCCTGCGTCAGCATCGGGGACTCCCGAAAGCGGAAATACCGCGCTAAGCGCGACCGGGCAAAGGATGAAGGGGCAGACTTTGCGAGGCCTGACGTCGCCGGATCGGCGTCAAGCGAGCGATTTCAGGCGGTAGAGCACCTCGAGCGCCTCGCGCGGGCTCATCTCGTCGGGATGGATCTCGGCCAGCATCGCCAGCGCGGGCGACGCCTCCGCCGGCTTGTCCGCCGGGCGCCGGGCGAGCGCGGCAAACAGCGGCAGGTCGTCGATGAAGGCGGTGCGCTTCTCGCCCTGCTCGCCCTTTTCCAGTTCGGCCAGGACCTGCCGGGCGCGTTCGATCACCGAGGCGGGCAGGCCGGCGAGCTTGGCAACCTGCACGCCGTAGGAGCGATCGGCGACGCCGGGCCGCACCTCGTGCAGAAAGATCACCTCTCCCTCCCATTCCTTCACCCGCATGGTGGCGTTCTTCAAGCGGCTAAGGCGCGCCGAGAGCGCCGTCATCTCGTGAAAGTGCGTGGCAAACAGCGCCCGGCAGCGGTTGACCTCGTGCAGGTGCTCGACCGAGGCGAAGGCGATCGACAGGCCGTCATAGGTCGCGGTGCCCCGACCGATCTCGTCGAGGATGACGAGCGTCGTCGGTCCGGCCTGATTGAGGATCGCCGCCGTCTCGACCATCTCGACCATGAAGGTCGAGCGCCCCTCGGCCAGATCGTCGGAGGCGCCGACGCGCGAAAAGAGGCGCTCGACGACGCCGATATGGGCCGATGCCGCCGGCACGTAGGCGCCGGCCTGGGCGAGCACCGCGATCAGTGCGTTCTGGCGCAGAAAGGTCGACTTGCCGCCCATGTTCGGGCCGGTCAGGAGCCAGATCGCGCCGGCCTTGCCGGCGCCGGTCGGCGGCGAGAGATCGCAGTCGTTGGCGACGAAAGGCGTGCCCGAGCCGGCCTTCAGCGCAGCTTCCACCACGGGATGGCGGCCGCCCTCGATGACGAAGGCGAGGCTGTCGTCGACCTCGGGCCGCGACCAGTTCTCGGCGACCGCCAGTTCCGCCAGTGCTGCCGCGACGTCGATGACGGCCAGCGCCGCAGCGCCCGCCTGCAGCGCCCCGGCCGCCGCCACGACGGCGCCCGCCGCAGCCTCGAAGGCGCCGAGTTCCAGCGCCAGCGCGTCGCTCGCCGCCCCGGCGATGCGGCTTTCGAGATCCGACAGCTCCAGCGTCGAGAAGCGCATGCAGTTGGCCATGGTCTGGCGGTGCTGGAATTCGGCCCTGAGGGCATCGCTTCCCTGCAGCGCCGCCGCCTGGCCCTCGGCCACCTCGACGAAGTAGCCAAGGACGTTGTTGTGCTTGATCCGGAGATTGCGGACCCCGGTCTCGCCGGCATACCGCGCCTGCAGTTCGGCGATGACCTGACGCGAATGGTCGCGCAGGGCGCGGGCGGCATCCAGCGCCTCGATCGCGCCGTCGCGCACGAATCCGCCATCGCGTTTCTGGAGGGGCGCGGGATCGGCCAGCATCGCCGTCAGATCCGCCGCCATCGCCATGGGCAGGGATCGCAGGCCGGCGACGGCCTCCAGGAGTTCCGCCGGCAATTCGGTACCGGCGAGGAGCGCCTCGATCTCGGCCGCCACCATCAGGCCGTCGCGGACGGCGGCGAGGTCGCGCGGACCGGCGCGCCCCAGCGACAGCCGCGACAGCGCCCGCTCGGTGTCGGGCAGTCGTTTCAGGCGCTGGCGCAAGTTTTCGCGCAGGGCGCCGTCGGCGACGAAGCAGGCGACCCCATCGTGCCGCCGCCGGATCGCGGCAGGCTGGGTCAAAGGGCTGGCGAGGCGCTGGGCGAGGAGGCGCGAGCCGGCGCCCGTGGCCGTGCGGTCGATGGTGGCGAGGAGGCTGCCCTTGCGCTGGCCATCGCCGGTGCGCGTGAGTTCGAGGCTTGCCCGCGTCGCCGGGTCGATCAGCATGATCGCGCCGCTCTCCAGGCGTGTCGGACGAGCAAGGGCCGGCCGCGCGGCGAACTGCGTCTTGGTCAGATAGGAGAGGAGGGCCGCGGCAGCGGAGAGCTCCGCCCGGCCGAATCCGCCAAAGCCTTCGAGAGTGGCGACGTCGTAGAAGCGGCAGAGCCGGGCTGCCGCCGTCGCGCCGTCGAAGAGCACGGCCGGCTCGGGCCGCGCGAGGGGCCCCAGCCGCTGGAAGACGGGCTTCAGCACGGCGTCGTGAAACACCGTGTCGGCGACGACGATCTCGGAGGGCTCGATCGCCTGGATGTCGGTGAGGAGCTGGCCGGCCGACGTCGTCTTGACAGAGAATTGACCGGTCGAGAGATCCGCCCAGGCCAGCGCAAACTCCGCCTGCAGACCCGAGCCGCCAAGGCGGGACAGGCTCATCAGAAAATTCGGGCGGCCGGGATCGAGCAGCCGCTCCTCGGTGATCGTGCCGGGGGTGACGAGGCGCACGACGTCGCGTCGCACCACCGACTTGCCGCCGCGCTTCTTAGCCTCGGCGGGATCCTCGATCTGCTCGCAGACGGCGACCCGGTGGCCCAGGCCGATCAGCTTCTGCAGATAGTCGTCGGCGGCCACCACCGGCACGCCGGCCATCGGAATGTCGTCGCCCAGATGCTTGCCGCGCTTCGTCAGCGTGATGCCCAGGGCGCGCGAGGCGATGGCCGCGTCGTCGAAGAACAGCTCGTAGAAGTCGCCCATCCGGTAGAACAGGAGGCAATCGGGATTGGCCGCCTTGATCTCGATATATTGCGCCATCATCGGCGTCGGGCCGCTCTCCGGTTCTCCCCTCGTCACAGCGATCGATCGTCTCCCGCATTCGGCCGGCCCGCTGATGCGAGGCCGCCCCTTCAGCCTATCGGCATAGCGGCAGCGACGGCCGGGGAAAAGGGGCTTGGACCGCCTGTCCACCGGCGCTTTGGCCCTCCGGCAGATGCGGACCTGCAACAGGCCGGCGACGATTCGCACTGCAGCATGAGGATTGCGGCCCGGCCAAAAATTTGGCATTACATTGCAAGGATCGCATACCCATGTCTGCGGTGGACACGGACGGCCAGCCTGGCCGGATGTCCAAATGCGAGGATTGCATGAACCATCGTCGGTCGCGGCCCCTCTTCACGGCGGCGCTCCTGATTGCCGCCAGCCTCGCTCCGGGCCTCGCAACGGCCGCGGATACGCCGGTGAACGTCTATCAGTTCGCCGTCGACAATCCCGTCGACGATTCCCGGCTCCCCGTCGCGCCCACACTCGGCGAGACCGTGCCGCAGTCGATCAGTCTCGTGCCCCTCCAGGGCGAGGCGACCTACGCCTACTTTTACTACAATGGCCACCCGGTGATCGTCGACACGAGCACCCGCAGCGTCGTGCGCGTCGGGAAGTAGGGCGCCAAGTCACACTCCTGCGGCCCGCTTGATGCCGTTCCGGGCTATTGTGTCCCGAAACGGCAACGCCTCCTCGAAGCCTCGCGATGCGCCGGATACGCCTTTCAGGCGACGAAGCGCGAGTCCGCGCCGTAATATTCGACGTAGCGCGGGTGGATGTTGCTCACCGGAAGGACCACGAGCACGTCCGTCGTGCCGAACTGGTAGTCGACGACCGCGTCCGCGCCGATATAGCCGCCGATGCGCAGATACCCTTTCAGGAGCGGCGGCAGGGCTGCGAGCGCGCGGCGGGGATCGGCCTCGCCGGTGACGTTCTCGCCGCGCAGGACGCCCCTGCGCGGCTGCGCCCTCACCTGCCATTCGGCGGGAGCGGCGGCGTGCGTCTTCAGGAAGGCCAACGGCAGTTCGACGGCCTTGAGATCGGTGCCGGCGAGCGAGGCGCAGCCGAACAGGACGTCGATGCGGTGCTGCTGGACATAGGCCCAGATCCCCTGCCAGAGCAGCTCGACGCTGCGCTTGCCGCGATACTCCTTGAGGACGCAGGAGCGGCCGAGCTCGAGAAAGCGCTTGCGGGGATGGCGCGCCAGCAGCGAGGCGATATCGAATTCCTGGGCGGTGTAGAAGCTGCCGGCCATCTCGGCGCCCTCCTGCCGCATCAGGCGGTAGGTGCCGACGATCTGGTTGCCGAGCGAGCCGCCGCGGGCGCGATCGATCACCAGGAGATGGTCGCAGTAGCGGTCGAACCCGTCCTTGTCGCGGCGCGTCAGCTTCTGCAGCCGCGACGGCTGCGCCGACATCTCCTCGTAGAACACGCGGTAGCGCAGCTGCTGGGCCGCCTTCACCTCGTCGCGCGAGCGGGCCAGACGCACTTCGAGCTGTCCGAGACGGCCGAGCACCTGCCCGTTGACGTCGAAGCGGCCCTTCATCCGGCGAACCGGCGCGGGAACGAACGCCTTCACCGCGGCACCGAAGGGATTGGGCGCGCGGACGACCGGTGCCTCTTCCGCCATCCTCGATAGGTTCATGAACCCTCCCCGCGTCAGACGCGTGCGACACGTCATCATCTTACCGGAATTATAATCTTTGCGCGACGCTTTCGTGACGAGCACCCTGCCTCGTGGCGGCCGCTGACGGCTCCGCCAGCCGGCAATGCGTTTTCAAGCCTGCCACACCGTCACATGGTGACGACCAGACGGCCGCGCACCTTGCCGTCGACGATCTGGGCCGCGGCGGCGACGATATCGTCAAATCCGATCTCGGTCGTGAGCGCCCGCAGCCTGTCCAGATCGAGATCCGTCGCCAGGCGCTGCCAGGCGCCCAGCCGGCGCGGCTTCGGCGCCATCACCGAATCGATGCCGATCAGCGATACGCCGCGCAGGATGAAGGGCGCGACGGAGGCCGGCAGGTCCATGCCCTGAGCGAGGCCGCAACAGGCGACGGCGCCGTGATATTTCGTCTGCGCAAGAACATTGGCGAGCGTGTGGCTGCCGACGGCGTCGACCCCTGCGGCCCAGCGCTCCCTGGCGAGCGGCTTGCCGGGACCGGACAGTTCGGCCCGGTCGATGATCTCGGCGGCGCCGAGACGCTTCAGATAGTCGGTCTCCTCCGTCCGTCCGGTCGAGGCGACGACGTGCCAGCCAAGGCTGGCAAGGAGGGACACCGCGACCGAGCCGACGCCGCCGGCAGCGCCCGTGACGATCACCGGGCCGTCGGCCGGCGTGACGCCCGCCGCCTCGATCGCCATCACGCTCAGCATCGCGGTGTAGCCGGCGGTGCCGATGGCCATGGCGTCCTTCGCCGAAAAAGCGTCCGGCAGGGGCACGAGCCAGTCGCCGCTGACGCGGGCCCGGCCGGCAAAGGCGCCATAATGCACCTCACCGACGCCCCAGCCGTTCAGCACCACCTTGTCGCCGGCCCGCCAGCTTGCATGCGTCGACGTCAGCACCGTGCCGGCAAGGTCGACGCCCGGGATCATGGGCCAGCGGCGCACCACGGGCCCCCTGCCGGTGATCGCCAGGCCGTCCTTGTAGTTCACCGTCGTCGCCTCGACCGCGATGTCGACGTCGCCGTCCATCAGCTGGTCCGGCGTCATGTCCACGGTCTCGACGCGCTGCCGCTTGTCGGCGTCGCGCGAGATCAGGATCGCCTTGAAGGTCTCGCTCATGGTCTCGCTCCTTCTGTCCGCCGCCGGAAAACGTCCGGCCCTTCAGTCCGTCCCGGACCCGGAATTTTCGGGGCCGACCGCCTTTTTCTCGCGTCGGCCGAGCAGGAGTTCGTCGGCGACGATCACCACGGCACCGACCGAGATGCAGGCATCGGCGAGGTTGAACACGGCGAACGACCAGACCGGGGTATGAAAGAGAACGTAGTCGGTGACGTAGCCGAGGCGGACACGGTCGATCAGATTGCCGATGGCGCCGCCGACGATGATGGCGAAGGCAAAATGCGTCAACCGCCGGTCGGCCGGCGTCTTCCACCAGAGCCAGAAGACGAAGGCGAGGACGACCACTGCCATCAGCGCCAGAGCGAGATCGGCAGACCCGGCAAACATCGAAAAGGCGATGCCCTCGTTGCGCGCGTGGTAGAGCGCGAGGAACGGCAGGATCTCGATCGCGCCGCCGAGTTCCATGGTCGCCACGACCACGGCCTTGATCGCCTGGTCGGCGACGACGGTGAGGAGGATCACCAGAGCGGCGACGATCCTCGGGTTCACAGCGTCAGTGCCTTGCGCCGGACCTCGAACAGCATCACGCCGGTGGCGATGGCAAGGTTCAGGCTGTCGGCGCGGCCGGCCTGGGGAATGCGCAGGAGAACGTCGCAGGCCTTGGCGAGCGGCTCGGACAGGCCGGCCTGCTCGTTGCCCATCAGGAGCAAGGTCGGCTTTCCCGCATAGTCCGGCGTGCGGTAGTCGGTCGTGCCGGCCATGTGCGTGCCGGCGACGAGGCCGCGGAATTTTGTGCGCCAGCCGAGCAATTGGCCCTCGCTGGCACGCACGATCGGCACGGCGAAGATCGAGCCCATGGTGGCGCGCACGGTCTCCAGCGAGAAGGGATCGACGCAGTCCCCGACGAGGACGACGCCCTTGGCGCCGACGGCATCGGCGGTGCGCAGGATGGTGCCGAGATTGCCGGGGTCGCGGACGCGGTCGAGGGCGACGATCACGCCGTCCTTGCCGAGGTCGAGCTTGTCGAGCGTCACCGTCTTCTGCCGGAAGACGCCGATGGCGCTTTGCGGATTGTCGCGCCGGGTAATGACGCCGAGCACCTTTTCGGAGGCTTCGACGACGTCGGCGCCGAGCGCGACGGTGCGGGCGGCGGTCTGGGTCAGCAGCGGATTGTGCAGCTGGGATTTGGCCACCACCAGCGTCTCGATCGCCCAGCCGGCGTCGAGCGCGTCGATGACGAGCTTCAGCCCTTCGGCGATGAAGAGGCCCGTCTCCTCGCGGTGCTTCTTCAGGCCGAGCGCGCGGATGTCCTTGATGATCGGGTTGGAGACGCTGGAAAGGTCCTTGACCCTTCCGGGCGCGGCCAGATCCGGGCGCTTCGCCGGCCGCGGGCTGTTGTCGTCGAAATCGTCGGCCATGTCAGGGAATCCAGCGCGAGAAGAGCGAGGTGGAGAGGCAGCGGGCTTCCGCGCCGGCCTCGCGGATGACGAGTTCGCCCGATTCCACCGTGCCGCCCCTGCCGCGCAGCGTCTCGGTCATCAGCGCCTGCAGCGAATAGAAGGAGGAGCGGATGGAATAGGCGGTGAGGATGAGCGCCAGCGGCCTTTCGGACAGGAGGTCGCGGCAGAGGTCGAGGAGATAGGGCAGATCGTCGAGGAGTTGCCAGACCTCGCCTTTCGGTCCCCGGCCAAAGCGCGGCGGATCGAGCAGCACGATATCGTAGCGGCTGCCGCGCTTCACCTCGCGCTCGGCATAGCGCACCGCGTCCTCGCAGATCCAGCGGATCGGCGCCTCGTTGAGGCCGGCCAGTTCCTGGTTCTCTCTCGCCCAGAGGATCGCCTTCTTCGAGGCGTCGACATGCGTCACCTCGGCGCCGGCGCGGGCGGCCAGCAGCGAGGCGAGGCCGGTATAGCCGAAGAGATTCAGGACCCGGACGGGTCGTTTCGCAGCCGAAATGGCATCGGTGACGAAAGCCCAGTGTCCCGCCTGTTCGGGGAAGACGCCGGTATGGCGGTAGGAGGTGAAGCGGCCGAGATAGGACAGGCCCCTGTGCTGCAGCGGCCAGGTCTCGCCGAGCGGCACTTTCGGAAAGCGCCAGCGGCCAAGACCCTCCTCGTCGGTGTCGCCGGTGAAGATCGCGTCGGCCGCCTCCCAGGCGGCATCGGGCAGGCGCTTGCTCCAGATCGCCTGATTTTCCGGGCGGCGCACCGTCAGCGGGCCGTAGCGCTCGAGCTTTTCCCCCGCGCCCGAATCGAGAAGCGCATAGTCGGCGTCGGGCTCGACCGTCAGGATCACCGGCAGGCGCTCCGCCGGCCGCGCACCCTCGCGCCTCGGCGGCGCCGGGCGGGCACCGGAGACGGGTACCTCGGTCGAGGAATGGGAGATGTCCGCCGGACCTGTCTGAGGTCTTGGCGAGGTGTCCTTGCGGGGACGCCGCGATCCGCTCAACGGGTTGGTTCCTTGCCGATGCTCATGGTCATTTCCGCTCTCTAGCCGTTTGGTTTGCGCTTGGCAAAACCGGCAAAATCCTCAAGGTGGCTTCGGGCAAGGCCGGATCTGCTTCGGCCCCCGCGATATCGGGAGGACACAGATGGATCTCAGAGGCGAATACAGGCTGCCGGCGCCACGGCAGGCGGTGTGGGAAGCACTGAACGACCCGGCCGTTCTCAAGGCGTGCATCCCCGGCTGCGAAGCCCTCGAAATGACCGGCGACAACAGCATGGCGGCAACCGTCGTCGCCAAGGTCGGCCCGGTCAAGGCGAAATTCAATGGCGAGGTGCGGCTCGAAAACGTCAATGCGCCGGAGAGCTATTCGATCGTCGGCGAGGGCAAGGGCGGCATTGCTGGCTTTGCCAAGGGCGGCGCCGACGTTCATCTGGCCGAGGACGGGTCCGAAACGATCCTCACCTACAAGGTCGACGCGCAGGTCGGCGGCAAGATCGCCCAGCTCGGCGGCCGCCTGATCGAATCCACGACGAAGAAGCTCGCCGGCCAGTTCTTCGACAATTTCGCCGCCCATCTTTCGGGGGGCGCGGCAGCGGCTGCGGGGACGACAGAGGCCGTCTGAGGGCAGGTCGCCCGGAGTCAACGCGGCGGCGACGCCCCTTCCTCGCTCCTCCGGGGAGAGCTGGCCGGCAGGCCCGCGAGCGGCCTGACGGTTCCAAGGGTCGATGATACGGCGCTTGGCGTCTCTAGATGGAGACGGCTGCCACTCATCCCGCTGCCGCACCTTCTCACCAGAGGGGAGAAGAAGCAGCGTCGGCGTTCCGCCTTGAAGCTCTCAGGCCGCGCGCGGCGCCGCGAGCGCGGTCGAGGCCGGCGTCGCCGCCTTTTCCTCGCGCAAGAGGCGCAGGTTGGCCTTGGCCTCGTCGGCCTCGCGCCGCAGCCGCTCCACCTCGTTGCGGCGCTTCCAGGCCTTGCGGCGGTAGTGCGACTGCGTGAGCCACGTACCGATGCCGCCGAGGATCACGCCGGTGATGAGAGCGCCCATGAGAACGATGAACAAGGGCAGCGCAAAGGTGAACTGCGGCATCGTGCCGAAGGGATCGAGCGAGACGCTGACGGGCGCCCGGTTGGCGACGCAGAACACCACGAGAAGGATGGCCAGCGGCACGAGGATCACGAAGGACAGGATTCTGGAGATCATCGTCGGGCCCTTGGCTAAGTTCGACCGGGTGACCCCGATCCTTCATCCATCACGTCTTCGATATGGCAGCGCCGCGCCCGGGGTCAATCGCATCGCGCATCATCGGCAGCGCGACCGGCCCGAAATGCCAGCCCGAGCCGGATCGAATGATGCGATGCTTCGGGCGGAGCCGAGGGAGAAGGCCGGGTCTCGTGAGGAACCAGCCGCTGCGCTCCCGCTCAGCCCGCGTCGTTCAGACGCTCGCGCAATTCCTTGCCCGCCTTGAAGAAGGGTACCCACTTCTCCTCGACGTCGACCGACTCGCCGGTGCGCGGATTGCGGCCGGCGCGCGGCGGACGGTTCTTCACGGAAAAGGCGCCGAAGCCACGCAGTTCGACGCGGTTGCTGTCGCAAAGCGCATCGGTGATCTCGTCGAAGATGGCGTTGACGATGGTCTCGACGTCGCGCTGGTAGAGATGCGGATTGCGGCTCGCGATGATCTGCACGAGTTCGGATTTAATCACGGCAATGAGCTCCGTTCGGGTCTGGGCTGTCGTCGCGGTGGCAAAAAAGGCTCGAGCCTTCGGCCAAGGCATCGAGGCGACGGCTGTCGGAAGACTGGCCAGGCAGAAAACTGTCAAGTCGGACGACTGTAAGGGAAAGACGGTCGAGAGATCAATATACTACGCCGGGCATCCGATCATCGTCCGGCGGCACACCCCTTCGCCTGTCTGCTTCTAGCGCGGCTGCCAGAGCGACACCAGGCCGCCTCCCCGGCCGCCGGCGCCGAAGAGCGCTTCGGGAAGCGTTTCGGCGCGGGGATCGAGCCCGAGGCTGGCAAAGGCGAAAGCCCTCGCGTCGGCAAAGATCGACCAGCCGAGTCCCCCGTCCTCCTCGGGCTTGCGCTCGATGATCGGCAGGCCCTTCTCGATCCGGCGCGTCTCCTCGAGCCAACGGCGCACCTCCGGCTCGCCGCCAAGACCGTCGACGAGGCGATTGGCCAGGGCCTGCCGGCCGCTAAACACCGAGCCGTCGGCAAGCCGCCTTGCCTCGGCGGCGTCGAAGGGACGGCGCGCATCAACGAGGGCGACGAACCACTCGTAGGTGTCCATCACCAGCCGGCCGATCATGTCCTTGGCTTCCTGCGGTGCCGGATTGAAGGGCGAAGGCTCGGCCTTCATCGGCGAGGACTTGATCGCGTTTACCGTGACGCCGACAGTGTCGAGCAGCACCGAGGCATCGACATACTGGAAGATCACGCCGATCGAGCCGATGATCGAGGTTTCGTGGGCGACGATATGGTCGGAGGCGATGGCGAGCATATAGGCAGCGGAGGCGGCCAGCGTTCCGACATCGGCCGCCAGCGGCTTCACCTCGGCAATGGACCGGGCAGCCTTGTAAAGCGTCTCGCCGCCGACGGTGGTGCCGCCGGCACTGTCGATCTGAAGGATCACCGCCTTGACCGAGGCGTCGTCCTTCAGGTCGGCGAGAAGGTCGAGCAGCTTCTCGTCCTCGGTGATCAGGCCCTCGACGCGGACCATGGCGATGCTGTCGCCGCGCGTGCCCTTCCCCTGCGCCGACCAGAGCGCCAGGGGCAGGCCGATCACCACGAGGCCGACGAGGAGAATCGCCATGCCGCGCCAGAAGCCCAGCTTGCGGCGCAGGCGCCGACGGTCGATCAGGTCCTGTGCATTGCCCACTTCAGATCCACCGTTATGATTTCCTAACCATCGAGCGATAGACTCTCTGCGTGGTCTTGCCAAGTTGAGCACAAGTTGAGCATCGGCCGCCCCACTGCACACCTTTTTCCACGCCGAAATTTCCCCATATTGGACAGATAGGCAACAAGTTGGACGGGCGGCTTCGCGGGCTAGAGGGTGGGCATTCGCCAGGTCCATCAGCCGCATGCCGCAAATGGTCTAGGGTTCCGGCTTCGCAGCCGCGCTGATCACGTTGTACACCCTCAGGCCAACGAGTTCAGGCTCAGGCCGATGAGTTCAGGACCAAGGTTTGACCGAGACGACAGGACACATGGATCGGGCGATGCGCACGGGCGCGCTCGGCAGTCTGACCGACAACCGCCGCTCCGAGAAGGAGTTCGCCCGGGCACGTCGGCATTCGCGTCTGGTTTCCCTTTTGAAAATCGGCCTGCCGGCGCTGGCAGCGGTGATTGTCGTCGGCGGCATTGCCGTGACCTGGCTGGCGCGGGCGCTGCCGGACGACGTCTCGGTTTCCTCCGCCGGCCTCGAGGATGGGCGCATCGTGATGGAAGACCCGCGCATGTCCGGATATGACAAGAACCAGCGGCCCTATTCGATGGTCGCCGAGCGCGCCATCCAGGCGCTGGACGGCAGCGGCATCGACCTCGAAAAAGTGAAGGCCAATATCACCATCTCCGACAACGCCACCGCCGACGTCACGGCGACACGGGGACATTACGACCCGAAATCCCAGCAGTTGCGGCTCTATGAGGACGTCCAGGTCAAGACCAGCAGCGGCATGTCGATCAGTCTCAGCGACGCTCAGATCGACATGGCCAGCGGCAGCATGGTCGGTGCCGGTCCCGTGAGCATCACCACGCCGAACCAGACGATCGAGTCCGGAAATCTCGATGTGAAGGAGGGCGGCAAGATGCTCAGCTTCGGCGGTCGCGTGAAGATGACCCTCCTGCCCAGCCCGGGCGACACAGCGCAAACAGCCCAACAGGAAAGCAACTGAGCCCATGACTGCACGCCCGCCTCTTGGCTTCGCCTCTTGCCTGGTCCTCGCGACATTGCTGCTCCCCTTGGGTTCGGCGGCCTTCGCCCAGGCTCCGGGAACCTTCACCGGCCTGCAGGTCGGCGGCGACCAGCCGATCGCGATCGAATCCGATCAGCTCGATGTCGACGATTCCAAAGCTGTCGCGACCTTCAGTGGCAATGTATCGGTCGCGCAGGGGCCGACGCTGATGCGCTCGGCCAAGCTCGTCGTCTACTACGTCAAGCCGCCGGCCGGCGGAGAAGCCAAGGCGGCACCGAAGGCTGCGGCGGCCAGCATGCCTGGCGGGAACAATCAGATCGACAGGCTGGAGGCCAGCGGCAAGGTCTATATCAAGTCCGACGATCAGGTCGCGACGGCCGAGACGGCGAAGTTCGACATGAAGACGCAGATCGCCGTCCTCGACGGCAACGTCGTTCTGACCCAGGGCGAAAACATCGCCCGCGGGCCGAGCCTGACCATCCACATGGACACCGGCGTCGCCCAGTTCAGCGGCGGCCGGGTCAAGATGCTGATGGCACCGCAGAGCGATCAGCCCCAACCCTAGACCGCGGCGCCATTCGTGCGGGCCGAGGGCCGTCCTGGCGCACTGTCCGGGATGGTCGAAGGGAGCACGAGCGTCGCGCGACCGACGATACGCCTTGCACGACACGCCCCGCCAGAGACGGATCACCATGACCGAAACGAGCTTCGAAATGCCGACGGCCAGGGCGCCTTTGCCAAGCCGTGTCGGGCCTGCCTCCGGCGCAATGGACCCGGCCGCCTCCAAAGAGGGCACGCTTGTCGCCCGGGGCATCACCAAGGCCTATCGCGGTCGGCGGGTCGTCGACAGCGTTGACGTGCATGTCCGGCGCGGCGAAGCCGTCGGGCTGCTCGGTCCGAACGGCGCCGGCAAGACCACCTGCTTCTACATGATCACCGGGCTCGTCCCGGTCGACGGCGGTCGCATCGAACTCGACGGCCACGACATCACGCAGATCCCGATGTATCGCCGGGCGCGCCTCGGCATCGGCTACCTGCCGCAGGAAGCCTCGATCTTCCGCGGCCTGACCGTCGAGGAGAACATCCGGGCGGTGCTCGAAGTCGTCGAGAACGACAAGCGCGCACGCGAGGACCAGCTGACCGCACTGCTCGAGGAATTCCATATCGAGCATCTGCGGAAGTCGCCGGCGACGGCCCTTTCCGGCGGCGAACGGCGGCGTTGCGAAATTGCCCGGGCGCTTGCCTCGCGGCCGACCTTCATGCTTCTCGACGAGCCTTTTGCCGGCATCGATCCCATCGCGGTCGCCGATATCCAGGGCCTGGTTCGCCATCTCACGCAGCGCGGCATCGGCGTTTTGATCACCGACCACAATGTCCGCGAGACACTCGGGCTGATCGACCGGGCCTACATCATGCATGCCGGCAGCGTGCTGACCCACGGCAATCCGCAGGAAATCGTCGACCATGTGGACGTCCGCCGGTTCTATCTCGGCGACCAGTTCACCTTCTGAGGCATCGCTATCCCACTGCCGGAAAATTGGGCAGATCGGCGACAGGCGCATTGACAAGCAAGTTGCGCACCAGCTTTGATGGAAGGAAGCCGGCCGTGTTTTTAGCCGGACATCCTTTTCGGGATCGGGTCGTTCGCCATCATGCTTTCCGCCAAGCTCCAGATGCGCCAGAGCCAATCGCTGGTCATGACGCCGCAGCTTCTGCAGTCGATCCGGCTGCTGCAGTTCTCGCATCTCGAACTTCAGACCTTCATCGAGACCGAGATGGAGAAGAACCCCCTCATTTCCGTCGCGGAGCCGCGCGAGGGAGAGTCCCGCGCCGAACATGAAGCACCGGCGCTGGTGCCGGATCTGGATGATTCCGCGTTCGACCTTGCCGGGGAACGCGCCGAGATCGCCGGCTTCGACGACGGTTTCGACGGCGGCTTCGGTCCGCAGGCCGCACCCGCGCCTGCCCACGAGGAGCGCCCGACGCTGCCGGCATTGCGTTCGCTTGGGGGCGGTGGTCAGGAGGGCGAATCCTTCATCGAGGCGCTCGCCGAGGGCAAGCCGTCCCTGTTTGCGCATGCCCTTGCCGAGATCCGCCAGGCCATCGCCGATCCGCTCGATCGCAAGATCGCCGAGGCCCTTGTCGAGCAGCTCGACGAGGGGGGCTATCTCCGCATCGACATCGGGACCGTCGCCGCCGAAATCGGCATCGCGCCGGAGCGCCTCATAGCCATCCTCGCTCGCCTCAAGGCCGAGGCCGAACCTGCCGGGCTCTTTGCCTTCGACCTGGCCGACTGTCTCGCCATCCAGCTGCGCCGGCGCAACCGGCTCGACCCGGTGATGCAGATCGTCCTCGACAACCTCGATCTCCTCGCCCGACGTGACTTCCAGGCCCTCAGGCGCCTGACCGGTGAGGACGAAAGCGGCCTCATGGACATTCTGGCGGAAATCCGCCGGCTCGACCCGAAGCCGGGTCAGGACTATGGCTCGGCCGTCGCCGACGTGGTCGTGCCGGACGTCACCGTCGAGGCGGCGCCCGGCGGCGGCTGGCGTATCGAGCTCAATCCGGACGCGCTGCCGCGCGTGCTGGTCGAATCCGACTATGTCAGCCGCATCGCCACAGGGCGGCTCGACAAGCAGGAACAGGCCTTCATCTCGGACTGCCATGCCTCCGCCAACTGGCTGGTGCGTTCCCTTGACCAGCGGGCGCGCACGATCCTCAAGGTCGCCACCGAAATCGTGAAGCACCAGGACGGCTTCCTCAACCACGGCATCAACGCGCTCCGCCCTCTAACGCTGATGATGGTGGCGGAAGCGGTCGGGATGCACGAATCGACCATCAGCCGCGTCACCGCCAACAAATACATCGCCACGCCCCGCGGCACGTTCGAGCTGAAATTCTTCTTCACGGTCGCGATCGCCTCCAGCCACGGCGGGGAGGCGCATTCGGCCGAGACCGTGAAGCACCGGATCCGGTCCATGGTCGACAGCGAAAGCGCCGGTTCCGTCCTTTCCGACGACGACATCGCCGAACGGCTGAAGCGCGAAGGCGTCGACCTCGCGCGGCGGACCGTCGCCAAGTACCGCGAAGGGCTCGGCATCCGCTCCTCCATCCAGCGGCGCCGCGAGATGAAGGCCCGCATGGTTGCCTGCTGAAGGTCCCCTGCCGCCAAGCGAAGCGGGCGGCCGGTGCAGCCAAAACAATTTTCCTCGACGACCGCTCGGCTTGCCCCTCTCGGGATACGCGAGGGGGGGCTTCGCGTTGACAGGAGCGTCGTTCGTTTTTAGAAGCCCACACACCCGGAAGCTGCGGGTCCGCGACGAACGCCGGAGAGATCGCGCGACGAACGGCGCGGCGATTTTTCGGCCAGGACGTGCCGACGGGTGTATCAAGCAAAGGACTGACTTGCGGGAATCACGCGGGTCGCTTGTCCGAGGGAGCTTAAGTCATATGGGTGTTCGGGTTTCGGGCAGACACATGGATGTCGGCGAGGCATTCCGTACGCGGATCGAGGATCGTCTCGGTCAGTCGGTGGGGAAATATTACGACGGAAACTTCAGCGGCACGGTGGTCGTCTCCAAGGAGGGACCGCGGTTCGAGACCGATTGCACGCTGCATCTGGATACCGGCGTCATCTTCCAGGCCGCCGGCATGGCACACGACCCGGAAGCCTCTTTCGCCGACGCCGCCGAGCGCATCGACAAGCGGCTGCGGCGCTACAAGCGGCGGCTGAAGGACCACTATGCCAATGGCAACGGCCAGCAGCGCGACGTCGCCTATACCGTCATGGCCGCGCCGTCGCCCGAGTCGGACGAGGTCGACGAGATGCCGGAGGACTACGCGCCGGCCATCGTGGCCGAGACCTCGCTGAAGGTGGGCGTCATGACCGTCGCGAGTGCCGTCATGGAGCTCGACCGTCGCGACAGCCCGGTCGTCGTCTTCCGCAATGCCGGCAATGGCGAGGTGAACATCGTCTACCGCCGTGCCGACGGCAATTTCGGCTGGGTCGACCCATCGTCCTACAAGCCCGAAGCCTGACCATGGGAACGGGGGGAATGCCTGACACAACGGGCGTTCCCTTCTCCCATCCCGCGATCAACGCGCCGCTCGCCTTTTCCGGCCCATCATCGGCAGGCCGGCCAGGACACGGATTTCCGACTTCATGACATCCAGCCAGACCCTGAAGAACAGCAGCATGGATCTGGGCAGCCTCATCGGTCCGGATTCGATCCTGCCTGCCCTGAAGGCGAACTCCAAGAAACAGGTGCTGCAGGAGCTGGCCGAGTTGGCAGCCAGGAGGACGGGCCTGCCGGAGCGCGAGATCCTCGACAGGGTCATGCAGCGCGAGCGCCTGGGTTCCACCGGCGTCGGCAACGGCATCGCCATTCCGCATGGAAAGATCGAAAACCTGACGAGCCTCGTCGGCGTCTTCGGCCGGCTGTACCATCCCATCGAATTCGATGCCTTGGACGACCAGCCGGTCGACCTCGTCTTCCTGCTGCTCGCACCGGAGGATGCTGGCGCCGATCACCTGAAGGCGCTTTCGAAGATCGCAAGGATGCTGCGCAACAGCGATACGGTGAACCGCCTTCGCGGGGCGCGGGACGCCGAGACGATCTATTCCATCATGACCGAAACGAAGCCGATCGTCGGCTGATCGACCGGACGGGTGCGGTCCAGGCGGCGGGCGCCCGGACCGGCGTAGGGATCAGTGGAGGCTGACGGTCGTCAGCTCGTTCTGCGAGGCGCTGGCAAGGATGCTCCCGCGGTCGTCGGAGACGGCGAGGGGCGTGCCGTCGGCAGAGAACAGGGCCCAGAGGTCGATACCCGGCTGGATCTCCTTGGCGGCCGGGAATTTCGCCCTGATGTCGTCCGAGGACATGCGACGGAGATAGGCCACATGCCCCTCGCCGATAGCGGCCAGATCGCTCGCGGCGACAACGGTGCGCAATGAATTCGTCATGGTCTGTCTCCTGATGAAAGCGTGATGCACGGGAAGAAGATGCGTCCTGGCGGTCAGTCTGCGACGACGATTTCGATGCGCTTGACGATGCGCTCTGGCTCGGGCCGGGCGAGATCGATCATCAAGAGGCCGTTTCCGAGCCGGGCGCCGACAATCCGCATGCCGTCGGCGAACAGAAAGGTCTTCTGGAACTGCCGGGCAGCAATGCCGCGATGGAGATAGTCGCGGTCCTTGTCGTCGGCTTGCCGGCCCCTGATCGTCAGCTGGTTCTCTTCCGTCGTAACCTCCAGCTCACTGGGGCTGAACCCCGCCACAGCGAGCGTGATGCGCAGAAAATTCGCTCCCGCCTCCTCGCCGGTCGGCTCCTCGCGCAAGCGCTCGATGTTGTAGGGCGGGTAGCCCTCACCACCCTTGCCGATCCGCTCCAAAGTCCGCTCCACGCTGTCGAAGCCAAGCAAAAGCGGACTGGAAAAAGGCGTCATGCGACTCATGCGGCAAGTCCTTGTTAAAAGCGACTTTTATGGAAGACCCTGAGGTTAGGCATCTCCCGCTGTGGGCTTGCATATGGCGCTACGATGAGCCGAGTTCAATATTGCGGCGGAGCTCCCTTCAAGCAAAACAGGCGGCGCATCACCGATGCTCCGCCTGTCCGGTAAACAAATCATGAGGAGCGGCCACGACCTGTTCCCCAAAGCCCTGTCAGGAGGCGACGTCGCCTTCCCGGAAGGTCAGGACGACGCCATTGATGCAATGACGCTTACCGGTCGGCGGGGGGCCGTCATCGAAGACGTGGCCGAGATGACCGCCGCAGGTCGCGCAATGTTCCTCGACGCGCGGATAGATCAGCTTGTAGTCGGTCGTCGTCGCCGTCGCCCCGGCCAGGGCCGATGTGAAGCTCGGCCATCCCGTTCCCGAGTCGAACTTCGCCGCCGAGGAGTACAGCGCGGTGTCGCAGCCGGCGCAGTGATAGAGCCCGCTCTTCTTGTTGTCGTTCAACTGGCTGGAGAAGGGCCTTTCGGTCCCTTCCTGTCGCAGGACGGAGAACTGGTCAGGCGTCAGGATCTTGCGCCATTCCTCGTCGCTCCGCGTCACGGGAAAGCTGCCGCCGGCGCTGCGGGCGGAATGGCTGAAGAACAGCCCGGCGAGGCCCGCGGACGCTGCCGTCAGCATGCTGGTGAAGAGAAACTGTCTGCGGCGCATGGACGTTCTCCAGGTTCGGCGGGAGGTTCGGCGGGTTCGACCACTATCTCATGATCCGGGACGCCGACGCCAGATCGACCGGCCGTGCCACGAGCGAAAGCACGAAAACTTGCAAAGGCGGTGGAAAGGGTGGCGGCCGGCTCCTGGTGCCGAGCCGCCACCCGTCTCGATTACATCTTCGGCATGAGAACGGTGTCGATGACGTGGACGACGCCATTCGACTGCATCACGTCAGCCTGCGTCACGGTCGCGACATTGCCGGCCGCATCGGTCACGGTCAGCTTGTCGCCCGCCAAGGCGAGCGTCAGTTCCTCGCCCTGGACGGTCTTGACCATGTGCTTGCCGCCGTCGTCCTTGACCATCTGGATCGCGGCTTCCGACGTCGCCTTGGCCGGGACCACATGATAGGTCAGGATCTTGGTCAGCTTCTCCTTGTTCTCCGGCTTCACCAGCTCGTCGACGGTGCCGGCGGGGAGCTTGGCGAAGGCGTCGTTGTCGGGCGCGAAGACGGTGAAGGGACCGGCGGTGCCGAGCGTCTCGACGAGGCCGGCAGCCTTCACGGCGGCAACCAGCGTCGTGAGGTTGGACGCGTTCGGCGCGTTCTCGGCGATGGTCTTGTCGGCAAACATCGGCGCACCGCCGACGGTGACGGGTTCGGCGGCCGTGGCGGCCAGGGTTCCTGCAGCGAGGATGGAGGCAATCGCCAGCGAACGGATGGTCGTGATCATTGGGCGTTCCTTTTCAGAAGAAAGGGATGCCTTTCACAATCGAAAGGTACCGAAGATACGGAGGCGATCGCAAATAGCTGCAGGTCGATCGGTCACAGATGATTGATATCCTTGGGAGCAGCCATCGCGCTGAACCAGAGCGGCCGCAAGGGCCCACCCCATGGCTCAGTCGTCGACCCGCCCCCGCCCTTTCTTCACGTCGGCCCGGACCCGCTTCGTGGTCAGACGGCGCTCGACGGACCCCTTCGACGGCCGCGTTTTCTTGCGCGGCGGCGGCGGCGGCACGAGCGCCTGGCGGATAAGGTCGGCGAGGCGCTCACGCGCGTCCTCGCGGTTGCGCTCCTGGGTGCGAAAACGCGATGCCTCGATCAGGATCTCGCCGGCCTTCGTCGTCCGGCTGCCGGCAAGCCGCATCAGGCGCACGGCGACATCGTCGGCAAGCGCGCGCGACCCCCGCGCGTTGAAACGCAGCTGGACCGCCGACGAGACCTTGTTGACGTTCTGACCGCCGGGGCCACTGGCGCGGATGAAGCTTTCCTCGAAGTCGCTGCCGGGGATCAGGAGGCGGGGATTGATCCGCAGTCCCTCGTCCTCCTCGCTCATGTCGTCAGCCTCCCTCGCGGCTTCGGGAAAGACGCCGTGGCGATCATGTGCCCCGCCCGGACGGCAATGACAATGCCGGACGGACAGGGTCGGGGCAGAGTGGCGGGACCCGGCCGGAAACTGCGGAGGAAGCGCGCAAAGGCACGCCGAAGCACGATACCGTCCCCTGAAACGAAAAGGCCCGCGAGGCGTCCCGAAGGACGACGCTCGCGGGCCTTGCCCCTCCCAGAGCAGCGTGGGCCGTTACTCGGCGGCCATGGCGGAAATCGGCGAGGCGTCCATCACGTCGGCATCGACATGGGCTTCGAACTTGCCGAAATTGGCGCGGAACATTTCGACCAGACGTACCGCCTGCCGGTCGTAGGCGGAGGGATCGGCCCAGGTCGACCGCGGATCGAGGATCGCGGCATCGACGCCCTCGACCGCCACCGGCACCTGGAAGCCGAAGGACGGGTCGGTGCGGAACTCGGCATCCTTCAGCGAGCCGTCGAGGGCTGCCGACAGCAGCGCACGCGTCGCCTTGATCGGCATGCGGCTGCCCGTGCCATAGGCGCCGCCGGTCCAGCCGGTGTTCACCAGCCAGCAGTCGACGTCATGCTCGGCGATGAGATCGCGCAGGAGATTGCCGTAGACCGAGGGGTGCCGCGGCATGAAGGGCGCGCCAAAACAGGTCGAGAAGGTCGCTTCCGGCTCGGTCACGCCCTTTTCCGTGCCCGCGACCTTCGCGGTGTATCCGGAGAGGAAGTGGTACATGGCCTCGGCCGGGGTCAGCTTGGCGATCGGCGGCAGCACGCCGAAGGCGTCGGCCGTCAGCATGATGATGTTGCGGGGATGCCCGGCGCGGCCGGTGGGGCTCGCATTGGGGATGAAGTTGAGCGGATAGGCGGCGCGGGTGTTCTCGGTCAGCGACTTGTCGTCGAAGTCCGGCACGCGGTCGCTGTCGAGAACGACGTTCTCGAGAACGGTCGAGAACATCCTCGTCGTGGCGAAGATCTCGGGCTCCGCCTCGGCCGAAAGCTTGATCGTCTTGGCGTAGCAGCCGCCCTCGAAGTTGAAGATGCCGTCACGGCCCCAGCCATGCTCGTCGTCACCGACGAGGGTGCGCTTGGGATCGGCCGACAGCGTCGTCTTGCCCGTGCCCGACAGGCCGAAGAACACCGCCGCATCGCCGTCGGGGCCGACATTGGCCGAGCAATGCATCGGCATGACGTTCTTCTCGGGAAGAAGGTAGTTGAGAACGGTGAAGACCGACTTCTTCATCTCCCCGCCGTAGGAGGTGCCGCCGATCAGGATGATCTTGCGCGTCAGGTCGCAGGCGATGATGGTCTCCGACCGACCGCCGTAGCGCTCGGGATCGGCCCGGAATGACGGCAGGTCGATGATCGTCAGCGCCGGATCGAAATCGATCAGCGCCTGGCGGTCGGGGCGGATCAGGAGATGGCGGATGAACAGCGCGTGCCAAGCGTATTCGGTGACGACGCGCGTCGCGATGGCGTTTTCGGGATCGGCACCACCGACGAGATCCTGCACGAACAGGTCGCGGCCGGCGGCATGCGCCTTGAAGTCGTCGTAAAGCCGCTCGAACGCGTCAGGCGTCATCGGCTTGTTGTTGTCCCACCAGACCGCCGGATCGGTATGCTCGTCGCGGACGACGAACTTGTCCTTGGCCGAACGGCCGGTGTGCTGACCGGTCGTGACGACCAAGGCGCCGTGCGCGGTAAATCGGCCCTCGCCGCGACGAATGGCGGTCTCGACCAGATCGACCTCGTTGAGGTTCCAGCGCAGCGAGCCGAGATTTTCCAGCCCGGTCGTCTCGATGCCCTTGGTGCGATTGCGCAACCCGATCTCGTCCATGCCGCCAATTCTCCATTGCCGCGCGTCGGGCGCAGCGCCGACCGTGCCGCTAAATACTGCGGCGCGGCATGATCATCAAGCAGAAACCAAGAATTAATAAGCCTAATCAGTGTATTAATCGATTTAAAGCTTTTCACCGACCATCTAATCGGTTTGATAATTCGTGCACTGTGTTGGCATATTAGGGAATGGCCGTCTCGTCCCCTGCAGATGCGAGGGGAAACAGAGGCACCTTTCCCGCGCTCGAGCATTCCCCTCTTTCAAGGACAACGGCATTTGCCGCTAGAATGAGGGGATACGGGATGACCGACCGCAAGACGGATGCCTTCTGGGCACTGATCGACGATTTCGACACCTGCATGGTGGTGACGCGCAATGGCGGACGGATGCGCGCCCGGCCGATGGCGCCGAGGGTCTCTTCCGAGCGGCGCGAGATCCTCTTCCTGACCGAAAGCCAGTCGCACAAGGTCGACGAGATCGAGGCCGACAACGAGGTCGCCATGACCTTTGCCAAGCATGGAAAATACGTCTCGCTGTCCGGTCGCGCCCGGATATCCGGCGACCGGGCGCTGGTCGCCCAGATCTGGGACTCGGCGGCCGAAGCCTGGCTGCCGCAGGGCAAGGACGATCCGAGCGTCGTCGTGCTGGTGGTCAATCCGGACGAGGCCGAGCTCTGGAACGTCAAGGCGAGCAGGATCGAACAAGCCTGGGAATTCGCCAAGGCCTATATCGGCGACAAGGATCGTCCCGATACGACGACCCATCAGAAGGTCGACCTTTAGGGAAGCATTCCCCTGATCGCGTGCCTCTATTTGGAATCGGGGCCGCCGGGTTGGAGGGAGAGTCACGTGGCGGACTGGTTTTTGCTGCGATTTGCCACATTTAATGCTGATTGATGTCGCGACTACACAGATATGCCCGGGCGCATATCCGGACCAAGCCGCGCCATTCCCGCAAAGGGGCAGCCGGCTCGGCAGGGCGGCGCCCTCTGCCGGGGCGGATCCTGCGGCCCGCCCGAACCTGACAAGGAGAATGACACGATGCCGACAATTGCGCTGGTGGATGATGACAGAAACATCCTGACGTCGGTATCGATCGCGCTGGAGAACGAGGGCTATCGGGTCGAAACCTATACCGACGGGGCATCCGCCCTCGAAGGCCTTCAGTCCCGGCCGCCGAACCTTGCCATCTTCGACATCAAGATGCCCCGCATGGACGGCATGGAGCTGTTGAGGCGACTGCGCCAGAAGTCCGACCTTCCGGTCATCTTCCTCACCTCCAAGGACGAAGAGATCGACGAGCTCTTCGGCCTGAAGATGGGCGCCGACGACTACATCCGCAAACCGTTCTCGCAGCGGCTTCTGGTCGAGCGCGTCAGGGCGATCCTCCGGCGCGGCGCGGCGCGGGACGCCGCCAAGACCGGCCCGACGCCGGAATCTTCGCTGGAACGCGGACAGCTGGTGATGGATCAGGAGCGCCACACCTGCACCTGGATGGAACAGCCGGTGACCCTGACGGTCACCGAATTCCTGATCCTCCACTCGCTGGCGCAGCGCCCTGGCGTCGTCAAGAGCCGCGACGCGTTGATGGATGCGGCCTATGACGAGCAGGTCTATGTCGACGACCGCACCATCGACAGCCACATCAAGCGCCTGCGCAAGAAATTCAAGGCGATCGACGACGATTTCGACATGATCGAGACGCTCTACGGCGTCGGATATCGCTTCCGCGAGATCTGACGGCGCAGTATCCCTCGGGGCATTCCGCCGGCGCCGCGCACTCGCGCCGCACGATTTTGCATGGACCTGACACATGGTGGCGAACGCCGAAGGCGAAAGCGGGACCGACCCGGCCGCCGCGCGCCGACGGCGACGCGAAGCGGCGGCGCGCTCGCGGCTGCGCCGGCTTCCGCTGGTCAGGCGTGCGCTGCACCGGGCGCGCTGGGTGCTCGGCCATTCGATCTTCTCCTCCCTCACCCGCCGCATCGTCTTTCTCAATCTCGTGGCGCTGATCGTCCAGGTCTCGGGCATCCTCTACCTCAACCAGTTCCGCGCCGGCCTGACCGACGCCCGCGTCGAAAGCCTGTTGACGCAGGGCGAGATCATCGCCAGCGCCATCGCCTCCTCGGCGACGGTCGAGACCGATTCGATCACGCTCGACCCGGAAAAACTGCTGGAACTCCAGGCCGGACAGACTTTGCAGCCGGGCCTCGATTCGGCCGACAGTCTCGACTTCCCGATCAATCCCGAGCGCGTGGCGCCGCTTCTGCGCCGGCTGATCTCCCCCACCCGCACGCGGGCCCGACTCTACGACCGCGACGCCAACCTCATTCTCGACTCGCGCCATCTCTATTCGCGCGGCCAGATCCTGCGTTACGACCTGCCGCAGATCACCGACGACGAGCCGGAAATCGTCGAGCGCGTCGTCACCTGGGTGCAGTGGCTCTTCCAGCGCGCCGACTTGCCCGTCTACGCCGAAAGCCCGGGTGGAACCGGCACGATCTATCCGGAGGTGATGAACGCGCTGACCGGCGGTCCCGCGACCGTCGTGCGCGTCACCGACAAGGGTGAACTGATCGTTTCGGTGGCGGTGCCGATCCAGCGTTTTCGGGCGGTGCTGGGTGTTCTCCTCTTGTCGACGCAGGGCGGCGACATCGACAAGATCGTTCAGGCCGAGCGCATGGCGATCGTGCGCGTCTTCGCCGTCGCCGCTCTCGTCACCGTCGTCCTGTCGATCCTCCTCGCCTCGACCATCGCGACGCCGCTGAGGCGCCTGTCGGCGGCAGCCCTGCGCGTAAAGCGCGGGGTGAAGTGGCGCGAGGAGATCCCCGATTTCGGCGACCGCGCCGACGAGGTCGGCAATCTGGCGACCGCGCTCCGGGAGATGACCCACGCCCTCTACAAGCGCATGGACGCGATCGAGAGCTTCGCCGCCGATGTGAGCCACGAATTGAAGAACCCGCTGACCTCGCTGCGCTCTGCCGTCGAGACGCTGCCGCTCGCCCGCAACGAGAATTCCAAGCAGCGGCTTCTGGCCGTGATCGAGCACGACGTGCGCCGCCTCGACCGGTTGATCACCGACATTTCAAACGCCTCGCGGCTCGATGCGGAACTGGCCCGCGAAGGCACGGGACGCGTCGACGTCGCGGCGCTGATCGGATCGGTCGTCGACGGCGCGCGCGCCCACCGAAAGGAGGGCTGGGATACGGTGATCATGCTGAAGGTCGAGCCGCTGCCGGCGGGCCGGACCTATTTTGTCGCCGGACACGACCTGCGCCTCAGCCAGGTCTTCACCAATCTCATCGACAATGCCCGCTCCTTCGTCGCGATGGAGGGCGGCCGGATCGTCGTCTCGATCAGGCGCGAGGGCAAGGCGATCGTCGTCGCCATCGAGGACAACGGTCCGGGCATCCAGGCGGAGAAGATCGAGCGCATCTTCGAGCGCTTCTACACCGACCGTCCCTCCGCCGAAGCCTTCGGCCAGAACTCAGGCCTCGGCCTGTCGATCTCCCGCCAGATCGTCGAGGCACATGGCGGCACCCTGGAGGCCGAGAACATCATCGACGCCCGCGATCCCCGGACATTCCGCGGCGCCCGCTTCACCGTCAGTCTGCCCGGCGAATGAGCCTTCCCCCCGCCAACCTGCACGGGACCGCGATCGCGCTCGGCGGCATGGGCGTCCTCATCCGGGGTCCATCGCGCAGCGGCAAGTCGGCGCTCGCGCTGTCGACCTTGCGCCGTGCCGAGATGCTGGGCCTTGCCGCGGCGCTCGTGGCCGACGACCAAGTCTTCGTCGAGGTCAACGGCGACCGGGTCGAGGCGGTCGCGCCGGCGCCGATCCGGGGGCTGATCGAAATCTCCGGCGTCGGCATCCTGCAGGAGGCGTCAATCGACCGGGTCGCGCTCGACCTCGTCGTCGACCTCTGCGAGCCCGAGGCGCTCCATCGCCTTCCGGGCATGCTGACGACCAGGATCGCCGGCATCGACCTGCGTCTAATCGTCCTGCCGGCCCGGCAGGCGGGGTTCGCCGCCGATGTCCTCGTCAGCCTGGCCCGCCTCGGCCCTGCCGATCTCGGCCTCATCGACGTGTAGGTCGGCGACCGTCCCCAATCGTCCCTTGGCGCCGGCGCTGCTGGCTGAGACCTGCGCCGCATTTCAGCCACAGTTGCGCCCGGTCTTTACCGAGTTTGCCATGCAGCATTGCGAGATGGGCGCCTCCTGGTGCATGATCCCACAGCCTATCGACTGGGATCGACCTCGGTCGATCCTCAGCGAGATGCCAGAGCCGGGAGGCCGGCGCGTCTTGCGCAAAAAGCCGTCGGAAAGAGACCGGAGCTCATCGATTGACGTTTATTCCTTTGGCGACGGCGCAATGCGCGCGAGACTGATCCTGCACGTCGGTCCGCGGATCTGCCGTATCCGGCAGCTGGGCTCCCCGTCGAGATTCGGGGCTTGCGGCCCGCGGGCTGTGGGTCTGCGGTCTGCGGGTATGCGGCCTGCGGGACGTCGGTCGGCGATCGGAGTCGTTTGCGCATGATCGGTCTCGTGCTCGTCACCCATGGACAGCTCGCGCGTGAATTCCGGCTGGCCGTCGAGCATGTCGTCGGGCCGCAGGAGGCCTTCGAGACGATCTCGATCGGCCCCGAGGACGACATGGAACAGCGGCGTAACGACATCGTGGCGGCCGTCGCCCTTGCCGACCGCGGCGAAGGCGTCATCATCGTCACCGACATGTTCGGTGGAACGCCGTCGAACCTGGCGATCTCGGTGATGGACGGTAGCAATGTCGATGTTCTGGCCGGCATGAACCTTCCGATGCTGATCAAGCTCGCCAGTGTCCGGCAGGATCGCAACATCACCGAGGCCCTGGTGTGCGCGCAGGAGGCGGGGCGCAAGTACATCAACGTCGCCAGCCGGATTCTCAGCGGGAAGTGACGATGAACATCGGGTTGCCGGGAGGACCGGGCATGGAGGCGGAGGAGCCGCTGATGCGGCATCTGCCGATCGTCAACAAGCGCGGCCTGCATGCGCGGGCGTCGGCCAAGTTCGTCCAGCTCGCCGAAACCTTCGAGGCCGAACTCACCGTCAGCCGAGACGGGCTCAGCGTCGGCGGGCAATCGATCATGGGCCTCATGATGCTCGCCGCGGGACTCGGCTCGACCATCGAGGTCTCCGCCACCGGCCCCGACGCCGGCAGGGCACTCGACGCCATTGCCGGGCTCGTCGCGGACAAGTTCGGCGAAGAGGCCTGATCCCCTCTGGCGCCTGGAGCGTTGCGGCCTAAAGCGGGATGCGTTTTCTTCGAATCGCCGTCCCGCTTTAGTCCTTTGTTTCCGCATGATCTCTTTCCGAAAGCCGGAAGCCACCTTTCGGGATCATGCTCTAGTGGAAAAATCGAATGCCGGGAGTGCGCGTTCCGCGCTCTGAATCCGGACGTGGCGCTCCCACTTGGCGGCGGTCGTCATCGGGCTTGTCCCGATGACCCATGTCGATGCGTCGCAATCCGACGACGGCAAGCCACAATCTGGGCCGGTTCGGCAGTTGAAGCGTGTGGGCCTGGGTTCTCGGGACGAGCCCGAGAATGACTATTCTGACAGGGTCGCGGCCGGCGTGTTCCAAGGTGGGTGCGGCGCAAAACGGAACTTGGCGCCGCACCATGGCGGAGGGCTGCGCACCGCGCTCCGGCAGCCCGCCTACTGGGCGTCCGGCGTCGCAGGCTCTCCGGCTGCGGTGACGATGCCCTGCCAGATCGCGTCGGCATCGGTCCGCGCGACGTCGGGGGAAAAGGCGAGGCGCTTGTCGCGCAGACCTTTCAGGAGGTCGTCGCGCAGGGTCGTGGCGATCCGGTCGCCGCCCGCCGCGGCGAGGCTGGCGAAGGTGTAGGCGCGGGTGACATTGCGCGGCACGCCGGCGCCCTCGTAATAATCGAAGGCAAGGTCGCGCATCGCGCTCCAGTCCCGGGCGTCGATCGCCGCGCTCTCGCGGTCCTGCTGGTCCGCGCCGTCGGTCTGCAGCCACTGCGCCAGCGCCAGTTTTTCCTGGGCCGCCACCTGATCCGGCGTCAACCGGGCACGGACGATGCCGAGCGTCGCGTCGGGCACCGCCTCGCCGCGCGCCTTGGCCAGAAGCAGCAGCACGTAGGAGGAGGCGGCCGTGTCGTCGGTCACGGCGGAATCGGGGTCGAGCACGATGGCGCGCACGACGATGGCCGAGGCCTCCGGCTTGCCGGCGGCGATGTCGGACAGCGCCAGCGTCACGCCGCGCCTGACGTCCTGCGGAATGCCGACGCCCTCGACCAGCCGCTCCGCCAGCGACAGGTCATCGGCGCCAATGGCCGCGCCCGAGGTCGGATCGATCAGCGCGGTGATCTCGCTTGCCTCGGCCGAGACGTCGGGGTTGAGCGCCAGGATCATCGCCTCGTCGAGCTGGACGCCCGGCTTCAACTGGGAGAGGTCGAAGGGCTCCGCCGGCGAAAAGCTGATCTCGATGTGCTCGGGCTTGGCGAGATAGGCCTGCAAGGCGCCGGACCAGCCGACGGCCCGCTCCATCAGTTCCGGGCTGGCGCCGCCCGGCATCTCCTGAAACAGGCTGGACATTATCGGCACGAGCATGGTGGCCATCACCCCCTGCAACTGGCCCGTGGTCAGCTGCTGCGCATCGGCGGCGATCTGAAATCCGACAGCGGTGAGGCCGGCATCGTCATAGGTGAGCGTCGCGCTGGCGAGCTTGCCGACGATGACAGGCGCGTCGCTGCCCGGCGCGGGCTCCGGCGGCATCGCGCCGTCGGTCGTCGGCGGCAGGTCGAGTTCGGCGGTGACCTCGTCCAGCGGCACCAGCACGTGAAACCCCTCGACCTTGGCGGCAAGGCCGAGGGCGCCGATGTTCTCGAAGCTCGCCTTGACGTCGATGTCGTAGGTTGCCGAGGCGACGTCGGCACGCACCGAGGACACGACGTCGCCGCGGATGATCTCGGAATCGAGCTTCTTCAGTGTCGCGCGCGCCTCGGCCTCCATCGGGATGGCGCGGGTATCGATGGCGATGCCTTCGTAGAGCTGCGTCCGAGCATTGATGCGGATCCGGTCGATGGCGACGTCGACGCCGGCGCGGCCGATCGTCAGGCCTTGGACGACGAAGTCACGCGTGACGGCATCGTAGTGGCGCGCCTCGTAGGTGATCACCGCGACGCTGCGCGCAAAGGTCACGACGATGTCGAAGATCACGGGCGCATAGGGCAGGACCCACTCCGATACGCTGAGACTCGGCGAACCGGCAAAGCTTGCGAGCGGCGCCATCGAGGTCAGCGCCTCCATCCCGGCGTCCTGCGCACCGGCCGGCGCCTGCGACAGGAGGAGAGCTGCCGCGCAGCAGCCCGATAGAGCGACGCGTCGAGCGGTGCGGTGAGACGAGCGGAACATGGGGTTCTCCCGGAGTGTGATCTGCCGACGATAGCCGAACTCCGAGGAGCGGCGAAAGCCTATGGCGAGGGGATGTCATATAAAGAAATGCTTATATCCGCTTGTGTCGATGTCCCCCGGCTGGTAGAGGATCGTCAGCCGCAGGACCCGCAAGGGCTGCGCTCGAATTTTCCCTTATACCTTCCCTTTCCGCACAGAGGACGCCCCCATGGCATTCGCACAGGACTTCGTCATCAAGGATCCCGAGCTCGCCGACTGGGGCCGGAAGGAAATGGACATCGCCGAGACCGAGATGCCCGGCCTGATGGCCTGCCGCGAGGAATTCGGCACCGACAAGCCGCTCGCCGGCGCGCGCATCACCGGCTCGCTGCACATGACGATCCAGACCGCCGTGCTGATCGAGACCCTGCAGGAACTCGGCGCCAAGGTCCGCTGGGCCTCGTGCAACATCTTCTCGACCCAGGACCATGCCGCCGCCGCGATCGCCGCGACCGGCACCCCCGTCTTTGCCGTGAAGGGCGAGAGCCTGACGGAATACTGGGACTACACCGACCGGATCTTCCAGTGGACGGACGGCGAGCCCTCCAACATGATCCTCGACGATGGCGGCGACGCCACGATGTACATCCTTACCGGCGCCCGCGCCGAAGCCGGCGAAGACGTTCTGTCGAACCCCGGCAATGAGGAAGAAGAGATCTTCGTCGCCCAGATCAAGAAGCGGATGGCCGCCACCCCCGGCTTCTTCACCAAGCAGCGCGACGCCATCAAGGGCGTCACCGAAGAGACGACCACCGGCGTCAACCGCCTGTACCAGCTGCAGAAGAAGGGCCTCCTGCCCTTCCCCGCGATCAACGTCAACGACAGCGTCACCAAGTCGAAGTTCGACAACAAGTACGGCTGCAAGGAAAGCCTCGTCGACGGCATCCGCCGCGCCACCGACGTCATGATGGCCGGCAAGGTCGCGGTCGTCTGCGGCTATGGCGACGTCGGCAAGGGTTCGGCCGCCTCGCTGCTCGGCGCCGGCGCCCGCGTCAAGGTCACGGAAGTCGACCCGATCTGCGCCCTGCAGGCCGCGATGGACGGCTTCGAGGTCGTCACGCTCGAGGACGCGGCGCCCACCGCCGACATCATCATCACCACCACCGGCAACAAGGACGTGGTGACGATCGACACCATGCGCCTGATGAAGGACATGGTGATCCTCGGCAATATCGGCCATTTCGACAACGAGATCGAAGTGCTCTCGCTGCGCAACATGAAGTGGACGAACATCAAGCCGCAGGTGGACATGATCCACTTCCCCGACGGCAAGCGCATCCTGCTCCTGTCGGAAGGCCGGCTGCTCAACCTCGGCAACGCCACGGGCCATCCGTCCTTCGTGATGTCGGCCTCCTTCACCAACCAGACGCTGGCGCAGATCGAGCTCTTCACCAAGGGCGAGAAGTACGGCAAGGAAGTCTATGTCCTGCCCAAGCATCTCGACGAGAAGGTCGCGCGCCTGCATCTCGCCAAGCTCGGCGCCAAGCTGACCGTGCTCAGCGAAGACCAGGCCGACTATATCGGCGTGTCGACCCAGGGTCCCTACAAGTCGGAACAATACCGCTACTGAGCTCAACGCTGCTTTCGGCATCCGATTCAGACAAGCCGCCGGGGAGCAACCTCCCGGCGGCTTTTCTTTTTGTCCCGCAGGTGCATGGCTGTGCTTTGCCGCGATTTGCGGAGCGGTTAAGTTGGCCGAATCATCCCCGTCAGCCGGTGCGGACAGGCGCGGCGGGGATCAGTCGCAACGAAGGACGGGGGCATGCCTTCGATGATGCAGACATGGCGGGCGGACCGGATCGAAAGATCCGGCCGGCACGGGCCTTGGGCCCTTCGACGCGCATCCGGTCCCGCCTGGCGACGATGGGTCTGCGGCTCGATCAGTTCGGCCATTCTGGCTCTGCCGGCAGGTCCGGCGCGAGCTCAATCGATCGAGCAGCATCTTGGGATCGACATCCCGGCAGACGACATCCTCTATCTCGCACTGTTCGCGCTCGTGGTCGGCGTTGCCATGCTGGCGGTGGTCTGGCTGATCCAGCAGCGCGCCCGCACCGAGGAAGAGAACGAACAGCTGCGGGCGGAACTGGCCGAAAGTCGCTTCGAGGCGGAAAAGCGCGGCGCCCTTCTGTCGGGTGACGACCATCAGGTCGTCGTCTATTCCGGCGAGCGCGTCGTCGACATCCTGGGAACCCTGCCTTCCGCGACCGGCGCGCCGGCCGACCCGCGCCGTTTCCTCGACTTCAACGAATGGTTGCCCCGTCCGGCGGCGGCGCGCCTCGAGGGATTGATCGACCGCCTGAAGACCCACGCGGAAGGCTTCGCCCTGACCATCGATCATCTCGACGGCCAGCCGATCGAAGTGGCCGGGCGCACCGTCGGCGCGCTGGCCACGGTGCGCTTCTCGCCGCTGTCGGGCCTGCGCGAGGAGCTGACACGCCTGAAGCGCGAGCATGCCAGCCTGCTCGAGACCGTCGAGACCTTGCAGAGCCTCTGCGACGCGCTCACGATGCCGGTCTGGCTGCGCGACCGCGCGGGCCGGCTGGTCTGGGTCAACCGGGCCTATGCGGCCGCCGTCGACGGCAATGGGGTCGCCGACGCCGTCGCACGGCAACTCGAGTTTCTCGGCCAGCAGGACCGAACGGCGATCGCGCTTGCGCTCGAAACCAAGCGCGTGTTCGTCGACAGGCTGACGACCGTCGTCGACGCCGACCGCCGCAGCTTCAGCGTCATCGATGCCGCCGGTCCCCTCGGTTCGGCGGGCCTTGCGGTCGACGTCTCGGAAGCCGAGGCCGTACGGCAGGAACTCAGCCAGACGGTGAAGAGCCATTCGGAGACGCTGGACCATCTGACGACGGCCGTCGCGCGCTTCGACGAGAAGACCCAGCTCAACTACTACAACGCCGCGTTCCAGCGGCTGTTCAGCCTGACCAGCGCCTATCTCGACTCCTCGCCCGATCATGTCGCGATGATGGACCAGTTGCGCTCGCGCGGCACGCTGCCCGAGGACCGCTCGCTGCGCGACCTCAAGCACGAGATCATCGCCGCCTATCGCGCCACCGAGCCGACGGAACTCATGTGGCACCTCGCCGATGGCAGGACCTTGCGCATTTTCGTCAGCCCGGCGCCGCAGGGCGGGGCGACCTGGGTGTTCGAGGATCTGACCGAGAAGCTGGAACTGGAGAGCCGTCTGAAAGCGCTCGTGCAGCTGCAGGGCGAGACGCTGGACTATCTCAGCGAGGCTGTCGCGGTGTTCGGCCAGGACGGCCGTCTGCGCCTGTCGAACCCCGCCTTCGGCGAGATGTGGGGGCTTTCGGAGGAATTCCTCGCCGCCAAGCCGCATGTCAATACGCTCGGCAGGACGGTCGCGGTATCGATCAGCCCGCCGGAGGACGATCGCCCCCCTGTCGACTGGCCGTTCTTCTGCCAGGCTGTCACGGCCTTCGACGAGGGCGCCCGCGAAGCGACCTCGGGCGAGTTCGCCCTCGCCGACGGACGCATCGCGAGCTACGGCATCGTGCCGCTGCCGAACGGGCAGAGCATGTTGACCTTCTCCGACATTTCCGACGCGCGCCGGGCCGAACTGATGCTGCGCGAGCGCAACGAGGCGCTGGAAGTCGCCGACCGGATCAAGACCGACTTCGTCAAGCACGTGAACTACGAGCTGCGCTCGCCCCTGACGAACATCATCGGCTTCTCCGCGCTGCTGCGCTCGACGGAGACCGGCCCGCTGACGGAACGCCAGAGCGAATATCTCGACTACATCTCGATCTCGACCTCCTCGCTGATGACCATCGTCAACGACATTCTCGATCTCGCCTCGATCGATGCCGGTACGATGGATCTCGAAATGTCCGACGTCGACATCGCCGAGACCGTGAACAAGGCGGCCGAGGCGGTTCGCGACCGGCTGAAGGAAAACGACATCGGCATCGACATCGATGTCTCCGAAGCCGGCGAGAGCTTTCGCGCGGACGAGCACCGGGTGACGCAGATCCTCTTCAACCTCCTGTCCAACGCCGCCAATTTCGCCCCGGCCGGTTCGACCATTGCCGTCAAGGCGGTACGAAAGAGGGGCGAGGTCGCCTTCCTCGTCCACGACGAGGGACCGGGCATCGCGCCCGACCAGATCGCCCGGGTCTTCGAGCGCTTCGAGTCCGATCCTGTCGGCGGCCGCAATTCGGGTGCGGGCCTCGGCCTGTCGATCGTGAAAAGCTTTCTCGACCTGCACAAGGGCTCGATCGCCATCGACTCCTCCAAGGGCGGCGGCACGACGGTGATCTGCCGCTTCCCCGCCGGCGACCGGACACTCGGCGAGGCCGCGGAGTGAGCGAGAACGCGCTGGCGGCGCCTCTGGTCCTGCACCTTGCCGACGACGACGCGACGCGCCAGCTCGGCGAGGACATGGTTCTGTTGCTGCGGCAGGGCGACGTCGTCGCGCTCTCCGGCGATCTCGGTGCCGGCAAGTCGACGCTCGCCCGCGCGATGATCCAGGCGCATGCAAACGCGCCGGGACTCGACGTGCCCTCCCCGACCTACACGCTCGTCCAGACCTACGACACCGCCCCGCCGATCGCGCATTTCGACCTCTACCGCCTGTCCGAGGAATCGGAGCTCGACGAGCTTGGCTTCGACGAAGCGGCGGAGGCCGGCATCGTCCTTTGCGAATGGCCGGAGCGGGCGCCCGCCGTCTTTCTCGCCTCCAGCCTGCGCGTGGGCCTGTCGATCGACGGCGAGGGCCGTCGCGCCGAGATTTCCGGGACGCCGCAGGCATTGTCGCGGCTGCGGCGGACGCTGGCGATCCGGGCCTTCCTCGACGCCGATACCCAGCCTGTCTGCCAGCGCAGACGCTTCTTCGGCGACGCTTCGCCGCGGCGCTACGAAAGCGTCCTGCGCGGCGGCGCGCCGGCGCTTCTGATGGATGCGCCGAGACAGACGCAAGGCTTGCCGGTTGAGGGCGGCCTGCCCTATGCCCGCATCGCCCACATCGCCGAGGACGTCGCACCGTTCGTTGCCGTCGCCAGAGCCTTGCGAGCCGAAGGCTTTGCCGCGCCCGAGGTGTTTGCCGCCGATCTGGATCAGGGCTTCGTCCTGATCGAGCATCTCGGCGAGGGCACCGTCCTCGATGCCGCCGGACGCCCCATCCCCGAGCGCTACGAGGCGGCCGCGCTGATGCTGGCGGAACTCCATGCAAGGGGCTGGGACGCGGTCCTGCCGGTCGCGGGCGACACCGTCCACGCCGTGCCGGACTTCGACCGCCGCGCCATGGCGATCGAGGTCGGCCTCCTCCTCGACTGGTATTTTCCGCGCATGCGCGGCGCGAAGGCGACCGATGCCGAGCGGTCTGAATACGTCGCCGTCTGGGGCGATCTCTTCGACACCCTGCGCGAGGCCGAAACGAGCCTCGTCCTGCGCGACCTGCACTCGCCGAACATCGTCTGGCGCGAGGATCGCGCCGGCCTCGACCGGATCGGCCTCGTCGACTTCCAGGACGCGATGATCGGGCCTGCCGCCTACGACCTCGCCTCGCTCGCGCAGGATGCCCGCGTCGACGTCGCGCCGGAGCTGGAAATGCGGCTTGTGGCGGCCTATGCCGCCGCACGCAGGGCTCAGGGCAGCTTCGACGCCTACGCTTTCGAGCGCGATTACGCGATCATGGCGGCGCAGCGAGCCTCGAAGATCCTCGGAATCTTCGTGCGTCTCGACGAACGCGACGGCAAGCCGCAATATCTGCGTCACATTCCCCGGCTTAAGGATTACCTGGCGCGCACGCTGGATCATCCCGCGCTGGCCGCGCTGAAGACCCTGTATTCCCGGTGGGGCCTAATCGGCGACGCGCCGGGAGCCCGCTGATGCTCGAGGCCGACATGATGACGCGACGTGACAAGTTCCGACCGAAGACCGCGATGGTGCTGGCCGCGGGCCTCGGCAAGCGCATGCGCCCGATCACCTCGACCATCCCGAAACCGCTCGTCGCGGTGCGCGGCAAGGCACTGATCGATTACGGGCTCGAGGCGCTCGCGCGCAACGGCGTCGAGAAGATCGTCGTCAACGTGCACTATCTCCCCGACCTGATGCGGGCGCATCTGCGCCGCCGCAAGGGACCGGAGATCGTCATCTCGGACGAGACCGAGAAGCTGCTCGAATCGGGCGGCGGCATCGTCAAGGCCCTGCCGCTCCTGGGTTCGGAGCCTTTCTTCCTGATCAATTCCGACACGTTCTGGATCGACGGCTACCGCGACAATCTCGACCTCATGACCGATCTCTGGGATCCCGCCCGGATGGACGCCATGCTGCTCATCGCCGACATGCGCCAGGCCACCGGCTACGACGGCAAGGGCGACTTCACCATGGACGTCGAGGGCCGCCTTGCCCGGGTCGGCGAGCGCGACATGTCGCCCTTCATCTATGCCGGGGCGGCGATCCTGAAGCCCGAGCTCTTTGCCGGCATGGCCGAGGAGAAATTCTCGCTGAACCGCATCTTCGACCTGGCCATCGAGGCCGACCGGCTGTTCGGCGCCAGGCTCGACGGCCTGTGGCTGACAGTCGGCACCCCCGGCGCGATCGCCGAGGCCGAGGCGACGTTTCTGGCGAGCGCCAGCGCCAGCGCCGCCTGAACCGGACGCCCGGAGACGCAACTCCGGGGGATCGCGGCCCGCGGGCGTCGCGAATCACGGCGGCGGCGTGTAGACCGTAAGGCATGCGCGCCAATGTCCTTTCCATCGCTCCCGGCCTGCCCTTCCTGAGGACCCTGGCCGAGGCGGTGCTGGACGGCCGGGTGCTGCGCGGCACGCGTTCCGCGCAGGATCCGCTGGCGCTGGCCGGCATCACCCTCTTCGTGCCATCACGCCGCGCCGCCCGCAGCCTCGGCGCGGAATTCGCCCGCGCGCTCGGCGGCAAGGCGGCCATCCTCCCCGCCATTCGGCTGATCGGCGACGACGACGACGACGACGCCACGCTGTTTGCCGCGCCCGATGCCGCGGGGCTCGTCCCGGTGATGTCGCCGCTCGAGCGGCGCATGCTGATCGCCCGCTTCGTCCGGCAGTGGAAGGCCGGCCTCAACGCCAGTGCGCTGGAGCTTCTCGCCGGCGAAGCCGTCGTCCTGCCGGCGTCCGCCGCCGACGCCCTGTGGCTCGCCGGGGATCTCGCGACGCTCCTCGACGAGACGGTGAACGAGGCCGCGACGCTGTCGGCCCTCGTGACGCTTGCCCCCGACCGCCTCGCCGACTGGTGGCAGCTGACGCTGACCTTCCTCCGGATTCTCACCGAGAGCTGGCCAGCGGTGTTGGCAGAGCGCGGGGCGGTGGACGCCGCATCCGCGCGCAACGCCTTCCTCGAGCGCGAGGCCGGGCGCTATCGCAGTCTCGGCTCGGCCGGCCCCGTCATCGTCGCCGGCTCCACCGCGACGGCACCGGCGACCATCGCCCTGATGCGCGCGGTGGCGCAATTGGAAAACGGCGCGCTCGTGCTGCCGGGTCTTGACCGGCATCTGGAGCCGCGCGGCTTCGACGCCATCGACATCGCCCGGTCGCCCGGCCGCTCGGGCACCGCCCCCGGCCATCCGCAGTTCGGGCTGAAGAAGATTCTTGCCGGGCTCCTCGTCCCGCGCGAAAACGTCGAGCACATCGCGCCGCCGGAAAACTCGGCCGCCGATCTGCGCGACGCCTTCGTCGCCGACGCGCTGCGCCCGGCCGAGACGACCGACGCCTGGGGCGAGGCGGACGGAGCCGCACCGCGTCATCCGCCGGCGGCGCTGGACGGGCTGGCGCTCGTCGAGGCGGTCGACGAGCGCGAGGAGGCGCTCGCCATCGCCATCGCCATGCGCGACGCGCTGTCGGCACCGGACACGACGGTGGCGCTGACGACGCCGGACCGCAGCCTTGCCCGCCGCGTCGTCGCCGAGTTGAAGCGCTTCGGCATCGAGGCCAATGACTCCGCCGGACGCCCGCTCGCCGCCACGGCACCGGGAACGCTCCTGACTCTTGCCGTCGAGGCGGCGCTGTCGCCGGGCGACCCGATCGCCCTCGTCGGCCTGTTGAAGCACCCGCTGCTGCGGCTCGGCCTCCTGCCGGGCGAGGCGCGCCGCGCCGCGCGCGCGATCGAGACCATCGGCCTGCGCGGTACCGTCGGCATCGCCGACGCCGCGCGCCTCGCGGCGATCTTCGCCGAGGCGCGCGCGGCGGCGGAGGACGCCGCGACGCGGGCTCCTCCCCGGCCCGTGCGGCTGGTGCCGGCGGCCGACCGCGACCTCGCCGTCACGCTCTCCGCCCGGCTGGAGGCAGCCCTCCTGCCGCTGACCGGATTGCGGTCTTCCCCACCCGCGACCATCGACGTTTTCGCCCGCGCGGTGACGGAGGTGCTGGAAGCCCTCGCTGCCGATCCCGGCGGCGACGCCTCGGAGCTCTACCGCGAGGAGGCAGGTGCCGCGCTCGCGACCTTCCTTGCCGGCCTCGTCGCCTGCCCGGACACCGGCTTTGCCTTCGCGCCCTCCGAACTCTCCGACGTGATGACGGCGCTGATGGCGGGCGAGACGGTGCGGCCGCGCGGCGGCCTGTCGGCGCGCGCCTTCGTCTGGGGAACGCTGGAGGCGCGGCTGCAGCATGTCGACACCATGGTGCTCGGCGGCCTCAACGAGGGCACCTGGCCGGCGCGGGCTGGCAGCGACGCTTTTCTGTCGCGGCTGATGCGCGCGGAGATCGCGCTCGATCCGCCGGAGCGCCGCATCGGCCTTGCCGCCCATGATTTCACCCAGGCGCTCGGCGCAAGACGCGTGGTGATGACCCGCTCGCAGCGCGCCGGCGGCGCCCCCGCGATCGCCTCGCGCTGGCTGCAGCGGCTGCTGACGCTGGCGGGGGAGACGGGCGCTTCGCGGCTGCGGGCGGAGGGTGCCGCCTTCCTTGCCCATGCCCGCCGCCTCGACCTTCTGCCGGAGGTGCCGCGCAGCCCGCGCCCGGCGCCAGTGCCGCCGCTCGCCGACCGGCCGAACCGCTATTCCGTCACCGAGGTTGAGACCCTCATCCGCGACCCCTACGCGATCCATGCGAGAAAGATCCTGCGGCTGGAGCCGATGCCGGCGCTGATGCGCGATCCCGGCGCTGCCGACCGCGGCAATCTCTACCACGCCGTCCTCGCCGGCTTCGTCACCTGCGGCATCGACCCCGCCGACCCCGCGGCCGAGGAAAAGCTGCTGACGCTCGCGCGGGAAAAATTCGATGCCGAGCAGCTGCCGGCCGAGGTCGAGGCGATCTGGTGGCCGCGCATGGAGACGCTGGCGAAGAACTATGTCGACTGGGAGCGCGCGCGCGGGACGCGCGTTATCCGGCGTTTCGAGGAGGCGCGGGGCTCGTGGCGCTTCGCTGACCTCGACACCGAGCTGTCCGGCTATGCCGACCGCATCGACGTGATGGAGGACGGCTCGGTCGAGATCATCGACTTCAAGACCGGCACCAGCCCCTCGGTGAAGCAGGCGCGCACGCTTCTGGCACCTCAGCTGCCGCTGGAGGGGGCGATGGTGCGTCTCGGCGCCTTCGCGGCGACGAAGGGACCGGTCGTCTCGGTCTCCGACCTTCTCTATGTCAGGCTGCGCGAGCGCGAACTCTATGACGAGACGCTGACCCATGTCGACAAGAAGTCCGGCGCCGAGACCACGGGCGACAGCCTGTCGGACGCGGCGCTGGCCAAATTCCGGCAGCTGATCGCGGCCTACCGCGATCCCGGCCAGCCCTTCGTCTCGCGGCCGCGCCCCTTCCTCGCCGGCGACTATTCCGGCGCCTACGACCATCTGGCGCGGGCGCGCGAATGGTCGGTCGGCGTCGACAGCGGCGAGGAGACGGAATGACCGGGTTTCAGGTCTCCGAGCGCACCCTTCAGGCGCAGCGCGGCGCGTCCGACCCGGCAAGCTCGGTCTTCGTCGCCGCCAATGCCGGCTCCGGCAAGACGCATGTCCTCACCGAACGCGTCGTGCGCCTGCTGCTCGCCAAGGCGCCGCCCTCGAAGATCCTCTGCCTCACCTATACCAAGGCCGCCGCCGCCGAGATGGCGAACCGCGTGTTCAAGCGCCTCTCCACCTGGGCGACCGCGCCGCGCGCCGTGCTGGAAGCCGAACTGACCCGGCTGACCGGCCGCAAGCCCTCGGACGCGGACATCGCCGACGCGCGAAAACTCTTCGCCGAGGCGCTGGAGACCCCCGGCGGGCTGAAGATCCAGACGATCCACGCGTTCTGCGAGGCCATCCTCCACCAGTTTCCGCTGGAGGCGAACGTCCCCGGCCATTTCGAGGTGATGGACGGCACCACGACGGCGCTGCTGCTTGCCGAGGCGCGGCGCCTGCTTATCACGGGATCGGGCAGCATCGATCGGCCCCGCGAGGAACGCGCCGCGCTCGCCGAGGCTTTCGCGGCCGCTTTGTCGGTCGGCGGCGAGTTCGGCCTGGATCAGTTGATCGGCGAGATCGTGTCCAAGCGCGACGCGCTCCGCCGCCACGTCACCGAGGCGGGCGGGCTCGATCCGGCGGTCGCGCTGCTGCGCCGGGCGCTGGGGCTTGCCGACGGCGAGACGGTGGAGACGATCCTTGCTGCCGTCTCGCCCCTTCCCGGTTTCGACGATGCTTTCCGCGCGCGCCTCGCGCCACTGGCGACCGCCAGTTCCAAGGCGACGGACCAGAAGCTCGCGCAGCGCCTCGCCGCGATCGAGGCAGCGCAGGAGCCCGGGGCCCTGCTCGAGGTGCTGAAGTCGCTCTGCCTGACGCAGAAGGGCGAGCCCTTCAAGCCGTCGAGTGTGGCGACCAAGGCGGTGGCGGACAAGTTCCCCGACTTCGCCGAGCGTCTGGACGCGGCTGTCGCCCACATCCAGACGATCGAGGGCCGGATGACGACGCTGCGCCTCGCCGAGGCAAGCGCTGCCGCCCTCGTCATCGCCGACCGGCTGGAGGAGGATTATGCGAGCCTGAAGCGCCGGCGTGGCAAGCTCGATTTCGAGGACCTGATCGTCAGGACTGCCGACCTCCTGTCGCGTTCCTCGGCTGCCGACTGGGTCCACTACAAGCTCGACCAGGGCATCGACCACGTCCTCATCGACGAGGCACAGGACACGAGCCCGCGGCAGTGGCAGGTGATGCGCTCGCTGGTCGAGGAGTTCTTCACCGGTGCCGCCGCCCGCAATGTCGCGCGCACGGTGTTTGCCGTCGGCGACGAAAAGCAGTCGATCTATTCCTTCCAGGGCGCCTCGCCGGCGATGTTCTCGGCCGAACGGCGGCGGCTCGGCCAGCGCGCCGGCGAGGCGCGGCAGGCCTTTGCCGAGCTTCGCCTGCACCAGTCGTTTCGCTCGGCGCGCGACGTGCTGGACGCCGTCGACCGCGTCTTCGCCGATCCCGCGAACCGCCAGGGCCTGTCCTTCGACGACATCGCGCCGACGCATGAGTCCGCGCGCGGCGAGGAGCCGGGGCTCGTCGAGGTCTGGCCCGTCGTGCAGGCGCTGCCGCGGGCCGAGCCCGAGGACTGGCTGACGCCGCTCGACGTCGAGCCAGAAGCCTCGCCCGCCAACCGGCTCGCCCGGCGCATCGCATCCCAGATCGGCGCGTGGATCGGCAATCCCATCACGGTGAAGGGCGTAACGCGGGCGATCACCGCCGGCGACGTGCTGATCCTCGTGCGCAAACGTTCGAGCTTCGTCGAGGCCATGGGCAAGGCGCTGCGCGACCAGAAGATCCCTGTCGCCGGCGCCGACCGGCTGGTCATCACCGACCACATCGCCGTGCAGGACCTGATGGCGCTCGGGCGCACCGTCGCCAATGTCGAGGACGAGCTGTCGCTGGCCGCCGTGTTGAAGAGCCCGCTCTTCGGCTTTTCCGATGACGACCTGATGGCGCTCGCGCTGTCGCGTGACGGCGGCGGCGAGCCGCTCTACCTGGCGCTGCGCCGACTGGCGGGGCCGGAAGGTCTCGCGCTTTTGCCGGATTTCGTGCCGGACGCCTCGGCGGCGGGGCTGATTGCCCGCGCGCAGTCCGCCTTCGCCCGGCTGGAGGAGCTGCGCGACCGCGCCGGCTTCGAGAGCGTCTTCGGCTTCTACGCCCGGCTGCTCGGCCCGGAGGGCGGACGGGCACAGCTCGCGGCCCGGCTCGGGCGCGACAGCGGCGAGGTGATCGATGCCTTCCTCGACCTCGCACTCGCCGAGGAAGAGGCCGGCCAGCCCGGGCTCGACGCCTTTCTCGCCGACCTCGCGGCCGCGCCCCCCGAGATCAAGCGCGAGATGGAGCATGGCAAGGAGGAGGTGCGGATCATGACCGTCCACGCTTCCAAGGGCCTCGAGGCGCCGGTCGTTTTCCTCGTCGATCCCGGTTCGGCGCCCTTCAGCCATGCCCACGGCGCCCGGCTGATGGCCTGGCACGATATGCCGGGCCTTGCCCCCGGCCAAGCACCGGGCTTCCTGTGGCGCGCCGACAAGAGTCTGGAGAACGGCGCCATCGCCGCGCTGAAGGAGGAGGAAAAACGCCTGGCCGGCGAGGAATACCGGCGGCTGCTCTATGTCGGCATGACCCGCGCCGCCGACCGGCTGGTGATCTGCGGTACATCCGGGACCCGCGGCCCGCACGAGGAGAGCTGGCTGCAGCGCGTCGAGGCGACGCTGCGCCCTGATGCCATGGAAATCGCGGACGCGGACGGCAACGTCGTCGGCTGGCGCACGGGCTCGCTCGGCGCCGGTTCGCCAGGCACCAGTTCGCCAGGTACGGGCACGCCGGCTTCGCACGATAAGCCCGCCACCGCCGCCCTTTCGCCGGAAGCTGTCCTGCGGCCCGTCGACCTGTCGATCCTGCCGCCCGAAGTGCTGGCGCTGCGGCCGTTGTCGCCGTCCTCGGCAGGGGAGGCCCACCGGATCGAGGCGGAGGACGGCCCAGCGCCCGAAGCGCCCGCCACGGGTTTCGTCTCGCCGGTTCTGGCCGGTTCCGGCAACCCGTCCCTCGCCATCCGCCGGGGCCTTGCCATCCACCGCCTGCTGCAGGTGCTGCCCGATCTTGGCGCCGAGGAGCGGGCGGCGGCGGCCGAGCGCTATCTCGCCAGCGCGGCCGCGGACATGCCGCCGGCCGTCCGGGCGCAGGCGCTGGACAGCGTCCTCGCGGTCCTCGGCGATCCCGAATTCTCCCCGATCTTTGCCGGGGGAAGCCGGGCGGAGGTCGCCGTCACCGGCACGCTGACGCTCGGCGGGCAGGCCTATTCCGTCACCGGCACGATCGACCGGCTGGCGGTGTCGGACGACGCGGTGCGCATCATCGACTTCAAGACCAACCGTCCCGCGCCCGAAAACCTCGACGCCGTGCCGCCGGCCTATGTGCTGCAGCTGGCGCTCTACCGCGCCCTCCTTCAGCCCCTCTATCCCGACCGGGAGGTGCGCGCTGGTCTGCTCTTCACCGAGGCGCCCGTTCTCATCGACGTTCCGCCTGATGTTCTCGATGCGGCCCTGGAGCGGCGGTCGACTGTCGCCGAAAAGCGAACACCCCGTGAACCGAACCCGCACGCCGCTTGATTTCGCAGGCGCACACTTCTAGCTATCACACGAGCCAACATCGAGGAGCCCTCCATGGCCACGACCAAGATCGACAGCAGCAACTTCAAGTCCCACGTTCTGGACGCGGCCAATCCGGTGGTCGTCGACTTCTGGGCGGAGTGGTGCGGCCCGTGCAAGATGATCGGTCCGAGCCTGGAGGAGATCTCCGAAGAGATGGACGGCGTCGACATCGTCAAGGTGAACATCGACGAGAATCCCGATATCGCCGCGCAGTTCGGCGTGCGCTCGATCCCGACGCTGATGCTGTTCAAGAATGGCGAGCCCGCCTCCGTCCAGGTCGGCGCGGCCGCGAAGTCGAAGCTCGTCGACTGGATCAAGAACGCAGCAGCGTAGTACGCATCCGGCGCGTTCGCGAAGCGTCGATATAGCGACCTGTTTCACGTGAATCAGCCCGGGCCCGGCGCCCGGGCTTTTTGTTGCCCTCAGCTCAGTCCCGGTTGCCGGGCCCTCGACCGAGGGACGCGAGCCCGGCCAGTATCAGCCCACTTTCTTGGCCTCGTCGGCGATGTGCTGGCGGATGATGTCGGCGAAATCGCTGTCGGCGGTAAAGCCGAACTCCGTTGCCCGCGCCGGATCGAAATCGCGCGCCCAGCCGGCGACGATGCCCTGGATGGTCGCGTCCGGCACCTTCTTCACCCGGTCGGCCACCGCGTCGCCGGCGACGTCGCGCAGCGTCGCAACCATTTCGGCGACGGTGATCGAGAGGCCCGGCATGGTCAGCGAGCGGCGGGCGCCGAGCTCGGACGTGTCCATCTGGGCGGCGTGCATCAGGAAGCCGACGGCCGAGGCCGGGCTCGTCATCCAGTGGCGCACGTCGTCGCCGACGGGAAGGATCGCCTCCTGGCCGGCCAGCGGCTCGCGGATGATGCCCGAGAAGAAGGACGAGGCCGCCTTGTTCGGCTTGCCGGGCCTGACCACGATGGTCGGCAGGCGGATGCCGACGCCGTCGACGAAGCCCTTGCGCGAGTAGTCGGCGAGCAACAGTTCGCAGATCGCCTTCTGCGTGCCGTAGCTGGTCAGCGGCGCCATCAGGAAGGTGTCGGAGATCTTGTCCTCGAAAGGAGCGCCGAAGACGGCGATCGACGAGGTGAAGACGAGCCGCGGCAGGTAGCCGTCACCATGGGCGCGGATCGCCTCGAGGAGGTACTTCATGCCGTCGAGGTTGATGCGGTAGCCCTTGTCGAAATCGGCCTCCGCCTCGCCCGAGACGATCGCGGCGAGATGGAAGATGAGGTCGGGCTTCTCGGCCACGAGGCTGGCGACGGTGGCCTGGTCGGCGATGTCGCCGGCGCGGCGGTGGATGGCGATGCCTTGTGCGCCCTGGCCGGCGCTGGGCTCGACGACGTCGAAGAGGTCGAGCGTTGCGATCGTCCGTCCGGCGATCTGGCCCTCGGCGACGAGCCGGTCGACCAGGCGGTGGCCGACCATGCCGGCGGCTCCGAGAATGAGAATGCGCATGTTTCCTCCTTTGGGCGGACAGGCCTTCGCCGGGGATGGCCGTTGCGGCTGCCGATCATGGCCGGCGAGCCGCTGTCCGCGGTTCTAGTGCCGCCGGAGCGGCGGGTGGCGGGACTGGATCAGAGCGACCAGCCGCCGTCGATGAGCTGCAGCGTGCCTGTCGTGAAGGACGATTCGTCCGAGGCGAGATAGAGCGCGAGCATGGCGATCTCGTCGGGCCTGCCGAGCCGGCCCATCGGCTGGCGCGAGATGAACATCTCCTCCGCCTTGTCGCGTCCGCCGACCTGTTGCCCGAGCGTATCGATCCGCTGCTGCAGCGAGGGCGATTCGATCGTGCCGGGACAGATGGCGTTGCAGCGGATGCCGCGGCCGACGAAGTCGACGGCGATGGATTTGGTGAGCCCGAGCACGGCGGCCTTCGACGCGCCGTAGACATAGCGGTTGGGCGCGGCCTTCAGCGAGGAGGCGGCCGAGGCCATGTTGACGATGGAGCCGCCGCCGTTTTCCAGCATGCGCGGCAACAGGCCCCTGATCAGCCGGTGCATCGCCTTGACGTTGAGGTCGAAGGAAAACTCCCAGTCCTTCTCCTCGCAGTCGAGGATGGTGCCGTGATGGACGTAGCCGGCGCAGTTGAAGAGGATGTCCGGCGTCGGCAGTCCCGCCGCATAGGCCGCCACCGCCGGGCCGTCCGTGACGTCGAGCCCGGCCACATGGACCGTGCCGAAGTCGCCCAGTCCGGCGAGCTTTGCGGCGTCGAGATCGGAGGCGTGGACGGTCGCGCCCTCGGCGAGAAACACCTCCGCAACCCGTCGTCCGATGCCCTGCCCCGCCGCCGTGCAGACCGCGATCTTTCCCTCGAGCCGTCCCGCCATGCCGTCCTCCCCTTTCACCCCTGGAATGGCAGCGCTGCCACCCGTCTTTTCACCGACCTATACATCATACGCCCGGGGATGCCAGTTCCCGCCCGCAGCATGTGCTATGGCCCGGTCGGGAAGACGCGGCGGGCGCGCCGGGCGCTCTCCCGCGGGACGTGCGGTTCCGCCTCGACATATCCGCCGATCTCGCCGATCTTCGGCGCCGGGCGATCGGCTTTGCCGGGTCGATGCGGTCGGTGCGTGATCGATGAAGTGCTTCGTTCAAAGTCGCTCGGGCGGATCGCCGGCAACAGGGTGGAAACTGGACATGACACTGCCGCGCAATCATCCCCAGCGCCTGACGCTGAACGACGAAATCCATGCGCGTCCGCCCGAGGCCCTGGAGGCGCCGCTGCGCCTGTCCTTCCTGGCGTTGACCTCCGAGGCGGGCGGGCACGACCGCCAGAGCGCGGAGATCGCCGCGCTCGCCGCCCGTTTCGGCGCGGCGCCACCCCTGCCGGGCGCCAACCATTACAGCGCCGATCTCGGCGCGTTCCGGGTGAAGTGGGAGCGTCACACCGAGTTCAGCCGCTACACCTTCATGGCAAAGGACCTTGCTGGCGACGGCTTCGAGCACACCGCGATCGATCTCGTGCCGGCCGACTGGCGCGCCGCGCTGTCGGGCGAGATCATCGTCGCCGCGCATGTCGCCTTCCTGCCGGAGGCATCGGCGGCGCCCGATTTCGAGGCGCTGTCGGCCCGGCATTTCGGCGGCAACGTCTTGATCGGGGGCGGCGTCGGCGGCGGCGCCGCGCTGGCGGTGACCGATTTTCGCGTCCATGCGGACGGGTTCAGCCGGTTTATCGTCGAGGACCGGAGCCTCACCCCGCGTCAGGCCGGACGGATGATCCAGCGCCTTCTCGAAATCGACACCTACCGGATGATGGCACTCCTGGCGCTGCCGGTCGCCCGCGCGCTCGGCGGCGCGTTGACGGAATCCGAGCGCGAACTCGCCGCCATCGCCTCGGCGCTGGCCGGGCGCGGCGTCGCCGACGAAGCGGCGCTGCTCGACCGGCTGACGACGCTCGAAGCCGAGATCGAGAGCCGCCATACCGACACGCTGTTCCGCTTCGGCGCCTCGGCCGCCTACTATGCCCTCGTGCAGCGACGCATCGCCGAATTGCGCGAGACGCGCCTGCCCGGCCTGCAGACCGTGGAGGAGTTTCTCGAACGACGCCTGACGCCGGCGATGCAGACCTGCCAGGCGGTCGCCTCGCGCCAGGCCTCGCTGTCGCAGCGCGTCGCCCATGCCTCGCAACTCCTGTCGACGCGCGTCGAGATCGCCCGCCAGGGACAGAGCCAGGTGCTGCTCGAATCCATGGACCGCCGCGCGCGCCTGCAACTGCGCCTGCAGGAGACGGTCGAGGGCCTGTCGGTCGCCGCCGTCACCTATTACGTCGTCTCCCTCGTCGGTCATCTCGCCGAGGGACTGGAGGTCAGCGGCCTGCACCTGCAGCCGAAGCTGATCGAGGCGCTCGCCATCCCGGTGGTGGCGCTTCTGGCCTTTCTGGGCGTGCGCCGCATCCGCCGCTCCGTCGCCCGCGACGCCGAATAGCCCGGAACGAAGAACGCCAGACAAAGAGCGCAAGACGACAAGCGGCGGCGGGTCGCCCCGCCGAAGAATGCCAAACGAAGAACGGCGGCGGGTCGCCCCGCCGCCGCGCGTTTCGTTCGTTCGAGCCGTCCTGGACGGTCAGGTCTGCGCGGTCTCGAGAAAGGGCGACTTCAGTTCGCGCCGGAGGCCCATCAGCGTTCCCAGACAGAGCGCCAGCAGCAGGAAGGCGAAGGGAAAGCCGGTGGCGATCGCCGCCGCCTGCAGCGAGGCGAGCCCGCCGCCGAGCAGCAGCGCGATGGCGACGAGGCCTTCGAAGACGGCCCAGAACACCCGCTGCGGCACCGGCGAGTCGGTCTTGCCGCCGGCGGTGATGGTGTCGATCACCAGCGAGCCCGAATCCGACGACGTCACGAAGAAGACGATGACCAGCACGATGCCGATGACCGAGGTGATCGCCGACAGCGGCAGCTGGCCGAGCATGACGAAGAGCTGCAGCGGCAGGTCCGCATCGGCGACGCCGGTGAACCCGGCGATCGTCTCGAAGATCGCCGTCTCGCCGAACACCGACATCCAGACGATCGAGACGAGGGTCGGGACAATCAGGACGCAGGTGAGGAATTCCCGGATCGTCCGGCCGCGGGAGACGCGGGCGATGAACATGCCGACGAAGGGCGACCAGGACATCCACCAGGCCCAGTAGAAGGTCGTCCAGCCCGTGCGGAAATTGTCGTCGCTGCGCCCGAACGGGTTGGACAGCGGCACGATGTCGGCGAGATAGGCGACGGTGTTGTGGAAGATGCCCGACAGGATGGTCATGGTCGGGCCGACAAGGAAGACGAAGGCGAGCAGCAGGAAGGCGAGGCCCATATTGAGCTCCGACAGCCGGCGAACACCCGCGTCCAGCCCGGCCACGACCGAAAGCAGGGCGACGCCGGTGATGACGGCGATCAGGACGACGCGGCTGAGCGCCGTGTCCGGCAGGCCGAAGAGGTAGTTCAGTCCGGCGATCGCCTGCTCGGCGCCGAAGCCGAGCGAGGTGGCGAGGCCGAACAGCGTCGCGAACACGGCGAGCGTGTCGACGACATGCCCCGGCCAGCCCCAGACCCTGTCGCCCAGGATGGGATAGAAGGCCGAGCGGATGGTCAGCGGCAGGCCCCAGTTGTAGCTGAAGAAGGCCAGCGCCAGGCCGACGATGGCGTAGATCGCCCAGGGGTGCAGGCCCCAGTGAAAGATCGTCGCGGCCATGCCAAGCCGGCGCGCGGCCTCTGCGTCGCCGGGCGCGCCGGCGAGCGGCGCCCAGCTTTCGGGGCTTCCGGCGATGTCGGCCATCGAGCTGGCATAATGCGACATCGGCTCGGAGACGCCGTAGAACATCAGGCCGATGCCCATGCCCGCGGCAAACAGCATCGAGAGCCAGGAAACATAGCTGTATTCGGGCGTGGCAAGCTTGCCGCCGAGTCGGATCTTGCCGAAGGGGCTGACGATCAGGAACAGGCAGAACAGCACGAAGACGTTAGCCGCCAGCATGAAGAACCAGTCGAACTGCGCCGTCAGCGCCGGCCGCAGCCAGCCGAAGAACTCCTCCGACAGGCCGGGCATCAACAGCGTCGCGGCGACGAAAACGATGACCACCGCGGCCGAGATACCGAAGACCGGGTTGTGGAAATCGAGCCCGAACTTTTGAACATTGTCCTGGCCGACTTCGTAGTCGGAGATGGATGGGTCGGGGGCCGCTAGGGGGTCATCTGTCAAAACGTCGGGATCTTTCCATTCGTGGATCTGCTGGATCCGGTTGGTGTCAGGCTGTTCGCCGTCTGCGCACGAAAAGCACATCGGCTTTTCCGCAGCGGGGAAACTGGCCTCTGCGGGGAACGCCACTGCCGACGACAAAACTTGGCCGGCAGCACGGCCCGATCGTCACACGGGGTGTCGTGCTGCGCCGCCGATATCGGCAGGAAGCTTAGCGGAGTCACAATCTTGTGCGGAAGATACCGCAATTCAGCCGCAATGGCCAATGTCGGCGGAACGACCCCATGTGCGGGATGCAAGTGGGCTTGCGGTTTCGGCAGCGCCGGCTAGGTAAAGGCAACCCTTCCACAAGCAGGATCGTCGTCATGAAAACCCGCCCGCTCGGCCGCACCGGCCTGAACGTCAGCGAAATCTGCCTGGGATCGATGACCTGGGGCAGCCAGAACAGCGAGGCGGAGGGCCACGCGCAGATGGACTACGCCCTCGACCAGGGCGTCAATTTCATCGACACCGCCGAGGCCTATCCGACGACGCCCATGGTGAAGGAGACCATGGGGCGCACGGAGGAGATCATCGGCAGCTGGCTGAAGGCCTCCGGCAAGCGCGATGCCGTCATCCTTGCGACGAAGATCGCCGGCCAGGGCAACGACAAGATCCGCGACGGCGGTCCGATCACCGCGGCCGGTATCCGCATCGCCGTCGAGGACAGCCTGCAGCGCCTCGCCACCGACCGGATCGACCTCTACCAGCTGCACTGGCCAAATCGCGGCTCCTACCATTTCCGCAAGACCTGGACCTACGATCCGAGCGGCCAGGATCCGGCGGGAGAGCGGGAGAACATGGCCGAGGTGCTGGAAGCGCTCGGCGCGCTCGTGAAGGAGGGCAAGCTCCTGCATGTCGGCCTGTCCAACGAGACGGTCTGGGGAACGGCGCAGTTCCTCGCCATCGCCGAGAAGGCCGGCCTGCCCCGCATCGCCTCGATCCAGAACGAATACAGCCTGATGCACCGCATCTTCGATCTCGACTGGGCCGAGCTTTCCCTGAACGAGGACGTCGGCCTCCTCGCCTATTCGCCGCTCGCCGCAGGCCTTCTCACCGGCAAGTACGGCGGCGGCGCGATCCCCGAGGGCTCGCGCGGCAGCATCAACAAGGGCCTTGGCGGACGCCACACCGACAGTGCGGTTTCCGTCGCCGATGCCTATGCGGACGTGGCCCGCCGGCACGCCCTTCAGCCGAACCAGATGGCGCTCGCCTTCTGCCTCACCCGGCCGTTCATGACCTCGGTGATCATCGGCGCGACCACGATGGAACAGCTCGTCAGCGATATTGCGGCCGCCGAGGTGACCCTCGACGAGGCGGTGATGGACGACATCGCGGCAGTCCATCGCCGGTACCCGATCCCGATGTAGGGCAGGGCCGGGCCGGGGCGCCGCTCGTCCAATCCGGGCGTCCGGCGATTTCCGTCGACCGTCATGGCGCCGGCATGCCTCACCCCTCAAGAATGGGGGTGACGAATTAGCCGCCAATTAAGGTTCCGGGGTCATCGTGCGGGCGATCGGGGCATCGTGATGAACAGACCACTGGCTTCACTCGTCGCCCTTCTGGGGCTCGACTTCAGCGACCGAAACCTCGCGATGGCGCAGGCGGTGGCGCTGCAACGCCAGATCCCGCTGATGTACGCCCTTCTCGTCGTCAACGCGGGGGCCCTTTCCTACACGCATCTGGCCTTCGCACCCTGGTGGCTGACCGTTGCGGTCCCTTCCGTCCTTCTGGTCGTTTGCGTCATTCGCGCCCTCACCTGGTTCCGCCAGCGCCACCAGACGATCGAGGCCGATGCCGCCGTCTTCCAGCTGCAGCGGACGGTGATGCTCGCAGCGGTGATCTCGATCGCCTTCGTCTCCTGGGCACTGGCGCTCGACAGCTACGGAGGCCCCCTCGAACGGGGCCATGTCGCCCTGTTCATCGCCATCACGGTCATCGGCTGCATCTTCTGCCTCATGCCGCTGCCGCAAGCGGCCCTCATCGTCACCGCGACCGTCACGGTTCCCTATCTCATCCACTATCTCGCCGAGGGAGACACCGTCTTCCTCGCCATTGCGCTCGACATCGCATTGGTCACCGCGGTGATGATCAAGGTTCTCCTCAACAGTTTCTCGGGTTTCGCCCAGCTCATCCATTCCAGGGCCGATCTCGCCTCGAAGCAGGCCGAGGCCGAACGGCTGAGCGAGGAGAATGCCCGTCTCGCCCATACCGACAGCCTGACCGGCCTGCCCAACCGGCGGCATTTCTTCGCGCTGATCGATACGCTGATCGAGACCTCGCGGGAGACCGGCGGTCGCTTTGCCCTCGGCACGCTCGATCTCGACCGGTTCAAGCCGGTGAACGACACCTATGGCCATGTGGCGGGCGATCGCATCCTTTCAGCCGTGGGCGAGAGGCTCACGGCCGCCTGCGGCCCCGATGTCACCGTGTCGCGCCTCGGCGGCGACGAATTCGGCTTCACGGTGATCGGCGATCTGGCCCGGGCGCAGTCCGTCGGCCAGCATCTCTGCGACATCCTCGGCGAGCCCTTCGATCTGGACGAATGTCGGATCAAGCTCGGCTGCTCCGGGGGAATGGCCATGTTTCCCGAGGCGGGCTTGACCCGCCAGGCACTGTTCGACCGCTGCGACTACGCGCTCTACTACGCCAAATCGAAGCATCCCGGCCGCGCCATGCTGTTCTCGCTCGAACACGAGACGAAGATCCGGTCGGACAGGGAGATCGAGGCGGTGCTTCTGGCGGCCGACTTCGCGGCCGAGATGGAGATCCACTTCCAGCCGATCGTCGATTCGGCGACGCGCATCCCCGTCGCCGTCGAGGCCCTCGCCCGCTGGACGAGCCCGGTCCTCGGGCGCGTCCCGCCCGACCAGTTCATCGCCGTCGCCGAGCGTCTCGGCTGCATCCACCGGCTGACGCTGACGCTGTTCGGCAAGGCGCTGGCCAAGGTCAGCCAGCTGCCGCCGGAGATCGGCCTGTCGTTCAACCTCTCGGCGCGCGACATCACCTCGCCGGAGACGGTCCTGTCCCTCATCGCGAGCATCCGGCACAGCGGCATCGATCCCAAGCGCATCAGCCTGGAACTGACCGAGACGGCGGTGATGCGCGATTTCGACGCCGCGCGGCGGGCGATCGGCCTGCTGCAGGCGCTCGGCGTCTCCATCGCGCTCGACGACTTCGGCACCGGCTATTCCAGCCTCGGCTACCTGCATCGCCTGGCCTTCGACAAGGTCAAGCTCGACCGCAGCTTCATCGGCGATCTCGGCAGCCCCTCCGGTCGCAACATCGTCGGCGCGATGATCGCCCTTTGCGGAACGCTGAACCTCGAATGCATCGTCGAGGGCGTGGAGAACGAGGAGCAGCTGGCGCAGCTGCGCCTGCTCGGCTGCACGCTGGTGCAGGGATATCTCATGGGCCGCCCGATGCCGCTCGGCGAGCTCACCCCCTGGTTCGCCGCAGGTCCGCAAAGCGCCGATCGGCACCGCGCGGGCTGACACGGCTTTCGCCGCGCCGTCCGTCCCTCTTCAGGTGCCCTCGCCGGCCGCCTCCCGCCGCCGCAGCTCGAGCTCTTCGCTGTAGCGCCGCAAGGTGTGGCTCTCGGTGAGAAGGCCGACGACGCTCTTCGCCTGGAGAGTGTCGACGACCGCCAGCGCCTCGCTTTCGGACCGGTCGAAGAGGGCGGCGGCCTCGCGCGCGCTCATCTGCGGCAGGAGCACGGCATCCTGGAAGCGCAGCAGCCCCTCGATCGTCGCGTCGAGGTCGACGATCACGGCGGAGTAGGCATCGGGAACGAGGACCATGCCGAGGTAGGCGCCCGCCGCATCGGTGACGACGACGCGCTGGGTCGAGCCGAGTGGAAAGTCGCGCTGGAAGGTGCGCAGCGTCGTCGAGATCGTCGTCGTGCGCACGTCGCGCCGCATCATCCGGCCGACCGTCAGGTTGCGGATCCAGCCGACGTCGTGGGCGCTGCGGATGCTCTCGCCGCGAAGGTGGAAGCGCCAGGTGGCGAAGGAATAGCCGAAGGTCTTGCGCACCGTCAGCGAGGCGGCGACCACGGCAACGAGCACGAGCGCCGTGATCGGAAAGTCACCGGTCACCTCGAGCGCGAGGAAGGTCATGGTCAACGGACCGCCGATGATCGACACCGCCAGCGAGCTCATGCCGACGATGGCGTAGACGACCGGCGTCAGCGACGCGCCCGTGAAGATCATCGGACTGAAGATGGCAAAGAGCTTGCCGAGGAGTGCGCCGAGAAACAGCGAGGCGAAGAACAATCCGCCGCGAAAGCCGCTGCCGATCGATACCGCAGACGCCAGCGCCTTCAGGGCGAGGAGCAGGACGAGGCTCGACGCCGCCATCGGAAGGTCGAGCTGGAGATGCAGCGCCCCGTGCCCGGACGACAGCACCTGCGGCGTCACGAGGGCGAGGAGCGCCAGGACGCAGCCGCCGAGGATCGGGCGCAGCGGGACCGGCACGCGGCTGCGCCTGACGCCGGCCTCGATCATCGTCACCCCTTGCATGATCAGGATGCCAAGCCCGGCCGCGAGGATGGCGAGCACCATCGCGGGGAGATAGTCGGCATTGCCGACCGGTCCGGGCGTCCCGATGTCGATGAGCAGCGTGTTGCCGACGAGAAGCCGCGTGACGAAGGCGCCGCCGAGGGCCGCGACGACGACGGGGGCGAGCGTCGCGATCGAATAGGCGCCGATGATCAGCTCGAAGGCGTAGAAGGCGCCGGTCAGGGGCGCGTTGAAGGCGGCCGCGATCGCCGCCGCGGCGCCGCAGCCGACGAGCGTCCTCAGATCGCCGCGGCGCATCTCGAAGGCGACGCCGATGCGCGAGGCGATTCCGGCGGAGATCTGCGTATAGGCCGCCTCCAGACCGACGGAGGCGCCGAAACCGTTCGAAATGAGGTTCTGGATCACCACGGTGATGCTGTCGCGGATCGACATCCGCCCGCCATGCAGGGCATTGGCCTCGATCGGATCGACCATGGGCCGTGTCTTGCGGCGCGACAGGAAATAGAGATGGAGTCCGAGGACCCCACCGCCGGCGATGGGCACGAGGACCAGCCAGGGTGAGGAGAGCCTGTCGAGGCCGCTGACATGCTCGCCATCCGACAGGTTGAACAGCACGGTGTGCAGGAGTTGCGCGGCCGCACCCATCGCGATAACGAGGAGGCCGGACAGGACGCCGACGACGCCGGCCACCAGCACGAGACCGATCTCGTTGCCGCGAACGAGCGCCCGAAAACGGCTCGGCGCCTGGACGATGGCCACGTCGGCGGTGGCGGGCGGCGGCGGCGTAGTGTGATCCATCAGGGCACGTTCATCCGGTCTGAGGGGCGACTGCGGCCCCTGAAGCAGCCGGGCGGGCTGCTACGGAGTTTCTCTGCACGATGCCTGCTGCTTTGTCAGCGCCGTTGCGTTACGAGCGGGACCATTTCAAGGAATCACGCATGACACTGCAGCAGATGATGGCCTTCGGGATCGTCGCCATCATGGTGGGCGCCTTTATCTGGGGTCGTTGGCGCTACGACGTGGTGGCGGCCAGCGCGCTGCTGGCGGCGCTCGCCTGCGGCATCGTGCGTCCGGAGAACGCCTTTTCCGGATTCTCCGACGACATCGTCATCATCGTCGCCAGCGCCCTCGTCGTCAGCTCGGCGATCTCGCGCTCGGGCATCATGGAAGTCGCGCTGCAGCGTTTCGCGCCGGATATCTCCGCGCCGCGGACCCAGCTTCTCGTGCTCGTGACGATCGTCACCCTTCTATCGGCCTTCGTGAAGAACATCGGCGCGCTCGCCATCATGATCCCGATCGCCTTCCAGATGGCCAAGCGCTCGGGCGTCACGCCCTCGATGTTCCTGATGCCGATGGCGTTCGGCTCGCTCCTCGGCGGCCTGATGACGCAGATCGGGACGTCGCCGAACATCATCGTCTCGCGGCTGCGCGGCGAGATCACCGGCACGCCCTTCACCATGTTCGACTTCACGCCCGTCGGCGCAATCCTCGCCCTTGTCGGCGTGATCTTCCTGGCGCTGTTCTACTGGCTGCTGCCGACGCGCGTGGCGGCCGGCGGCGCGATGGACGCGGCGATCGACATCAAGAACTACATGACCGAGGCGACGGTGACCGCACAATCCTCCTCGGTCGGCAAGACGGTGGCGGACCTGCGCAAGCTCGGCGGCGGCGGCGCCACGGTGACGGCGATCCTCAGCCCCTCGGGCCAGCGCCGGACGCCTCTTCCCGACACCGTGCTGCAGGCCGACGACGTGCTCCTGATCGAGGGCGACCCCGACGCGCTGGACAAGCTTGTGGCGCAGGGCGTCCTGGCCATGGACGAGCGGCAATCGGCTGTGCGCGCCTCGGGCGATCTCGGTACGGTGGAGGCAATCGTCGGCCAGAACTCGGGCTTCATCGGCCGCAGCGCCCGCACCCTCGCCCTCTTCCACCGCAGCGGCCTGACGCTGCTCGCCGTCAGCCGGCGCGACAAGCGCTTCACCGAGCGGCTCAGCGAAATCGTCTTCGAAATGGGCGACGTCCTCGTGCTGCAGGGCGAGATCGACCGTCTGCCGGATCTCCTGCGCGCCTGGGACTGCCTGCCGCTGGCCGAGCGCAAGCTGCGGCTCGGCAATGTCCGCAAGGGAATCGTGCCGCTGATCATCCTCGGCGTGGCAATGGCGTCGACCGCCTCCGGGCTCGTGCCGATCGCCGCCGCCTTCTTCGCCGCGGCAGTCCTGATGGTGGTGGCGAAAGCCATTCCGACGCGCGAGGTCTACGGCGCCCTCGACGCCCCGATCCTCCTGATGCTGGCAGCGCTCATTCCCGTCAGCGACGCGCTGCGCACGACCGGCGGCACCGACCTCATCGCCGGCTGGCTGTCGATGGTCGCCCATTCCCTGCCCTCCTATGGCGCGCTCGCCCTGATCATGGTCGTGGCGATGGCCGTGACACCCTTCCTCAACAATGCCGCGACCGTGCTCGTGATGGCGCCGATCGCCGCGACCTTCGCCTCGCAGCTCGGCTACCGCCCGGACGCCTTCCTCATGGCGATCGCGATCGGCGCGGGTTGCGATTTCCTCACCCCCATCGGCCACCAGTGCAACACGCTGGTGATGGGACCCGGCGGCTACCGCTTTGCCGACTACTCCCGCCTCGGCCTGCCCCTGTCGATCCTCGTGGTTCTCGTCGCCGTCCCTGCGCTGATGCTGGTCTGGCCGATCCAGTAGGCGGAGAGTTCGGGTTGCCGGCGGAAGGTTTCGATCCGCCGAAGGCCTCGTGCGGCTTTACAGATGGGCACCGTCCTGATCTGGCAGGGAACTCCCCGACGAAACGAGCATCGGACGCTGCATGACATCACGCTGGATCTGGCTCCTCACCCGGATCACCCGCCGCATCTGGTTCCGCGCCGCGCTCTTCTCGGTCGCGGCGATCGCAACCGCGCTGGTGGCCATCCTCGTCGCCCCCTACATTCCGAGCGATCTGCCGACGCAGATCGGCGCCGATGCCGTCGACAACATCCTCGGCATCATCGCCGCCTCGATGTTGTCGGTGACGACCTTCTCGCTGTCGACCATGGTGTCCGCCTATTCCGCCGCCACCAGCAATGTGACGCCGCGGGCCACGACGCTGGTGATGGAGGACTCCACCACGCACAACGTGCTGGCGACCTTCGTCGGCTCCTTCCTCTTCAGCCTGGTCGGAATCATCGCCCTCTCGACCGGCGCCTATGGCGACCGCGGCCGCGTCGTACTGTTCGTGGTCACCATCATCGTCGTCGGCCTGATCGTCGTCACCCTGTTACGCTGGATCGACCATCTGTCGCGTCTGGGCCGCGTCACCGAGACGACGGAGCGGGTGGAGAAGGCCACCACGGCCGCCATGCGCCGACGGATGGAGAGCCCTTTTCTCGGCGGCGTGGCGCTTGGCGACATCGTGCGCGACGTTCCGGCGGCGGCACGGCCCGTGCACGCCCGCGTCATCGGCTATATCCAGCATATCGACGCCGCCGCCCTGTCGGCGATTGCAGAGGCGGCGGAGGGCGAGCTGTACATCGCCGTCCTTCCCGGCGATTTCGTCGACCCGAGCGAGCCGATGATGTTCGCCACCGGCATCGACGCTGATCGCGACGATGCGATCCGGTCCTGCTTCTCGACCGGCGACACCCGTTCCTTCGACCAGGATCCGCGCTTCGGCGCCTGCGTCCTCACCGAGATCGCCTCGCGCGCCTTGTCGCCGGGGATCAACGACCCCGGCACCGCCATCGACGTCATCGGCCGCGCGGTACGTGTGCTCGCGCTGTGGATCGAGCCGCACGGCGAGGACCAGGCGGAAGCGACGGTCGACTATCCGCGCCTGCACGTGCCGGGTATCGCCGTCGGCGACCTGTTCGACGATTTCTTCACCCCGATCGGCCGCGACGGTGCGGGACTCATCGAGGTGAACCTGCGCCTGCAAAAGGCCTTTCGCAGCCTCGCCCGGCTCGGTGACGACCGCTATGGGGACAACGCCCTGCGCCATTCCCGCCAGGCGCTGCAGCGGGCGGAAATTGGGTTGACGCTGGAGGATGAGAAGCAGCGGGTGCGGAGCTTGGCGGCCGAGGTGACGGCGGCAGCCGCCCCCGCATCGCAGGCACCGAAGCTCTGGCCGACGAGGCCGCCGGCGGGCTGATGCCGGACGCGCCCATGTTCTGGCTGAGCGCCCGAAATCTGACCCAGGCAAACCCCGAGGTGACACGCCGAAACTTTGCATCCGCGACGGCGGAACCCGAACGGATCTATCCTGTTGTAAGCACAGATTGAATTTCTGAACAGGATATCCGCGTGAACACCAGAGCAATGCTGACAGTCGCCGCCCTCATCGGTATGGGAATGACGACCACCGCCCATGCGGCATCTGCCGGAACGAATGTGTCGGGAGAGACGTCCGCACAAGTGGCGGAGTTCGATGCCGGCACGACTGGGCGAGTGACCATGACGGCGCCTCGTCTTGATCAGGGCGTGACGCTCATCAGCGACAACCAGGACACGCAGTCTCCGCAGACACGGTCCAGCATCCGCGTCGTCGGCGTGCCCTTCTTTCCGACCGACACCCAATAGGCATCGAAGTATCGGCCAACCTGCGACGGTTGGGTACCGGCACTGACGTTTCGAGCGCCGGGCATACACCTCAGCCCTGCATCGCCCTGCGATAGGCATCCCGGTCCGTGACGCGCGCGACATCGTTCTGGATCGCCTCGCTGTCCGTTATGCCCGGCGCCTTGAACATGCCGGCCCAGGAAAGTTGCGCGCCGATGTAGACGTCGGCGGCGCTGAAGCGCTCTCCGAGAAGATAGGGGCCGGGCGCGACGGCTCTCTCCAGGAGAGCGACGACATCCGACCAGGCGCCCCAGCCAATGCTGGCTTTCGGCAGCGAGGGCTGGCCCTTGCGCATCATCTCCTCGGTCAAAGCGGGCTCGAAGCAGCTTCCGCCAAAAAACAGCCAGCGATAGTAGGCCCCGGCCTCGCCTGAACCTTTTGCGGGAGCCAGGCCGGCATCGGGAAAGGCGTCGGCGAGCCAGGCGATGATCGCGGGCGCCTCGGTGATCACCGTGCCATCCGCCAGAACGAGGGCCGGGATCTTGCCCAGAGGATTGATGGCGAGAAATTCCGGCGTGCGGTTGTCGCCGGCTTCGAAGTCGATGGGCATGATGGTGTACTCAGCCCCGACCTCCTCCAGCATCCACCGGACGATGGCCGCACGGCTCTGCGGATTGTAGTAGAGTTTCACTGGGCCCTGCATCATTCTCTCCGTCAAAAGACCAGACTGCCGGGCGACCATGTCAGCAAGACGACAGCAGGAATCGAGTAGCCGTGAAACGCACCACCGCGACAGTTCCGGCCGCAGGGGTGAGGATTCATCGTCCGGGGCGAATGGCTCATCGCGCCTTCCCGCCGTCGCCGGGCGCATCCGTTCGATGGGAAAGGCCTGACGAAGTGAGCGTCGTCGTTCCGCAAAAGCGCCTGCGCACGAAGCCGAAGGTCGAACGGCCGCGGCTCTACCGGGTCATCCTCGTCAACGACGACGTCACGCCGCGCCGCTTCGTCGTCACCGTCCTCAAGGCTGAATTCGCCCTCGGCGAGGATCAGGCAAACCGGGTGATGATCACGGCCCATACCAAGGGCAGCTGCGTCGTCTCCGTCTATCCCTGGGACATCGCCGAAACCAAAGCCGCACGCGCCAGCGAGGCAGGGGCAGCAGAGGGCTATCCGCTCACTTTCACGACCGAACCCGAGGAATAGGTCAGGCCGGGGGACTTCGTGCCGCGATGCGCGCCGCATCGCGGGCGGGACGATGAATTCGTAGCGCCGATCGCCGGGGATCAGGGCGCCTTGGCGACAGGCTCCAGGGCGCGCATGACGCCCCGCAGTTCCGCAAGACCCTTCAGCCGGCCGATCAGCGAATAGCCGGGATTGGTCGCCTTTCCCAGGTCGTCGGCGAGAAGGTGGCCGTGGTCTGGGCGCATGGGGATCGGCAGGTCGTCGCCCGCCGCCCGCCGCCGCGCCTCCTCGCCGAGCAGCACGCCGATCACCGCCACCATGTCGGTGTCGCCCTCCAGATGCTCGGCCTCGGTGAAGGAACCGTCGGGCTCGGTCGTGACGTTGCGCAGATGGGCAAAATGGATGCGGGGGCCGAATTCGCGCGCCATCGCGACCGGATCATTGTCGGGGCGCGAGCCGTAGGATCCGGTGCACAGCGTGATGCCGTTGGCCGGGCTGTCGACGGCAGCGAGCAGCGCGCGCACGTCGGACGGCACCGAGACGACACGCGGCAGGCCGAACAGCGAGAAGGGCGGGTCGTCGGGATGGATGGCGAGCCTGACGCCGACCTCCTCCGCCACTGGCACCACCTGCTGCAGGAAGGTCTTCAGGTTGTCGCGCATGGCCTCGGCCGACAGGCCGTCATAGCGCGCGATCAGCCGGGCGATGGAGGCGCGGTCGTAGCTGCCGTCGCCGCCGGGCAGGCCCCGGATGATGTTGGCCTCGAGGAGCGCGAGCGCTGCTTCGTCCATCGCCGCGATGCGCGCCTTCGCCGAAGCGACGAGGGCCGCCGGATAACTCCCCTCGGCCTCGGGCCGCCGGAGAACGAAGACGTCGTAGCCGACGAAATCCATCATGTCGAAGCGCAGCGCCAGGCCCGAGGTCGGCAGGCGGTAGGCAAGGTCCGTGCGCGTCCAGTCGACCACCGGCATGAAGTTGTAGCAGACCGTCCGGATCCCGGCGCGGCCGAGATGGGCGAGCGTGTCCTTCCACGCCGAAATGGCGCGCGGCGCCTCTGCGTCGCCGAGCTTGATCGCATTCGGCATCGGGATCGATTCGCAGACGCTCCAGACGAGGCCGGCGGCGGCGATGGCCTTCTGGCGCGCGGCAATCTCCGCCGGGCTCCAGACCGTGCCCGGCGCAACGTGGTGCAGCGCCGTGACGATGCCCGTCGCTCCCGCCTGCCGGACATTGTCCAGCGTCACCGGGTCGCTCTCCCCGAACCAGCGCCATGTCTGTTCCATCACCGTCTCCTGCCTTCGCCGGGCTCCTGCCTGCACCGGGCTCCCGCCGCGCGTCCGGCTTAGCGCTTGAGGGGCGGTCATTCCAGCCCGGACCTCTTTCCGCCGACCGGCCCCTGCGCGTCCGCCCTCTCTCCCGCTACCCCTGGCCGGGCAAAACGTGCAGAAGAAAGCGCAGCCGGGAAAGAACGCCGGCAGGAACCGGGAGGACGACATGGAATTCGAACGTCGACGCGTCGGCAGCACCGATCTGACGCTGCCGGTCTACGGATTCGGCGGAGCGCCGCTGGGCAATCTGTTCCGGCCGATCCCCGACGACGCGGCGGAAGAACTCGTGACCCTCGCCTTTGCCGCCGGCCACACCTTCATCGACACCGCCCCCTTCTACGGCTCCGGCCTCAGCGAGCGCCGCGTCGGCGCCGCCCTGCGCCGGATCGACCGGGCGAAGGCGGTCCTCGCGACGAAGGTCGGCCGGCTCCTGCGCCCCGATGCGGCGCACGACGCGACGAAGGACAGCTTCTTCGACGCCTCACCCTTTCGGCCGGATTTCGACTATTCCTATGACGGCGTCATGCGGTCCTTCGAGGACAGCCTGCAGCGCCTCGGCACCGACCATGTCGAGGTCCTGTTCATCCACGACATCGGCCGGATGACGCATGGCGACAAGGCCGAGGCACGGTTTCGCGACGCCATGGAGGGCGGCTACCGCGCGCTCGACGAATTGCGCGCCGGCGGCGCGGTGAAGGCCATCGGGCTCGGCGTGAACGAATGGCAGGTCTGCGAGGACGCCATGGACCACGGCCGCTGGGACGTGTTCCTGCTCGCCGGCCGCTACACCCTGCTCGAACAGACCTCGCTCGACAGCTTTCTGCCGCGCTGCGTCCAGGAGAGCGTGTCGATCGTCGTCGGCGGCGCCTTCAATTCCGGCATTCTCGCCACCGGCGCGATCGATGGGGCGACCTACAACTACGCTCCCGCGCCGCCTGAAATCCGTGACCGGGTGAACCGGATCGAGACGGTCTGCCGGGCGCACGGCGTGCCGATGGCTGCCGCCGCGCTGCAGTTTCCGCTGACCCATCCAGCCGTCGCCTCGGTCATCCCCGGCATCGCCGCCCGCGACCATATCGCCCGCAACCGCGAACTGATCGACACCGCGGTCCCGGTCTCGCTCTGGTCTGACCTCAAGGCCGAAGGCCTGCTGCGCGCGGAGGCGCCGGTCCCCGACTGATCGCCGGGATCGCCACGAAAATCCTCTCCGGACAAAACCCCCGCCGGACAAGGGGCCGTGGCGACGGCGCCCGGTCCTGCCGTCGGGAGAGGATTTCCAGGACTCCGAATCGTCAGACGACACGTCACCGACAAAGCGGAACACTCTTGCCGCTTGAAACGATGGGATTCCTCCCGCTTCAGTCGTACGGACCGCAGGGCCAGGTTTTCGGCGGCGTCAGTCCCTCCGGCAGCCGGGTCTGTGCGTCGCCGCAGGACAGATCGACCTGCGGCTGGACGAGGCCCTTCGCGGCGGAGAGATCGACGCCCTCGATCCGGGTCAGGAACATGTAGGCGCCGGTGAAATCCAGCGATCCGGCGATGTCGGCCCCCGAGAACTCGGCCCGCGCGAGATTGGCGAAGGCGAACCGGTTGTCCGAAAGGTCCGCTCCCTTGAAACGCGCCCGCCCGAGCTCGGCCTTTTCGAAGCTCGCGCCGGAAAGCGCGGCATCGGTGAAATCGGCGCGCTGCAATTCGGCCGCCTGGAACGACGCGCCCTTCGCCGACGCGCCGGTAAAGTCGGTGCGATAGCCCTCGACGCGGGTGAAGCTCGCCTTGTCGGCGACCGCGCCGACGAGAAGGACACGCACGAGCTTCGCCTTTTCCAGGTTGGCCGAGCTGAGCTGAGCCTCGCGCAGATCCGACAGGCTGAAATCGGTCCCGACGAGATGAGCGCCGGCAAGATCCGCACCCGACAGCACGAGATTCGTCCGGTTGCAGGCGCTCCAGTCGATGGCCGGCTCCGCGGCCGCGGTGCATTCCACTGCGCCGGCAGAAAGGCTCGTCGCCAGGAGGATGGCGGTACCCGCGAGGACTCTGGTCATGAAATCTCGGCTCCTGCGATAAATCTGGGCATGCACTTTGCCAGTCACGGCCGGAGAAGTTTCGTGCCCCGTCTGCACCCTGACGTGATCATCCACCGGTGCACGCTCACCGATGCGGCTGAGGATCGGGTCCGGTTCGTATCGCGACCATCCGCATTCTCGTTCCGCATCGCATCGACGCAACGGCCGCATGGCCAAGGACAACTCGGCCTTGGCGTGACAACGTCGGTGCAAGCCGAACGCGCTCGCGCCCCGTTCGTTGCCGCCAGGCCAGCGACGAAAACAGGGCGCCGCCCGGCAATCGACCCGGCGAAACGTGGCATCGCCTCGGATTGGATGACGATGCCGCGTCACGCCTCGGCTCGTCGCCTCAGGTTCACCGCAATGAGCGGGATCGCCCGCGCCGTATGACCCCGGAGGGACAGGCGCTCGCGCGACTGCGGCCTCCTGAATGCCCTGTGCCGCGTCACGTCATTGTCATTTGGTTGGGGGATCGGCACGACGCGTGAACCAGCTTGCCCGACCGGGGCGTATCGTCTAGAAAGGCACCGTTGTCGGTTCGCCCTCATCACTTGCCCGTTCGCCCCGGCGTCCGTGACGCACCCGTAGCTCAGCTGGATAGAGCGCTGCCCTCCGAAGGCAGAGGTCACTGGTTCGAATCCAGTCGGGTGCACCAAGGCGCCTCGCCGTTTCCCATCACCGATTTCCCATCACCGCTGGATTGATCCGTTCCGAACAGGGATGGCGATCAGCTTGCAGTGCTTTGACGGCCTGTTCGGTCCGAGGATAATGTGAATCCTGTCAGCGGCTGGGAATGGCGACGCGCGCTTCGATGGAGCGAAAGAGGCGGCCGAACATCGCGCCGAGGAGGAGGTAGGCCGCGCCTGCGACCAGGAAGGTCTCGAAGGGCGCGTAGGTCCGAGTGACGAAGGCCTTCGCGGCCGCCGTCATCTCCAGGACCGTCACGGCGCTGGCCAGCGTCGAGCCCTTCATAACGAGGATAAGCTCGTTCGAGATCGCCGGGAGAATCGCGCGGTAGACCTGCGGCAGGACGATCTTCAACAGCATGGTGGATCTGCGCAGGCCGAGCGCCTGCCCGGCTTCCGTCTGGCCTTCGGGAAGTTGGCGCATCGCGCCGGCCAGAAGCTCGGCCATGTAGGCCGCCGAGTTCAGTCCGATGGTCAGGATCGCGCAGGAGAGGGCGCTCCTGAGGACGGGCCAGAGGAAACTGTCCCGAACGGCCTCCACCTGGCCGAGGCCGTAGTAGACGAGGAAGAGCTGAACGAGCAGCGGGCTACCGCGGACGAGGAAGGTGTAGGTTGCCGCGGGATGCCGGATCCAGCGCTTGCGCGACAGGAGCGCGAGGGCGAGCGGCAGTGCCAGGAGCTGACCCAGGGCAAAGCTTGCCAGGGTGATCATCAGCGTGAGGAGAAAGCCGTTCTTGATCGCCAGGAAGGCCGGACCGAAAAGTTCGATGGACATGGCGTCACCGCGTATGGGGGGTTAGGCGCAGGCGGTACGCATTGATCAGCAGCGTCGAAACCCCCGTGACCATGACGTAGAGGGCAGCGGCGGTGAGGTAGAATGCGAGGGGCTGGTGGGTGGCGCCTGCCGCAACGACCGACTTGCGCATCAGCTCTTCCAGGCCGACCACGGAGACCAGCGCGCTCTCCTTGAGGATCACGAGCCACTGGTTTCCAAGGCCCGGAAGCGCGCGTATCATCATCTGGGGCAGCACCACCAGGCGGAAGGCGCGCCACCGGCGCAGGCCGAGCCCGAGCGCCGCCTCCCACTGCCCCTCGGAAACGCTGACCAGCGCCCCCCGCAGGATCTCCGTCAGGTAGGCCGACGAGACGGCAGACAGGGCGACGATGCCGGCCGTCAGCGCATTCACCTCGACATAATCCCCGACGAGCCAGGTGAGAAATACCGTTCCCCCATAGAAAACGAGGAAGATGACCAGGAGCTCGGGAAGGCCGCGGATGAGGCCGACATATCCCGCGATGAGCTTTTGCACCGCCGGGCGGCCATAGACGGCCGCCGGTGCAAGCACCACCGCCACCAGAAACCCGACGACGAAGCTGCCGAGAGCGACGACGAGCGTCAGTCCGAGGCCGTGCAGGAGCTGCGGCGAGTATTGAACGACGGCTTCGATCATGAGGAGGCCGCGATCGGCGGCGGTTGTTCGGCGGAAGAGCGGAACCGCGTCGCGAGGGCGTCGAAGAAGGCCGCGGAGAAGCCGATCATCCGCTCGAACTGGTCGATCAGAATGTTCTCGTCGGGCGAGTGCAGCATCGCGCCGTGATGGGTGATGCCGGCGCCGAACAGGGTCGCGCCCATGTCCCGGACAAAGGCGTAGGCCGGACCGGAGGCAGGCGAGCTCGGCTGGAGAACGGGCTTCCTGCCGAACCACTCCTCGAGAAGCGCCGTGCCCAGCTCGACCGCCCAGTGCGAGGGGTCGCTGCGAACGCCGAGCATCTCGTCGTCGAGCACGGTGATGACGACGTCGGCGAAGCCGGCCGTGCCGAGATGGCGCCGGACGAGTTCGGCGATCGCCTTCGGGTCCTGTCCCGGGACGAGGCGGAAGTCGAGCTTGGCCCCCGCCGTCGCGGGCAGGACGGTCTTGGCGCCCTCGCCGTCGTATCCGCCATGAATGCCGTTGACATTGAGGCAGGGAGCAAGGTTCAGGCGCTCGTAGAAGGTCTGCGCGCTGACGCCCTGAAGGAGCCGTCCGCCGCCCGTCGCGTCCATGATGCTGTCGAGGGTGAAGGGAGGACTGCCGACAAGGGCACGAATGCGCGCGCCGGCTTCCTCGATGCCGTCGTAAAAGCCCTCGATGAGGACGCGCCCCGAGGCATCGCGCATGGAAGCCACGGCCGCAGCGATGCGCCAGAGAGGGTTGTCGAAGATCGCGCCGAGGCTGGAGTGAAGATCGGCACGCGCGGTTCGGCATGTCAGTTCGATCGCGACACAGCCCTTGAAGCCCATCAGGACGACGGGACGGCCGCTCGCGTCGATCTCGCCGTACTCCCACCAGCAGAGATCCGCCTTGGTGTCGGGAAACCGGGAAGCGAGGAAGCGTTCAAGAGACGGGCTGCCGATCTCCTCCTCGCCGTCGACGATCCAGATCAGGCGGAATGGCAAAGGCTCGGGATGGGTGTCCCGGAAGGCGCGCCAGCCCGCGAGGCGGCTGACGAACTCGCCCTTGTCGTCGGCCGATCCGCGGCCGATCAGCTTTCCGTCCCTTTCGGTGAGTTCGAAGGGCGGCGAATTCCAGAGCTCCCGCGGGTCCTCCGGCTGGACGTCGTAGTGATTGTAGATCACCAGCGTGAAGGGCCCCTGTCCCGTTTCGCCGACGACGAACGGCGCGACGTCGCCCGGCTGGAGATCGGTCTGCAATCCCGCGTCGCGCAGAAGCGCCTCGACCCTTGCCGCACACGCCTCCAGCCCCTCTCCCCTGGCGCTGACCGAGGGAATGGCGACTAGGTCGGCGAGATCGCGGCGGGCATGGGCAATGATGTCGGCGTGATGCGCCATGTGCTGGTCCCCGATGGGGAGGGGCGGCCAGTGCCGCCCCTCGCCGTCACTTCTTGGAGATGTCGTAGCCGAACCACTTCTCGGAGACCGTCTTGATGGTGCCGTCCGCCAGCATGGCGGTCACGGCGCCGTCGACCTTCGCCTTCAGCTCGGCCTTTCCCTTGCCCATGGCGACGCCCTGGCCCTTGCCGAACTCGGGAAAGTCGGCGCTCGTCAGGAGCGGACCGGCATAGACGAGCTTGTCGGCGCCGCGGTCCTTGATCAGGGGATCCCAGGCGGAGCGTTCCATCAGGCCCGCCTCGATGCGTCCGGCCGTCAGGTCGTCGGCAATCTGGTCCGGGCGGTCGTAGACGCGCACGTCGGCGCCCGGAAAATGCGCCCGGATCACCTGCTCGTGGGTCGACCCCGTCTGCACGCCGATCGCCGCGCTCGCCAGCTTCTCCACCAGCTCCGCCGCGGTCTTGGCGGACGCTGCGTCGCTTCCCGCCGGCACGACGATCGTGTTTGGAGCATCCGCATAGGCGACCGAAAGATCCACCTTCTGGGCGCGCTCTTCGTTGATGGAGATGCCGGAAATGACGAGGTCGAACTTGCCGACCTGCAAGCCCGGGAGCAGACCGTCGAAGGCCTGGTTCTCCCACGCGCAGGTGGCGCCGATCCGCTTGCAGATCTCGTCGCCGATATCCTTGTCGAAGCCGACGATCGAGCCCGAAGCATCGACCGACTCCCACGGCGGGTAGTCGGCGCTGCTGCCGATGCGGAGGTCCTCTGCCCCGGCGGTGCCCGCCATGAGGGCCAATGTCAGCGCGGTCAAAAGCAGTCTCATGCTGCACTCCTTGCTTGGGTTGTGGCTTTTCCCGGGGGCGCCCCCGAGATTTCGATGAACGGATCGCGGTGTCAGGCGGCCGCGGCGCGGCGTTCGCGCAGGAACCGCGACATCCGGGCGAGACCTTCGCGCAGAACGTGGTCGCTGTTGGCGTAGCCGATGCGCAGGTACCCCTCCATGTCCATCGCGCTGCCGGGAGTGAGCATCACCCCGGTCTCCTCCAGCAGCCGGACACAGAACGCCTCCGACGACATCGGCAGGTCGTACTTCAGGAGCGCCGTGGTGCCGGACTTCGGCTTCGTCCAGGAAATCAGCGGCTCGGCATCGACCCAGTCGGACAGGATGGCCAGGTTGGTCCTCGTGATGGCCTGGTTGCGGGCGAGGATCTTGTCCCGGTTCTCGAGCGCGATCGCCGCGAAGTGGTCGTCCAGCATCCCGACGCTGATCGTGTTGTAGTCGCGGTGGACCGAAACGGCGTGGATCAGCTCCCGCGGCGCCACGACCCAGCCCAGCCGCAGTCCGGCCAGCGAATAGGCCTTCGACATGCTCCCCGTGCTGATGCCCCGCTCGTAGAGGTCGGCGAGGGAAGCCGTCGAACCGTCGCCAGCCTGGTCGATGCCGCGATAGACTTCGTCGCACAGGACCCAGGCACCACAATCCCGCGCGATGTCGACGATCGCCTCGAGGAACGCCCGGTCCATCAACGATCCGGTCGGGTTGTTCGGGTTGTTGATGGCGATGAGTTTCGTGCCCGGCGTGGCGAGCTGGCGCAGTTCCTCGAGGTCCGGAAGGAAGCCGTTTTCCTCCCTCAGCTTCAGGATCTGGACGTCCGCGCCGTAGCTTTCCGGGATGGAATAGTGCTGCTGGTATGTCGGCAGCACCGAGATCACGCGGTCGCCCGGCTCGACCAGGGTTTCGTAGACGAGGGCGTTCGCGCCGATCGCGCCGTGCGTGATGGTGACGTTGCCGGGCTCCTGCTTTTCATAGAGCCCCGCCACCAGCCGGCGGAGCCGCTCGCTCCCCTCGATGGCCCCGTAGGTCAGCTTCATCGGGAGGAGCTCGCCGAGGATGCTGTCCGTCTTGCCCGCCATCTTGAGCAACTCGTCGACCGTCAGCGACTCGACGCAGGTCTCGGCGAGGTTCCACTCGCACTGCGTCTCGTAGCGGTTCATCCAGATCTCGACGCCAAAGTCGCGGATCTTCATGGGGCACTCCTTCGATGGGTGGATTGGGATCAGGTGCGGGCGGCTGCGAGCACGGCGGCGGCCGCCGCGATGTCTTCGAGACCAAGGCCGATCGAGCGGAAGAAGGCGGGCCTTGTCCGGCTTGGCAGCGTCGCGCGCCCGGTGACGAGTTCGGGCAGGTCGCCCAGCAGGCAGTCGGCGCTCCAGGTTCCGGCCGCCGCGGCCAGTTTCATCTCCCCTGCCGATGCCGGAGTGGTGGCGCGATAGTCGCAGTACACGTCGAGCCCGGAGAGGGCCGCCGGATCGATTTCGCGCGCATTGGCGACGTTGGTGCTGATGGAGGTGACGAGGACGCCGCCGGGCAGCCGGCCGACATCGATGACGGGGGTTCCGGACGAGGTGCAGAGCATGACCACGTCGGCGCCGGACGCCGCCTTGTCGGCATCGGTGAAGGTGACGACGGGCGTGCCGTCGGCAAGCTTGTCGGGAAGGCCGGGCTTGCGGCCCGCCGAGGGCGAACACAGGCGCACCTCGCGCCACGGTCGCACCCCCTCGGCATGGCGAAGATGCGCAAGACCGACGGCGCCGGTGCCGACGACCGTCAGGATGCCGGCATTTTTGCGCGCGAGAAGATCGACGGCAAGCGCGGTCGTCGCGGCCGTGCGCTCGGTCGTCAGGCGTTTGGAGTCGCAGAGGAGCAAGGGCGCGCCCGTCTCCATCGACATGAGCACGGTCCAGGCAGTAACCAAGGCCTTGCCGTCACCCGGGATGTAGGGGGACAGCTTGGCGCCGAAGACCTTCTCGCTGGCCAGAACGCCGAGATAGGTAATGAAATCGCCGCCATCGTGGGGGAAGAGACTGAGCGTCTGGGCCGGCTGCGTCGCAGAGCCGCCAGCAAGGGCGCGAAACATGCCCACCAAGGCGGTGCGCATATCGATCTTGCCTATTATACTTTGGATGGCGGCGTCGTCGAATACCATCGGAGGCTGGATCGTCATCTTCCGTCTCACTTCATCATCGGTACGCGTACAGGCAATCCGGAGCCACTATTCATGGAATACCGGAAGAAAAACTGTTGAAGTGCAAATACGTCTGAGTTAGAGGGACCCTATGAGCACTATATTGCGCAGTCAAGAGGGGGGCGACGTGCTGGCCCACGTTTCCGACAATCTGCGCCGGCTGCGCCAGGCGGCGGGCCTCAGCCAGGCCGCGCTTGCCAAGGCGTCCGGCATCAGCCGGCGCATGATCGTGTCGGTCGAGAACGGGGAAGCGAACATCAGCCTTTCCAGCCTCGACAAACTGGCGGCCGCAATGGGTGTCGGCTTCGTCGATCTCGTCCGCGATCCGGCGCGGGAATCGCGCGCCGACATCAACGAGGTCACGTGGCGGGGCGAGGCGCCCGGCAGCATGGCGGTGCTGCTCTGCTCCGCCCCGGCCACGACCGAGACGCAGATGTGGCTCTGGTCCCTCGGACCCGGAGACCGATACGACGCCGAGCCCGACCCGCAGGGATGGCACGAGATGGTGTTCGTGACCGAGGGCGTGCTCGACCTCCTTCTGGCCGAAGGCGTCCAGCAGCATCCGGCGGGCTCCTATGCAGCTTACCCCACCACCCAGACCTACTCCTACGCCAATACGGGATCGGTTCCCGTCCGCTTCATCAGGAACGTGGTGTCCTGAGCGCGTCGCCGAAGGGTTTTTGAAAGCTGCCGGCCGAATGGATCCACGATGACCAGCCAACCACGAGCGGGCGAACCCGCCGGCGTCCTGCTCTGCGAGGGGAATCCCCGTCCGTGGCTCCTCTTATCGCTGGTTTGTTTCGGCCGCCGCCCCGAGCGTGCCGCAGGGCGCAGGACCCGTCGCCTTCTCGCTCCCGGCCTCATGGTCACCGCCGCGCTCATGGTCGCGATCGCCACCGTCCGACACCCGGCTGGGCCGAACGCGTCGGCCGCGCCCGTTCCGTTCCCGCCGCCTCCCGCTCCCTGAAGGCCGAAACCGGTCCCCGGTCCCCCGTTCTTCCGTTCTTCCAGTTCCCCGTTCTTTCGTTCCCCCGTTCCTTCGTTCCAATGCATGAGTGACACATGAACCGGTCGTGTCCCCGCCCGTGGTGTAGCTCGACGGTAGCGTCGCCGATCTCGCCCGCGCCTTTGATTGCGCTGTAGGACGGGATTGGCGACGCGGTGGTCACCAGCGGTTTCCGGTTAGGCTTGGGTTGCGAGACCTAACCGCAACCGGAGATCCCCTGATGACCGACGACATGATGAGCCTGCGCAGCCTTCTGGAGAAGACCCCGGACGCCGATCTGTTGCGCGAGATGATCGGCTTTGCCGCCGAGCGGCTGATGGAACTGGAGGTCGGCAATGCGACCGGCGCCGGCTATGGCGAGAAGAGCGCCGAGCGCCTCGCCCAGCGCAACGGCTATCGCGACAGGGACTGGCATACCCGTGCCGGCACCGTCGAGCTGCGCATTCCCAGGCTGCGCAAGGGCAGCTACTTTCCCGGCTTCCTCGAGCCGCGGCGCATGGCCGAGAAGGCCCTGACGGCCGTGATCCAGGAAGCCTATGTCCAGGGCATCTCGACCCGTTCGGTCGACGACCTGGTCAAGGCGATGGGCATGGACGGCATCTCCAAGAGCCAGGTGTCGAGGCTTTGCGAAGAGATCGACGGCAAGGTGAAGGTCTTCCTCGAACGGCCGATCGAGGGCGACTGGCCCTATCTCTGGATCGACGCGACCTACCTGAAGGTCCGCCGCGGCGGGCGCATCGTCTCGGTCGCAGTGATCATCGCCGTCGGCGTCAACGCCGATGGCCGGCGCGAGGTGCTCGGCATGGAGGTCGGCACCTCGGAAGCCGAACCGATCTGGACCGAATTCCTGCGCAAGCTGACCCGGCGCGGCCTGCGCGGCGTGAAGCTCGTCGTGTCCGATGCGCACGAGGGCATCAAGGCGGCCGTCACCAAGGTCCTGACGGCGACATGGCAGCGATGCCGGGTGCACTTCATGCGCAACGTGCTGGCCCATGCCGGCAAGAGCGGACGCCGGGTGGTGTCGGCCTTCATCGCCACCGCCTTCGCCCAGGAGACGCCCGAGGCCGCAAGCCTGCAATGGCGCTCCGTCGCCGACCAGATCCGGCCGAAGGTGCCCAAGCTCGCCGCCATCCTCGACGGCGCCGAAGAGGATGTCTTGGCCTACATGACCTTCCCCAGGGAGCATCGCGCCAAGCTGCACAGCATCAACCCCATCGAGCGGCTGAACGGGGAGATCAAGCGGCGCACCGACGTCGTCGGCATCTTTCCGAACGACGAGGCCATCCTGCGTCTCGTCGGCGCTCTGCTGCTCGAGCAGAATGACGAGTGGGCCGTGCAGCGGGCGAGGTACATGACGCTGGAATCCGTTGCACCCTTGAGCGATGATCCTCTCGTCAGCCTGCCAGCAATGACGCGCTGATCAACCCGGCCTGGCCGGAACCGACGTGTGACGCCGTCAGCTACACCACGCTAGGGGACACGATCCATGAACCCCATCATCACCGCTACCGCCGCCGACGCGGTCCAGGCCCGCTCCCGGATCCGTCCGTTCATCTACCAGACCCCCCTCCTGCCCTCGCGGGAAAGGGGCGGTGAGGAACTCGCGTTCAAGGCCGAGAACTTCCAGATCACCGGATCCTTCAAGATCCGCGGGGCGGCCGCGAAGATGACGGCGGTGGACCCCGGTCAGGCGCTGATCACGGCCTCGTCCGGCAACCACGGCATCGGTGCCGCAATGGCGGCGTCGTCCATCGGCCAGAGCCTGACCGTCGTGCTGCCGCGGTCGGTCTCGCCGGGCAAGCTCGCGAGGATCCGCTCCTTCGCCGTCGAGGTCGTCCTGCATGGGGACGAGGCCGGGGAAGCGGAGCGGCATGCGCAGGAACTGGCGCGCGCCCGCGGCCTCGTCTACGTCTCGCCCTACAACGACCGGGACATCATCGCCGGACAGGGAACGATCGCCCTCGAACTGCTCGAACAGGCGGAGCGGATCGACAACGTGTTCGTCTCGATGGGCGGCGGCGGCCTCATCAGCGGCATCGGCTCCGTGCTGAAGGCGTTCAGCCCCCGGACCCGCGTCATCGGCGTCAGTGCGGCGGCATCGATGGCGCTGGCAGCCTCCATGGAAGCGGGCAGGATCGTCGAGACGGAGCACCGCGACACCATCGCCGACGGCGTCGCCGGCGGCCTCGACGAGGACAGCATGACCTTGCCCCTCGCAATGGCCGTCATCGACGAGGTCGTCGTCTGCGACGAGGACGCGATCGTCGCCGAGATCGCCTCGATCGCGCTGAACGAGCGCCAGGTGGTCGAAGGCGCGGCGGCCCTGGCGATGGCCGGATACCGCAGCCTTGCCCACCGCCTCGCGGGGCAGCGCAGCGTCGTCGTCCTGTGCGGGAGCAATTTTGCGCCGGATCGCATCATGCCGCTCATCCGAGCCGACGCGTGAGACGCACGCCATGAGCGCCATCGATATCGACTGGGATCGCGACGGGCGACAGGCCGGCTACCTTCATCTGCCGAACTCGACGAATGTCAGCGCCTGGCAGGACCTGCGCGTTCCCGTCTACCTGTTCCGCAACGGAGAGGGGCCGTGCACGCTTCTCCTCGGCGGCAACCATGGTGACGAATACGAGGGCATCACGGGATTGTCGGCCCTTGCCCACTCGCTGGATCCGGCCGGGATCACCGGCTCGGTCATCATCGTGCCGGCATTGAACCTGCCGGCCGTCCTCGCCGGGGCGCGGCTTTCCCCCGTCGACGGGCGCAACCTCAACCGCGAGTTCCCCGGCGATCCCCGGGGATCCTTGACGCAGCGGCTCGCCGCCCTCGTGGTGTCGGAGCTCGTGCCCCGCGCGGATGCCGTCTACGACATTCACTCGGGCGGGCGTTCGCTCCTGTTTGCGCCCTGCACGCTGGTTCACGAGCAGGCCGACGGGGAGCTGACGCGTCGATGTCTCGCGGCGGCCGACAGTTTCGGCGCGCCGTTCACCGTCGTGATCCGCGAACCCCATGCCGGGCAGATGCTCGACGACGTGGTCGAGCGGTCAGGCAGGCTGATGGTGTCGAGCGAGCTGGGTGGGAGCGCGGCAATCAGCCCCGGCACGATGGGACTGACGCGGGACGGGCTGCTCCGGCTGCTCGCGCATCTTGGCCATCTCTCGGCGGCCGATCTCCCGCCGGCAGCGCCGGGGCGGCGGCTCGTGGTCCCGGGCCCGCAGGCCTACCTCCATGCCGACGATCTCGGCACCTATGAGCCGATGGTCGAGATCGGCAGGTCGGTCGCAGAGGGAACGGTGATCGGTCGCCTTCACTTTGTCGACCGGGCCGACCGCGCCCCCCAGCCCCTTCGAGCTCCTCTCGGCGGCATTCTTCTCTGCGTTCACGGACAAGGGCTCGTGCGCCGCGACGACGTCATCGCCGTGATCGCCGTACCGTATGGCGAGTAACCCGGCGGAGAGGCAGGATGCTCCCTGCTTGACCCAGGGCAGACCTGAGCCCGTCAGGGCTTTACATTGCCGGCGGCGCCGTCGTTCTATCGCGACGCGACCGTTTCTGTCGCGCCGACCCCCACCGTCGCCGTCGATCGGCGGATCGCCGAGGCCTCGGCACGCTCGCACACCGCCGCTCCGCGGCGGCGCCCCATTCGGCCGGGTCGATCAGGCCCGCCAAAGCGTCCGAGCGACCCTGCTTGCGGGCGTCGCCCCTGTTGTTTGGACGTGCCGCAAGACGCGCGCACGACTGTAGCTGAAAGGCATTCCCGTGAAGGCAACCGACAAGAAGCGTCTCAAGCGCGCCAACATCGAGCTGACCCTCCTCGGCATGGGCACGGCGCCGCTGGGCGGGCTCTACGCGCCGGTGGCGCTCGAGGACGCGCGCGCCGCGCTCAAGGCCGCCTGGGATGCCGGCATCCGGCATTTCGATGCGGCACCGATGTACGGGCTGGGCCGCGCCGAGCATCTCGTCGGAGAGCTGCTGCGCGAGGCCGATCCCGAAAGCTTTCACGTGTCGACGAAGGTCGGCCGGCTGATGAGCTTCGATCGGCCGGGCCGCACCCTGCCGCCGGAACCGCCCAAGAACGAGTTCGATTCGGGCTGGCACAACGGCCTGCCGTTCCGCGAGGTCTTCGACTATTCCTATGACGCGATGCTGCGGTCATACGACGATTCCCGCCAGCGCACGGGGCTCGGCCGGCTGGACATCCTCTTCGTGCACGATATCGGCCGCGTCACCCATGGCGAGCTGCACGAGCATCATTGGTCGGCCCTCACCAAGGGCGGCGGCTTCAGGGCGCTGGAGGAGCTGAAGGCAGCCGGGCTGATTGCCGGCTTCGGCCTCGGCGTCAACGAATGGCAGGTGATCCGCGACGCGATGGACGAGGCCGATCTCGACATCTGCCTGCTCGCGGGCCGCCACACCCTCCTCGACGGCGATGCCGCGGAAACCTTTCTGCCGCTGGCGCTGAAGCGTGATGTCGACCTCGTCATCGGCGGCGTGTTCAACTCCGGCATCCTCGCATCGTCCTCCGGCCGCAAGAAGTTCAACTATGTCGACGCGCCGGCGGAGGTGCTGGCCAAGGTCGAGCGGCTCGAAGCCGCCTGCCGCAGCTTCGACGTGCCGCTGCCAGCCGCCGCGATCCAGTACCCGCTGCGCCATCCCGCCGCGACCAATGTGGTCATCGGCGCAAAGACCGCGGCCCAGGTGCAGCAGAACGTCGCCTGGTTCGAAATGCCGATCCCCGAGGCGCTTTGGCAGACGCTGGAAGACGACGGCCTGATCCCGCCGATCGCGTGACGCCGGCTTCTTCCTCTTCCTCGCGCAAGGCTTCATCATGTCCACGATCGTCAACCGGCGGCTGACCGGGCACCGCCTCGCCATCCCCGACGACAGCGTCCACGGCAAACCCGGTGAGCGCCCGCTCCCCGGCAATATTTTCCCGCGAAAGGGTGTCTCTTGGCCATGAGCATGAGCGGCAGTGGCATGACGGTCGACAGCCACCAGCATTTCTGGAAAATCGACCGCGGCGATTACGGCTGGATGGGGCCGCATGTCGCGCCGCTGCTGCGCGATTTTCTTCCGGACGAGTTGCGCCCGCTGATGGCCCGCGCCGGCATCGACCGCACCGTGGTGGTCCAGGCGGCGGAAACCGAGGCGGAGACCGAGTTCCTGCTCGCGCTTGCCGCCGAGACCGACTTCATCGCCGGCGTCGTCGGCTGGCTCGACATGGACGACGCCGCCTTTCCGGAACGGCTCGGCCATTTCCGCCAGAACCCGTGGTTCGTCGGCCTGCGACCCATGCTGCAAGATCTCGACGACGACGCCTGGATCCTGCGGCCGAGGGTGCTCCAAAGCCTTGCCGCGGTGGCGGAGGCGGGTCTGGCCTTCGACATCCTCACCTTCCCGCGCCACCTGCCGCACGTGGTGGAAGCGCTGGAGGCGACGCCCGGCCTTCGCGCCGTCGTCGACCACATCTCCAAGCCGGCGATCGCCGCGGGCACCCTCGACCCGTGGCGGGAGCATATTGCCGCCGTCGCCGCCTTTCCCAACGTCTCCTGCAAGGTCTCCGGCATGGTGACGGAAGCCAGGGCCGACTGGGCGCTGGCCGACCTGGAACCGTTCGTCGACCACGTCGCCGCTGTCTTCGGCGCGGACCGGCTGATGTTCGGCAGCGACTGGCCGGTGTCGACACTCGCCGCGACCTACGGCGACGTCAGCAATGCCGCCCGCGCCCTGCTCGGCCGCCATTTCGGCCCGGACGGGATGGCAGCCATCTTCGGGGCGAACGCGGTTCGCTTCTACGGCTTGGGGGAACGCCGGGTGCCGGCAACGTCCGCCGAATGACATCAGTGACCTGCCGAGCGTCCGGCCTGCGCCTGATCGGCCTGACGAGCGGGCCTCTGTCGCCGGGAATCGCCCTGCGCAGACGCCGTGGAACTCGTGATGGTGACGGCGATCTACGCGATCCTGCCACCGGTTCTCGCCGTGCTTCTCAGGCAGCGAGGGTTCGTCAAGGGCCTCGTCGAGTCGCAAGCTGCGACGAGAAGGACACCGGGCGCGGCATCTCGTGCGACATCGCGGACGGCGAGACTCTCGTCCTCGTCGGACCGTCCGGCTGCGGAAAATTCACGCTTCTGCCCATGATCGCCGGCCTCGAGCCCGCCGGGATCTTCTTCGCCGCCGCCGCGCTGCATGCCTTCGGACAGGACGGCAAGCGTATCGGGTCGAGACGGCGGTGAGGTTGGCCGATCCCGACACAGGCGGTCAGCCGTCCGGGACGAAGGCCCCGTGTCGCCATGGGCGCTAAGTCAGGACGTCAGGTCGCGGCGCTGCCGATGCGGCTGACGGAAGCCGGCGTCATCGAGTTGCTTCTCGTGACCTCGCGGGAAACGCGCCGCTGGATCATTCCCAAGGGCTGGTCGATGAAGGGCCTCAAGGATCACCGGGCCGCGGCCAAGGAGGCCGAAGAGGAAGCGGGCCTCAAGGGACGGGTGCTGAAGAATGCCGTCGGCCGGTACACCTATTGGCGTCGCACCAAGCGCGATTTCCGGCTCACCTCGGTCAGCGTCTTCCTGATGGGCGTCGAAGGGCAGCTCGGCGCATGGAAGGAAAAGGGCCAAAGGGATCTTTGCTGGATCGACGCGAAGGATGCCGCCGGGATGGTTCAGGAACCGGACCTGATCACGCTGATCGAGTCTGTTATCGCCCGGCCCGACACCCGCGCATTTCTGTCGCGTCTCACCGCTTAGCTCTCGCATAGACGATCGGGCCCGCGGGCAGGCGGGCGCACTCGGCTGCTCCGCCGTCCGGCGACACCGGCTACGACGGGCCCCCTGCCTCCCCCGATCCGACGCGCCGACAGGCAAAGTCCGGCGTCCAGGTAAAAAGGCTGGTTGCCTCGATGGCGCGAGCCGGCCGAAGTCTGCGATCCGTCGTCGGGCACGCGCGCCAACGGCGCATGGACGCGTCGGCCGGACATTGGCTGCGGGGCAGCGGAAAACTCCAGCAGGCCGCTGGGCAGCAGCGCTCGTCGGCCCAGCCCGCAGCAGAAGTTAATAAGCCGGCGCAGTACTTGTGACCTGTCGTCAGGATCGGCATGAGCGAAGTCATGGCTCCAGCCGCCGTGCCCGTAGCTTTCCATCGGCGTTCGGCTGCGACCGGTCTGCGACCGGAACACTTCGCGCGACCTGCGGTTATCCCAGATGAACGAGCGCAAACGGCGCGCCGCCAAAGGAAATTCCATGACAGACCCGCACGTCTTCTCCCGGAACTCGGCAACCGAAAACGACAGGGTGCCGGAGGCAGGCCAAACGCCGCGTCCTTCGGACACCCTCGTCGGGGCAAAGGATTCGCCCGACCCGGACTTCCATGCCGAGGCTCTGGCCAATGCCACGACGGACAGCGAAGCCGGGGCCATTCCGGACAATGACGAGGGTGGAATCACCCCGCTGAAGCCCCGCGACTGACTCTCGCTGAACTGCGCCTGCGCCAGCAGCCCGATCGCCGTGATGTCGCCGATGGACGGTATGGACGCGTCCGAGGCCCCGAACGCTCGGGGTCCTCAGGCGAAAGCGCTCCCCGCTCAATCGAATCGGATTTCCCAAGGGGTCTCAAGGACGGACCGGCCGATCGTCATGGATGCGTTCTGAAATTCATAAAGAAGGGCGGATCCTTGGGACCCGCCCTGGTCGTTGCGTCGTGCCGACCGACTGGGGTCAGCGGGACCGATGTGCCAGTCCGGCGAGGAGTGGCATGGGCCGCTCCCCCCGCCGGAGCCATCGCCAAACGCTGCCACGGACTTCAGGCAGATCAGACCAAGCTCAGCCCATGATAGGCTTGAGCGCCGCCTGGCATGCCGCCTCGTCGCCGGCATCGGCAGCGGTCTGAGCCTTCTCGAGAGCGGCGGTCACCTCGGCAGAACTTGCCGCCGGTGCCTGACCCGACTGCTGCGAGGCGACATCCTGGCCGGACGTCGCGATCTGTGCACCGGTTCCGCCGGAAGCCGTCTCCAGCGGCGCTGAGCTGCCATCCTTCGAGATCTCGCCGCCCGTCGCCGACTGTCCGGGCGTCGTGGTCGTGCCGCCGCTCGCGGAGGCAGTCGCCTCCGTTGAAGGCGTTGCCGCCGTTGCAGAGGTCGCCGCTGTGGACGATGCATCCCCCGCCGCCGGGGCAGCGGCGTCGGCCGTGCCAAGAGGCGCGACGGTGCCGTCCTTGGAGATGGGACCTGTGCTCGGCGCCATCGCCGAGCCGGCTGAAGCGTCGAAATTCGTGGTCTTGCCGCCCTCGGCCGTCGTCGATGCCGTGGTCTCCTTCGCCTTGAGGGAAGCAATGTCAGCCGCGCAGTCGGCAAAGGCAGGAGCCGTGGCGGCTGCCGTCATGGTCGCTGCGATAAAGAGAGAGGAAATCCGTTTCATCCCAGTAGTCCCTTTGTTATTGCCCACAATCGAGGAAACGGCAGCACGCCACGACAGTTCCTGAAGTAAAACACAGCCGCGACGTGTTCTTCCGGATGTCACCCGGGACATGCCGGGCGGTACCTGACAGCTGACTTGTCATGCCGCCGCCCGACTCGCGCCCGGGACGTCCCGAGTGCCTGCGTCATTCCGCCGGCCGATCCCCCTCGGGAGATGCGGCGACGAAATGGACGCGGTCAATCGAGGCCTGAAGAAAAGTCTCGCTGACATGGACGAAAGAACGTCGCGCCGCCTCGGTCGAGGCGTCGCCCTTTGCCGGCTCCAACAGGAAGACGAGGAAGGAGCGGCCCGTCATCATGTATTCGGTCCCGAAATCGAACGGCTCGAGTTCCTCGCGGTCGGGAAGGTTGGTATCGATGACGCACCGCCAGCGCCGGCCACCGGCGGCTTCCGGCAGGACGAAGTTCACCACGTCGTGGTGGGCGTTGAGGATCATCAGCATCGTCGCGTCGTTGCCGGGGCGGCGGATGCCTTCCGACTGGGCGCGTCCGTCGAGGAGCACGCCGAAGCAGCGGGTGCCGGAATCGCTCCATTCGGCTTCCGACATTTCCTCGCCGGATGTCGCCAGCCAGGCCACGTCCTTGACGCCGAGCTCCTCGTCGTAGGTACCGTGCAGGAAGCGCCCTCGCCGCAACATCGGCAGCGACTGGCGGACCATGATCAGCTTCTTCACGAACTCCGCCAGGCCGACGCCCTCCGGCGTGACATCCCAGTCGATCCAGCCGATCTCGTTGTCCTGGGCGTAGGCATTGTTGTTGCCGTTCTGGGTGCGGGCGAACTCGTCACCGGCCAGGATCATCGGCGTGCCACGCGAAAACATGAGGGTGCCGAAGAAGTTGCGCAGCTGGCGGAAGCGCAGCTCGTTCAGCTCGGGATCATCCGACAGGCCCTCGACGCCGTAGTTGTTCGAGAGATTGTGGGAGTGGCCGTCGCGGTTGTCCTCGCCGTTCGCCTCATTGTGCTTGTCGTTGAAACAGACGAGGTCGTGGAGCGTGAAGCCGTCATGCGCGGTGAGGAAATTGACCGAGGCCCAAGGCTTGCGACCGCGCTTGTCGAAGAGATCGGCCGAGGCGCTGATCTTCGAGACCACGGCCGCGACCTTGCCTTCGTCGCCACGCCAGAAGGAGCGGACGGTGTCGCGGTAGCCGTCGTTCCACTCGGCCCAGCCGGGCGGGAACCGCCCGACCTGGTAGCCGCCGGGACCGCAGTCCCAGGGTTCGGCAACGAGCTTCACCTGGCTCAGCAGCGGATCCTGCTGGCAGGCGTGGAGGAAGCTCGACTCCTCGCTGAAGCCGTTCGGCTCGCGGGCCAAAATCGTCGCGAGGTCGAAGCGGAATCCGTCCACCCGCATCTCGCCGGCCCAGTAGCGCAGGCTGTCCGTCACCATCTGCATGACGCGGGGGTGGCTGGTATTGACGGTATTCCCGGTGCCCGTGTCGTTGATGTAGTAGCGCGGCTCGCCCGGCATCAGCCGGTAGTAGCTCGCATTGTCGATGCCCTTGAAGGACAGCGTCGGGCCGTTCTCATTGCCTTCGGCCGTGTGGTTGTAGACGACGTCAAGGATCACCTCGATGCCGGCGTGGTGGAAGGTCGAGACCATTTCCTTGAATTCGTTGACGAAGGGGCTGGCGAGATAGCGCGGGTCCGGCGCGAAGAAGCCGAGCGTGTTGTAGCCCCAGTAGTTTCTCAGCCCCTTTTCGACGAGGTAGCTGTCGTCGACGAAGGAGTGGACGGGCATGAATTCCACCGAGGTGACGCCGAGGCTGCGAATATAGGCGATGACATCCGGGTTCATCAGGCCGGCGAACTTGCCGCGATCGGCGTCGGAAACCGAGGGATGGCGCTGGGTGAAACCCTTCACGTGGGTCTCGTAGAAGATCGTCCGCTCCCACGGGACATTCGGACGGCGCTCATCGCCCCAGGTGAAGGCCTCGTCGACGACGCGCGATTTTGGCACGAAGGCGGCGCTGTCGCGCTCGTCAAAGGAGAGATCGCCGTCGGGCGAGCCGATCGTGTAGCCAAACAGCGCCGGATCCCACTTCACCTCGCCGAGATGCTGCTTGGCATAGGGATCGAGGAGGAGCTTGTTCGGATTGAACCGGTGCCCGACGTCGGGCTCGTACGGACCATGCACCCGATAGCCGTAGACCTGACCGGGACGGGCCTCGGGCAGATAGCCGTGGAAGACCTCGCTGGTATATTCCGGCATTTCGATGCGCTCGACCTCGCGCTCGCCGAGAATATCGAACAGGCAGAGCTCGACCCTCGTGGCATTGGCCGAGAAGATGGCGAAGTTGACGCCGCGCCCGTCCCAGGTCGCGCCGAGGGGAAACGGGCGGCCGGTCTCGATCCGGGAACGACGGGCGCGGGGCGTAGAAGGAAAGGCGTTGATGGCGGTGGACGACTGGCTCAAGGGGGATCTCGCGTGCGGGAGGAACGTGCCGGGTTAAGTGCGCTGCAAACGCTTGGTTCCCCGCTCAGCTCGCCCATCCGTCCTGGAAGACGCCAGCCGGCTCCGAGTCGCGGCGGGAAGCCGAGGACGCGATGGCGGCAGCAGCACGGGCACGCCGCTGAATCGGTAGGGTGCCAAGCGAGAAGTGGCCGGCAAACCGGGAACCGCGACGCCCATTGGATGCTTCTGCGAGTCCATCGGCCGCGTTTTGCGGCGACGATCACGGAGATTTCACATGGCCAAGGAAAAGACCCTCGAAGACGCCTTCTACGAGACCCTCAAGGACGTCTACTACGCTGAGAAGGCCTCGGTGAAGGCGCAGAAGAAGGCTGCCAAGGCGGCGCAGTCGCCCGAGCTGCAGGCGGCCTTCAAGACCCATGGCGAAGAATCGCAGAACCAGGTCGAGCGTCTGGCGCAGGTCTTCGAGCTGATCGGCAAGACGCCCCGCGCCAAGACCTGCGAGGCGACTGTCGGCCTGATGAACGAGATGGACGAGGATCTCGAGGATTTCGCGGGCACCGAGGCGAGCGACGACGTGCTGATCGGCTGCGCACAGGCGCTCGAGCACTACGAGATCGCCCGCTACGGCCTTCTGAAGACCTGGGCGACCAAGCTTGGCTACGACGAGGCGGCGGCGCTTCTCGACGCGACCCTGCAGGAAGAGAAGAAGACCGACGAACTGCTGACGCAGATCGCCAACGCCTCGATGCCGAAGGGCAAGAGCGGCGCCAAGGCCAAGGCCGCCTGATCGCTCTCCACCCCATAGCAGGAGGCCCGCTGCAGCGATGCGGCGGGCCTCTTCGTCTCCAAACGTCTTCCGCAGGAAAGTCCCGCGGAAAACGTGACGTCCGCCAGATCAGGCGTTCGCGTCCATCCAGGCCTTGTGACGGCTCTCGTCATCATACGCCTTGCGGAAATAGGCCTGCGCATCGGCCGGCGCCGCGGCGTTCTTGGCGGCGTGGTCGTAGGCCATCTTGGTCTCGATCTCGTTCGTCGACATCGCCTTCAGGATGGCGCCGTCTCCGATGATCGAGGCGAGAGCGACCTTGCCCGTCGTCAGATACTGCTTGAGATCGCCTTCGGTCGGCGCGTCCACGCCGAGGGTTCCGGCCATCCGCGTCAGTTCGGCGACGTGCGCCACGTGATCGTCCTTGAACTCGGCGATCTTGGTGCGCGAAGTCTCGTTGTCGAGCTTGGCGATGGTGCTGTCATAGGCCGCGATGGCGTCGTGCTCGAGAACGAGAAGGTTCTGAACGAGTTTCTCGAAAGTGGTTTCGGTACCGACTGTCGTCACCATGGATCTCTCCTTCGGGGGTTGGACCCAAGGAATGCACCCGGGCGATGATGGGTTCAGATTACTTCCTTAGTCTGCTGCACGGTCCTGCCCTCGCTCCAGAGCCCGGCTGACCGACATTTCCGGCGCCCGGCACCGATCCGGTCGCCGCAAGGCCCCGTCCGGTCCGGGCTAACGCCCACCGGCAGGTTCAGGGCTTTCCGCGAGGGGTGAAGCGATTTCCCGCCGCAAGCATAAGCCGCAGCCGGTTCCTGCCGCCGGAGGGCGGAACGTTCCCGAAGAGCGCAGGCGCACCGCCTGGCTGGACGGATTCGCGGCTATCGCCAGGCTTGTCGCCTGCGGCAATTATGCCGCAACAGCAAGGTGATAGTCGTGCCGGGCGCCGTTCCTTAATGTTTCGTTAACGATATTGCCGGCATTTTAGAGGCCATCCAAAGAGAGGTCGGACGATGCACAACCGCTATGCTCCCAACGAAGCCCAATGCCCCGTCGCGCTGGAGCTTTTGGCCCTGCTGCTGCGCTCGAACGCGGATCGTATCCAGGAAGTCGTCGTGCAGCTGCCGCCGCTGCAGCGGGCTTCGCTCGCCGCCTTCTGCTACGGCCGCTCGCACATGCGCGCCCTCGGCCTGGTCGTCGCGTCGCACTGCGACGAGCGTTCGCTGGCAACGGTCGCCGGCGCCGTCGGCGAGGTCCTGTTCGACCAGTCTCGCAACGGCAGCGCCGTCGAGATCGAGCTCAACCCGCAGCGGCGCAAGCGCATCTCCCTGTCCAGGGTGGCTGCCTGAGGCCCTGACGCCCGACGCTCGCGGCCGGGGAGCGATCGCCGGCGGCAGAACGTCTTCGGCACCGTAGAAGCCCGACCGCGCGTCGCCAGACGCGGCGGGTTTCCGCGGCGACAGCCCCCATTCCTGCTGAAAAGCCCTGCACGGACCGTCGGGTTATTTTGTCCAGATCCCTATTTGCGACCTGCCAACCCTCCTCGGGCTCGGCAGCGAGCCACGGCACAGGGGCCGACATGCCCGTAGGCGCCGTCACGTCCGATGCGCCAGCGTGCTCGCCACGGACGTCATCATGGGCTGGCGGACGCGGCGGATTCGACAAGCCGGCGACAGTTCCCGCGGCAACGGACGTGCGTATCGATCCGCCGCGCTCGCGTCAGGCACAGGCCATGCTGAGGCCCTTCCCCATCGCAGCCTGACAAGACTGCTGGATCTTTGGCGGCGTCCTCCCGGCACCGAAGAAATTCGGCCGGCCGGCGACGGATCCGCCCGTGCCCCGTCCTTCGCCGGCGACCGTAAGCCTTGCCGGGAACGGGGCCGGAGACAGGGCCGACAGCGCGACCCGGGTTTTCCGGCCGGCATCCCGTTGTGCCCGGCCAAGCTTATCGCGTCGGGGCGACGCCTTGCCGGCCGAGCGAACGACGGGTCGCGCCAATCGGTCTTGCGCATGCCCGGGGCTTGGGCCGCCCGCTGCTGCGGCCGGCCGGGGCGCCCGCAAGCGCGCTGGTATCAGTGACTGCGGCCGGCGGCAGCCTCGCAGACCTCGACATGCTTGCGCAGGGCATCCATGCCGAGCATGGCGGTGATGCTGCGCACGTCGCGGCCCTTCAGCTGCGGCGCGTCCTGGACTTCCTGCAGACGCTTCAGAAGCTCGGCTCTATTCATCGCGTGGGTCCTTTCAAGCTGATCCGGGATGGCCGACTTCCGGCCGCCCGGCCTGTGTCGCCGACGCGCCGTGATGGCGGCGCCGGCCCATGATCCCTCTGCGGACCATGGTCGGAGTATGGGAGCCGAAGCTTGCGGCAGACCGAATCGGCACGCCGCGGTCGGCTCCCGGCGATCAATGCGCCGCGGCAAAGGTCCGCTGGCTGGGAAGGACAGGCAGTTCGATGTCGACCTCCAGCGTCGAGACCACGTCGCCGCGCTCCATCTTCACCTTCACCTTGTCGCGGTCGATGGCGACATGCTTGGCGATGACGGCGAGGATCTCCTCGCGCAGGACGGCGACGAGGTCGGACTGGCCGATGGTCGCGCGCTCATGGGCGAGCAGCACCTGCAGGCGCTCGCGCGCCGCCGGCGCGGTGGAGCGCTTGTTGAAGAAGCCGAACAGGCTCATGCCGCCCTCCTGCCGAACAGTCGGCCGAACAGGCCCTTGCGGTCGCCGGGAATGGTCATCGGGATGTCGGCGCCGTTCAGCCGCCGCGCCGCGTCCATGTAGGCCCGGGCCGGCGCGCTCGACGCATCGCTGAGGGTGACGGGCGTGCCGGTGTTGGAGGCGCGCAGCACCTCGGGGCTCTCCGGAATGATGCCGAGGAGGGGGATCGACAGGATCTCGAGGACGTCCTCGACCTTCAGCATGTCGCCGCGCTCGGCGCGGGCGACGTCGTAGCGGGTGAGGAGGAGATGCTTCTCCATGCGCTCGCCGCGTTCGGCCTTCAGCGTCTTGGCGTCGAGAATCCCGATGATACGGTCGGAATCGCGCACCGAGGAGACTTCCGGATTGGTGACGACGACGGCGACGTCGGCATGGCGCATGGCCAAAGTCGCGCCGCGCTCGATGCCGGCCGGGCTGTCGCAGATCACCCAGTCGAAGCGCTCGCGCAATTCGGCCATGACGCGGTCGACGCCCTCGATCGTGAGGTTGTCCTTGTCGCGGGTCTGCGAGGCCGGCAGCAGCGACAGCGTGTCGATGCGCTTGTCGCGGATCAGCGCCTGCGAGAGCTTCGCGTCGCCCTGGACGACGTTGATGAGATCGTAGACGACGCGCCGTTCGGCACCCATCACGAGGTCGAGATTGCGCAGGCCGACGTCGAAATCGACGACGACGACATTCTGTCCGCCCTGCGCCAACGCCGCTCCGAGGGCCGCGGTCGACGTCGTCTTGCCGACGCCGCCCTTGCCCGATGTCACCACCATCACTCTGGCCATATGCATTTCCTTGTTCGTTGAGGTCGGGTCAGCCGAGGGCCACGGTCTTCAGCTCGTCACCGTCGAGCCAGGCCTGGACGGACTGGCCGATGAAGCGCGGCTCGATGTCCTCGGCGGTCTTGTAGAGCCCGTCGATGGCGATCAGCTCGGCCTCGAGCTTGCGGCAGAAGATGCGCGCCGTCGGCTGTCCGGCGGAGCCGGCGAGCGCTCTTCCGCGCAGCGAGCCGTAGACGTGGATCGAGCCGCCGGCGATGACTTCGGCACCGGAGGCGACGGAGCCGAGAATGGTGACGTCGCCTTCGGGAAAGACGATCGACTGGCCGGAGCGCACAGGCGAATCGATCACGAGCGAGCCCTGCAGCACCGGGACGATCGGCGGCGCACCCACGACCTTCGGTCGCCCGGCTTCGGCCTCCGCCGGCGTCTCGTCCGGAACGATGTCGCCAGCCGCGCGGCCGCCGCGCATCTCGGGCGGCATGCCGGGGCCGAGCAGCGAGGACGCCGCGCCCTCGATGCCCATGATCCGGACATTGCGCGTCGCCAGTGCTGCCAGCAGGTCGGAAAGATCCTCGCGCGTGATCTTCAGTCCGGCGACGTCGAGCACGATCGGGCGGCCGAGGAAGAAGCCGGTCGAGCGGGCCGCCAGATCGTCGAGGCTGGCGAGCCAGTCGCGGAAGGGCAGTTCCGGCGACAGCACCAGCGCCAGGAAGGAGCGGCCACGCAGGCGAACCGGTTTGATCATGGTTAAGGCTTCGGTCATATTGGTTAATTCTTGGTTTCCATGTCGATCTAAGGGCGGCGTCGTTAATAAGGCGTTAAGATGAACCGGCCGGCTGGAGGAAAGCCTGTGGATCGCCGATGCGGCAGCGACACACGATTACCCGTCAGGCGGCGCCTCCACCGCGACACGATCCGGGCCGGGCAGGCCCCCTCCTTGCATGCCGGGGATGACCTGAGGCTTGCTTTCCCCAGCCGGGTGACGGCCTAGCTGTAGGACCGTCAGAGGTCGAAAAAGAGGAGACGCGGTGACCATCCGCAATCTCGACGCGCTGTTTTCCCCGCGCGCCATCGCGCTTCTGGGCGCCGGGCCCGGCGATGCGTCGATCGGCGGGGTTTTGGCACGCAATCTCCTGGAAAGCGGCTTCAAGGGGCCGATCCTGCCGGTCGACCGGTCGACGCAGGCGATCCGCTCGGTGCTGACCTACAAGACCGTCGACGACCTGCCGCTGACGCCCGATCTTGCCGTCATCGCCTCGCCTGCCGCCGAGATTCCCGACCTCGTCGCGGCGCTCGGCGGGCGCGGCTGCCGCGCCGCCGTCGTCATCAGCAGCGGGTTCGGCGAGGACGGGGACGCTCGGGGGCTCGGTCTGCGGCAGGCCATGCTCGACGCCGCCAAGCCGCATCTCCTGCGCATCGTCGGGCCGAACTGTCTCGGATTGATGTCGCCTGCGGCGGGGCTCAACGCCAGCATCGCCCACCGGGCGCCCCTGCCCGGCCACATCGCCTTCCTCACCCAGTCCGGCATCGTCGCCACCTCGGTGCTCGACTGGGCCGCCGCGCGCGGCATCGGCTTCTCGCATGTCGTCTCGCTCGGCGGCATGAGCGACGTGGATTTCGGCGACCTTCTCGATTTCCTGGAATCGGACGCCCGGACCCGCATCATCCTCCTCTATGTCGAGCAGCTGACGGAGGCGCGAAAGTTCCTCTCGGCGGCCCGCATCGCGGCCCGCACGAAGCCGGTCGTCGTCGTCAAGACCGGGCACAGCATCCACGGCGCGGCCGTGGAGGCACTGAATCCCGGCGCGATCGCCAGGGAGGACGCCATCTACGACGCCGCCTTCCGCCGGGCCGGCATGCTCCGGGTCGACACGCTGGACGCGCTCTTCCAGGCCGTCGCGACACTTTCGAGCGGGCTGCGCGTCCGCGGCGACCGACTCGCCATCCTCACCAACGGCGCCGGTCTCGGGGTGATCGCCGCCGATGCGGTGGCGCGCTCCGGCGCGCGGCTTGCCGAGCTGCCTTCCGGCGATGGCGGACTCGGCAATCCGGTCGACATCCTTGCCCGCGCCGATGCGGCCCGCTACCGCGAGGCCCTCGACGCCATCCACGCTGCCGACACGGCGGACGCCATCCTCGTCCTCAACGGCCCGACGGCGCTCGCCGACCGCATGGCGGCCGCCCATGCGGTCGCCGATACGCCCTCGGGTCCGCGACGCCCGCTCCTCACCTGCTGGCTCGGCGGCGATTCGGCGCTGGCACCGCGCAAGCTCTTCGATGCCAAGCGGATCGCCACCTACGAGACCCCGGAGCGGGCGATCGCGGCTTTCGTGCAGCTCGACGACTATCGGCGCAACCAGGAGCTCCTGATGGAGACGCCGGTCGCCGAAGGGTTTGCCATCGATCGTGCCAGGGCCGAGGCGATCGTCGCTTCGGCGCTTGCGGAAGGGCGCTTCGTCCTGACCGGTCCGGAGTCGCTCGACCTTCTCTCGGCCTTCGCCATCCCGGTCATCCGCACGATCGTCGCCCGCACCCCGGTCGAGGCCTGCGCCGCGGCGACGGCGATCGGCCTGCCGGTGGCATTGAAGATCCTGTCGCGCGACATCACCCACAAATCCGACGTCGGCGGCGTTCATCTCTCCATCGCCTCGCTGCCCATGGTGAGGCAGGCAGCCGAGGACATGCTCGAGACGATCCGGGAGAAGGCCCCGGATGCGCGAGTCGACGGCTTCATCGTCCAGCCGATGATGCGGCGGGGGGCGACCGAGCTGGTGCTCGCCATTGCCGAGGACGCGGTGTTCGGCCCGGTGATTCTCTTCGGCGAGGGCGGCACGGCGACAGACGTGATCGGCGACCGCGTCGTCGGCCTGCCGCCGCTGAACGACGTCCTGGCGCACGACATGATCTCGCGCACCCGCGTGTCACGGCTTCTCGCCGGCTACCGCGACCGTCCCAAGGCCGATCTCGCCGCCGTCGCGACGACCCTCGTGAAGCTGTCGCAACTGGCGGCCGAGATGCCGGCGGTGAGCGAACTCGACCTCAACCCCCTGCGCGCCGATGCCGGCGGTGTCATCGTCCTCGACGCGCGCGTGGTGCTGCGCCGACCGGGCGGCGTGCGGCCGCTGTCCGCCATTCGGCCCTATCCCCGCCGCCTCGCCCATGGGGCGGCGACGAAACGCGGCATCACCTACGACATCCGGCCGATCCGTCCGGACGACGAGGCGGCCATCGTCGACATGCTGCAGCGCTCTTCGCGCGACGACGTCCGCCTGCGCTTCTTTGCGCCGCGCAGCGATTTCGGTCACTCCTTCGCCGCGCGCCTGACGCAGGTCGACTACGATCGTGAAATGGCCTTCGTGGCACAGACGCCGGGCAGCGCCGAGATCAGCGGCGTCGTCCGGTTGATCGCCGCGCCCGACAACGACAAGGGCGAGTTCGCCGTGATGGTGCGCTCGGACCTCAAGGGCACGGGCCTCGGCTCCCTCCTGATGACGGAGATCCTCGCCTATGCGCGAGAACGCGGCATCGGCCGGGTCGAGGGGGAGGTCCTGAGGGAGAACACCAGCATGCTGCGGCTGGTTCGAGCGCTCGGCTTCACCGTGCGGTCAAGCCCCGACGATCCCTCCGTCGTGCATGTCGCGACGAGTGCGCTGGAGACGGGTGCGGAAAAATAGGCGTGGCGCTCGGTCCCTGCGGGCCATCCAGCAGCGGACGAGTCCGTCGGCAGGCCGTCATTCCGGCACGAAAAAGCCGCCGGATTGCTCCAGCGGCTTCTTGCAGGCTCTGTCGACCGAAGTCTTAGTTGGCCGGGGCCGGCGTCGTCGGAGCAGGCGTGGCCGGCTCGACGGGCTCGGGGGTCGCGGCAGCCGGTGCTTCCGGGGCGGGATCGGCGGCGGGGGCTGTGGAAGCCGGGGCCTCGATCGTCGTGTTCGTGGTCGTGTCACCCGCGGTCGGCGTCGCGGCCGGGCCGCCGGAGAAGAACGCGAAATAGAGGACGGCCAGGATGACCAGTCCGCCCAGAATGAACCAGACGGCGTTGAGGCTTCCGCCCTGGCGTGGCGGGGGAGGAGTATGGGTCATGGCGTGTTTCTTCCTTTCGCAGTCAAAGCCGGCGGCGCCGACGGAGTCGCCGTGGTAACAGGTCCGTGCACGAAAGGTTCCGGGAAAGATCACCCGTGCCTCATGGTCCGACACGCCCGCGGTTTCACCGGGTCGATGAACGGCCGTGCATCCGCCGTACAAGGCATTGACCAGGAATGGCTTTTCGATCGTTTCTGAAAAAACGCCGGACGGGGCCGAGGGAAATCAGGGCCGCAAGGATTTCAACGCGCCCGCCCATTTCAGCAGTTCGTCCAGCATCGCCTTCGAGGATGACAGGTGGAATTCCTGGGGCTCGAAACCCTTTTCGCCGATGTATCTGGTGAATGTCTGGACGGCGAGGCTTTCGGGAATCGGCATCGCCTTCACCGTCGTCATCAGCGGCTTGGCCGCCTGGACCGCCCGGATGCCGCCGGAGACGCCGCCATAGGAGGCGAAGCCGACCGGCTTGTAGTTCCATTCGCGGCTGAGATAGTCGACCGCGTTGAAGAAGCTCGGCGGCGGGTTGTAGTTGTATTCCGGCAGCACGAAGACGAAGGCATCGGCCTTGTCGGTCAGGGCGGCCCAGCGCTTCGTGTGGTCGTGCTGGTACTGCTGCCGGGCCGGATGCTCCGGCTCGTCGAAGAGCGGCAATCCGACCTCCTTCAGGTCCACCGCCACGACCTCGAACCCGCCATGCTCACGCGCAAAGCCGGCGAACCACTCGGCAATGACGGGCCCCTTGCGGCCGGGACGGGTGGACGTGGTGACGACGTTGAGCGTGAGAGCCATGGGCAGGTCCTTGGTCGTGTCCGTCAACGTGGTGGAAATTGGGGTGTAACTGAAGCGGCTCGGTTTCAGGCGGCTGCGGTGGAAATACGTACGGTTTCGGGCTTGGTGCTGTTGGACATGAGTTCGGCCATGGGTTCGGTCTGCATGTAGCGGTTTTGCGTCTGCCATTCGTCGTTGGCCTCGAGGAGGACGGCGCCGATGAGGCGGATGATGGAGCCCTCGTTCGGGAAGATGCCGACGACATCGGCGCGCCGCTTCACCTCCTTGTTCAGGCGCTCCAGGGAATTGGTCGAATGGATCCGGGTCCGATGCTGACCGGGAAAGTCCAGATGCGCCAGCACGTCGGTCTCGCTGTCGTCGATGAAGCTGCCGAGCTTGGGACACTTTCCCCGGAGCTGGTCGGCGACGTGGCGCAGCGCCTGGGCCGCGCCGGCGCGATCGGGTTGGATGAAGGCCTGGCGCAGGGCCGCAGCCGCCATGCTTTGCTGCGCCTTCGGGACATAGGACAGGGCGTTGCGCATCCAGTGGACGCGGCAGCGCTGCCAGGAGGCGCTGAACACCCGGCGGATGGCGGCCTTCAGCCCTTCATGGGCATCCGATATCACGAGCTTCACGCCGGAAAGGCCGCGGCGCACGAGGCTCTTGAGGAAGGTCGACCAGAAGGTCTCCGCTTCCGAGGGCCCGATGTGAAGGCCGACGATCTCGCGCTTGCCGTCGGTGTTGACGGCGACAGCGATTATTGCCGCCACCGAGACGATACGGCCGCCTTCGCGCTGCTTCAGGTAGGTCGCGTCGAGCCAGAGATAGGGCCAGTCGCCGGTGAGCGGGCGATCGAGAAAGCCGCCGACGCGGTCGTCGATATCTTTGCACAGCTTCGACACCGTGCTCTTGCCGATCCCCGACAGTCCCATGGCCTGCACCAGATCGTCGACGCGACGCGTGGACACGCCGCTGATCCAGGCCTCCTGGATGACCGCGACAAGCGCCTTCTCCGAGAGCTTTCTCGGTTCCAGGAACGGCGGAAAGTAGCTGCCTTGTCGAAGCTTGGGGATGCGAAGCTGCAAGGAGCCAAGCCGGGTATCGAACGAGCGGTCCCGGTAGCCGTTGCGATAGGTCGCCCGTTCCAGGGTGCGTTCATGGCGCCCGGCGCCGATCATGCCCTCCACGTCGGCCTCCATGAGAAGCTGCATCACGCTCTCGGCTATCGTCCTCAGGAAATCGCCGTCTCCGGCTTTTGCCAGAAGCTCGGCAAGCGGTAATCTGTCCTCGGTCATCGGGTGCTCCGGTCAGGTTGAAGTCTCGCAACTCCACCTTAGCCGGCCAATCCGGTGGCCACCTCCGTCGCACCATCTGAGATCCGAGTTTCCACCACCAGCGCGGACACTACCAGGTCCTTTGTTGTGACGGGGCCGATAGCTGAGATAGCGCCTGTCGCGTCGCGGGCGAACGTCGTCGCGCGATATGGGTCGCGGGCGGCAGTCGCGCGGTGCAGTTCGCGGGAGGCCGAGAGGTACGGGCTTTAGCTCAGTTCCAGTGACATCAGAGCGATCAGAAGGATTTGGGCAATCCAGCCTGACGTAGAATCGCGTTGGCGGTGTGCCGGCTCGCAATGCCGACCTGGACCGGAAAGCTGCGCGTTGTCAGCGGGCTGAACCAGATCTCGTGACTGCCTGTCCCCTGCCGCAAGACATGGCAGCCGGCAGCCCGCAGTAACAGGCGCACTTCACGATCGAAGGTCCGCGGCGCCATCATGCCGCGTCGGAGTGTCGCTCCAGTTCGCGGAGTGCCGAAAGCTGGAAGAAGACCGAGGCGGGTTCGACGCCCGGGTGATTGTCGGCCAGAAGATCCGACGTCATGTCGCCGATTTTCTGCAACAGTGCGTCCAGAGTGTCAGCTTCGGCCGCGACGGGCACTGCATCGCAGGAACCCGCCCAGACAGACGCATCCGCATCCCAAATGGCTGAAACCATGAAGATTGTTGGCCGCGCCGCAAGCCCCATCGACGTTCTCCTTTGAGGCCGGCCGCCAATCCTGCCAGTCCGATCATCTGCGCAGTCGCAGGCAGGCGCAACGGTACCTGAAGCGTCAGGTCGAAACTGGAGAAAGCTCCAGCCCTAAGCTGCCAACATCGACGCTTCCGGCGTCTTCGCGCCCGTCATCAGCGCCACGGCATCCGACATGGTCGCGCTCTTCGGGTCGATGAGGCAGAGGCGGCGGCCAAGGCGGTGGATGTGGATGCGGTCGGCGATCTCGAAGACATGCGGCATGTTGTGCGAGATGAGGACGATCGGCAGGCCGCGCGAGCGCACCTCGAGGATGAGGTCGAGGACCTTTCGCGATTCCTTCACGCCGAGGGCTGCCGTCGGCTCGTCGAGGATCAGCACCTTCGAGCCGAAGGCGGCGGCTCTGGCCACCGCGACACCCTGGCGCTGGCCGCCCGAGAGCGTCTCCACCGGCTGATCGATGTTCTGGATGGTCATCAGGCCGAGTTCGGAGAGCTTGTCGCGGGCGATCTGGCGCATTCTCGGCTTGTCGAGCATGCGCAGCCACTTGCCGGCAAAACCCTGGCGGCGGATCTCGCGGCCGAGGAACATGTTGTCGGCGATGGACAGCGCCGGCGACAGAGCGAGCTGCTGGTAGACGGTCTCGATTCCGGCGTCGCGAGCCCCTTGCGGATTGTCGAAGGTGATCGGCGCGCCGTCGAGCAGGATTTCGCCGCTGTCGGCGATGACGGCGCCGGACACCGCCTTGATCAGCGTCGACTTGCCGGCACCGTTGTCGCCGATGACGGCGAGGATCTCGCCGGGCCTGAGGTCGAAGTCGGCATTGTCGATGGCGACGACGCGGCCATAGCGCTTGTTGAGGCCACGGGCGGAGAGGACGGGGACCTGGTTCATGCCGAGACCTTTCTGATCCACTGGTCGGCCGCGACAGAGAGGATGATCAGCGCCCCGACGGTGAGCTGCGTCCACTGTGGGTCGGTGCCCCAGATTCGGAGGCCCATGGCGAAGACGCCGACGATGAGGGCGCCGATCAGCGTGCCGAAGACCGAGCCCCTGCCGCCGAAGAGCGAGGTGCCGCCGATCACCACGGCCGTGATCGACTGGATGTTCGCCTCCTGGCCCGAGGTCGGGCTGACCGAGCCGATGCGGCCGATCAGCGCCCAGCCGGCGAGCCCGCAGATCAGGCCGGCGACGGCATAGACCGAGATCAGCGTGCGCGTCGTCGCAATGCCGGAGAGACGCGCGGCATCGGCATCGTCGCCGAGCGCGTAGACGTGTCGACCCCAGGCCGTGTTGTTGAGGATGTAGAAGACGACGATGACGAGGACGACCATCAGCACCGCGCCATAGGTGAAGGTCGCGCCGGCGATGCGGAAGGTCGTGCCGAAGAACTGCAGCAGCGGGGCGGCGTCGCTGATGTCCCGGGCCCGGATCGTCTCGTTGGCCGAATAGATGAAGTTGGCGGCAAGGAAGATTGACCAGGTGCCGAGCGTGACGATGAAGGGCGGCAGCTTCAGCTTGGCGACGAGAAAGCCGTTGATGAGGCCGCAGCAGAGACCGACGGCAAGGCCGCAGGCGATCGCAAGCGGCGTCGGCAGGCCGAGATTGACGGCGAACTGGCCCATCACCACGGAGGAGAGGACGGCGATCGCGCCGACGGAGAGATCGATGCCGGCGGTGATGATCACCAGCGTCTGCGCGACGCCGATGATGGCGACGATCGTCACCTGCTGCAGGATGAAGTTCAGCGTCTGCGGGCTGAAGAAGCGGCTGCCGAGCATCAGCCCGAAGACGGCGATGCTGACCGCCAGCACCAGGACCGGCACCATGGTCGGGTTGGCGTGGAGGAAATGCTGGAGGCGGGCGAGGCCGCCCCTGTGGCTCGCGTCGAAGGCGGCAACCTTCGACTCGCCTTGCGCCGCAGCCTGCTCGAAATCGGCGGCGGCCGGCTTTGCGGGCGCTACCGGGGGCGTTCCGGGGCTGTCTGACATGGGTTCACCTTCTCATCGACGGGATCAGAGCAACCGGCAGGCGACCGAGTATCGCCCGATCCTATCCGCCCTTCCGTCGACCGCAAGGGGCGGATCATGCGGCGGTGCGGGATGGAGGCAAGCGATCCGCCGACGGCGTCACGGGCCGGCACCCGCGGCGCCGGGGCGCCGCAGGGTTTCACTGGCAGAGGGAACAGTCAGGGGTTGCTGACTTGACGCTTCGGACAATCGAACATCGGCACCGCTTCTAAAGCGGGATGGCTTTTCTTCGAATCGCCGACCCGCTTTAGGTCCTTGTCCTCGCATGATCTTTTCCGAAAGCCGGAATCCACTTTCCGGGATCATGCTCTAGGGCCCGATGTTCAAAGAAGTGCAGCCGGGAAATCAGCCCCAGCAGGCCTTGAGCGCTTCTTCCGAGGTCATCGACGTCACGCCATCGACGGGCTTGTCGGTGACGAGGTCGACACCGGTATCGGTGAAGTCGAGCCCGGCGGTCTTTTCCGGCTTCTTGCCCGTATCGACGAAGGCCTTGACGGCCTCTACGCCGAGCGCGGCCATCTTCAACGGATACTGCATGGAGGTCGCGCCGATGAGCCCGTCCTTGACGTTGTTCACGCCGGGGCAGCCGCCGTCGATCGAGACGACGAGGACGTCTTCCGCCATGCCCGCCTGTTTCAGCGCCTCGTAGGCGCCGGCAGCGGCAGGCTCGTTGATGGTATAGACGACGTTGATGCCCGGCTCCTTCTGGAGAAGGTTCTCCATGGCCGTGCGGCCGCCCTCTTCGTTGCCATTGGTGACGTCGTGGCCGGCGATGCGGGCGTCGTCCTCGTCACCGATGACGGCGACGTCCTTGGTGTCGATCCCGAAACCGGTCATGAAGCCTTGGTCGCGAAGGACGTCGACCGAGGGCTGGGCCGCGATCAGGTCGAGGAAGGCGATCTTGGCGTCGGCCGCCTTGTCGCCGAGCGAGGCCTTGGCCCACTTGCCGATCAGTTCGCCGGCCGTGAAATTGTTGGTGGCAAACGTCGCGTCGGCCGAATCGATCGGCTCCAGCGACGTGTCGAGCGCGATGACGAGGATGCCGGCCTTGCGGGCCTCCTGCAGCGGGGCGACCATGGCCTTGGTGTCGGAGGCGGTGATCAGGATGCCCTTGGCGCCGCCGACGATGCAGCTCTCCACCGCCGCGACCTGGCTCTCGGTGTCGCCGTCGATCTTGCCGGCATAGGTCTGCAGCTGCACGCCGAGCTCCTCGGCCTTGGCGAGCGCGCCCTCCTTCATCTTGACGAAGAAGGGATTGGTGTCGGTCTTGGTGATCAGGCAAACGAGCGGACCGTCGGCGGCGACGGCAGGCGTCGCCAGCGAGGCGAAGCCGGCGACGGCGGCAAGCGCGGTCGTGGCGAAGAGTGTGCGAAGCGTCATGGATATCCTCCCAGATATGAACTGATTTCGCCGGGCGCGCGGCCGTGGCGACGGTTTCCGGGTGCGGCCTCCTCGCCGCCTCGGTTGGCAGCCAGACAACCCGACCGCAGCGTGCCTGTCAACATAAATAACTCATGCGGATTTAAATATTGACAGCGAGGTGTAACGGGGACAACCTTGTCCAGCGAACCTGCTGATGCGTCGAGTGAATTCGTAATTCGACCGAACAGAAACTGGAACGGGTGCCGCCGCCGATGGCTCGTTCGGCAGAATGCGCCGATCGTCGCGTGGTGACAAGTCGGAAGGCACCTTTGGGAGAGGGTGCCGAGGCATGATCCCGCGGGGTCGGGCCTGAGGAGTTGATCGCTTGAACGAGTTCAATGGCAAACAGACCCTGGCGGCGGAGCCGGCCGGAGACGCGCGGGTGTCCACGGAGCGGATGCGCGGCTCCAACCAGTCCGGGCTCCGGGCGCACAACGAGCGCGCGGTGCTGTCCCTCATCCGCCGTCACGGCGTCATGGCGAAAGCCGACATTGCCCGGCGCACCGGACTGTCGCCGCAGACCGCCTCCGTCATCATGCGCGTGCTCGAGGCCGAACGCCTGGTCCTGCGCGATGCGCCGCGCCGCGGCAGGGTCGGCCAGCCGTCGATCCCGATGCGGCTGAACCCCGACGGGGCGTTTTCGCTCGGCCTCAAGATCGGCCGTCGCTCGGTCGAGCTGGTGCTGATGGATTTCGTCGGCACGATCCGGGCGAGCCGTCGCCGCCCTTATCCCCTTCCCAAGGTCTCGGAGATCAAGGCTTTCGTTGCCGAGTCGACGAAAGCCTTGCTGGACTCCATCGACGACCATGGCAGGACGCGGGTCACCGGCCTTGGCGTCGCCATTCCGGATGCCCTCTGGGACTGGGCCGAGGAGCTCGGTGCGCCGGCGGGCGAAATGGACGAGTGGCGCCATGTCGACATCGCCGCCGAACTGTCCGCCCTGACCGGCCAGCCGGTGCAACTGGCCAATGACGCAACGGCCGCCTGCGCCGCCGAACATGTCTTCGGTACGTCGAAATGCGCCGACTACGTCTATTTCTTCATCGGTGCCTTTGTCGGCGGCGGCATCGTCATCGACGGCGACCTGGTGATCGGTCGCTCGGGCAATGCCGGGGCGCTCGGCTCGATGCTGGTGCCTCGGCCCGACATGGCGGGAGGGCGGCCCGGCAATTACGACCAGTTGATCAATTCCGCCTCGATCCATGTCCTCGAGAAGATGATGCGGGCAGAGGGCCGGGATCCGCAGGACCTCTGGCGCGTCGAGGGCGAATGGCCCGATCTCGGCCCGAGTCTCGACCGCTGGCTCGCCATGGCCGCTTGCGGCCTCGCCCATGCCATCGTCTCGGCAACCTCGGTCTATGATTTCGAATGCGCCATCATCGACGGCAGCTTTCCGACGGACGTTCGCGACCGGCTGGTGGCGGAAACCGCTGCAGCCCTTGGACGGATCCGGCGCGAAGGCCTGTCGCCGGTGACCATCCGGCCCGGCACGATCGGTGCCACTGCCCGCGAGATCGGCGGCGCAAGCCTTCCCTTCTTCGCCCGCTTCCTGCTCGACCACCGCGTGCTCTATACCGAAAAGGGCTGAGATCCCGGACGGTGCTGGCCGGTCTCGACGCCGGCGCAAGGACCGCCCCATCGTGACGTCGATCGGGGCACCCGAGGGAGAGCCAGGCATGGACACATTGACCGGCGGCTGCCTGTGCGGAGACGTGCGGATCACCGCTTGCGGATCACCCTACCGGGTCGGCCTCTGCCATTGCCTCGACTGCCGCAAGCATCACGGCGCGCTTTTCCACGCCTCCGCGATCTTCCCGCAGGATGCCGTCGTGGTCGCCGGGGAGACGCGCGACTATGCCGGGCGGCATTTCTGTCCGCGCTGCGGTTCGCCCGTCTTCGGGCGCAGCGGCGACGAGGTCGAAGTCCATCTCGGCTCCTTCGACGCCCCCGACCAGTTCGTGCCGACCTATGAGCTCTGGACCCTCCGGCGCGAATCCTGGCTGCCGCCCTTTCCGCTGGCACAGCGTTACGAGCGCGACCGCGACGCGACGCGGCGCGACGAAGACGGGAATGGAGACGTCGGTTCCCACCCCCCAAAAATGGTTGATTGATCAGTCAATCAATCGGCCCTAAAAGCGCTCTCGAACAGAGGGTGGAGCCATGTCCAAGGGCGAAATCGAACGACAGCGGCGCGGAGCCTTGATCAGGGCGGCGATCGGCGCGATCGACGGCGAGGGATCGCTCGGCGTGACCATGGCCGAGATCGCCCGGCGAGCCGCCGTGTCGCCGGCGCTGGCGCATCACTATTTCGGCGCCAAGGACGATCTGATGCTGGCGGCCATGCGTCATCTCCTTGGCGAATACCGCGGCGGCGTGACGGAACGCCTGCGCGCCGCCGAGACGCCGCGGGCCAGGATCTCGGCGATTCTCGAAGGATCATTCGATCCGCGTCAGTTCACCGGCGAGGCGGTCGCGGCCTGGCTGGTCTTCTATCTCCACGCCCGGCGCAATGCCGAAGCGGCCAGGCTGCTCGCGATCTATTTCCGGCGGCTGGAATCCAATCTGGTCGCCGCGCTGACGCCCCTTGTCGGCCGCACCGCCGCTCGTCCGATCGCCCAGGCGGCCGGATCGCTGATCGATGGCGTCTGGCTGCGCCACGCTCTCGCGCCACATGGCGGCGATGCGGCCGTCCATGCCCCCACCCGCCAAGCAGCAGCCGCGGTCGTCGAGCGCTTCATCGACAGCGAAATTTCTGCCGCCATCGGTATCGATTCGCCGACGAAATGATCCGTTTCGTATCCGTTACAAATTTGCCTTCCAAAGACAGACCTGATCCTCACCGGAGACTTGCATGCGTATCATCGCCGAAGCGGATTATGTCGTCGTCGGATCCGGCTCGGCCGGTGCGGCGCTCGCCTACAGGCTGTCGGAGCACGGTCGCTACGACGTCATCGTCGTCGAGGCCGGCGGAACGGATGCCGGGCCCTTCATCCAGATGCCGGGCGCGCTGTCCTTTCCCATGAACATGAAGCGCTACGACTGGGGCTATCGCGCCGAGCCCGAGAAAACGCTCGGCAACCGCCGGCTGGCGACGCCGCGCGGCAAGGTGATCGGCGGCTCCTCCTCGATCAACGGCATGGTCTATGTCCGCGGCCATGCCCGCGACTTCGACCACTGGGCCGAGTCGGGCGCGACAGGCTGGGCGCATCGCGACGTTCTCCCCTATTTCAAGCGCATGGAGGCGATGGAAGAGGGCGACCCGGTCTGGCGCGGCCTCGACGGGCCTTTGCACATGAAGCGCGGCGCCATGCTGAATCCGCTCTATCGGGCTTTCATCGAGGCGGGGCGCGAAGCCGGCTTTCCCGTCACCGACGACTACAACGGCGCGCAGCAGGAGGGCTTCGGCCCGATGCAGCACACCATCTGGCGCGGCCGCCGCTGGTCGACGGCGAACGCCTATCTCCGGCCCGCGATCCGGCGCGGCAACTGCCGGCTGATCAACGCCGAGGCGGTGAATGTCGTCTTCGACGGCGTCAAGGCGACCGGCGTGAAGGTTCGGCGCGGGCGCCGGCTGCCGGGGATCATCCGGGCGCGGCGGGAAGTGGTGCTGGCCGCCGGCGCGATCAACTCGCCGCTCCTTCTCCTGCGCTCGGGGCTGGGGGCGCCGGAGGAACTGAAGGCCGCCGGCATCGAGCCGCTCGTCTCGCGGCCGGGCGTCGGGCGCAATCTCCAGGATCATCTCGAGGTCTATATCCAGCAGGAATGCACGCAGCCGATCACCCTCAACGGCTACCTCAACCTCTTCGCCAAGGGCCGCGTCGGTCTGGAATGGATGCTGCTGCACACCGGCCATGGCGCCACGAACCATTTCGAGGCCTGCGGCTTCGTCCGCTCTGCCCCAGGCGTCGACTATCCCGACATCCAGTATCACTTCATTCCGGCCGCCGTGCGCTACGACGGCACTTCGGCCGCGCCCGGCCACGGGTTCCAGGCGCATGTCGGGCCGATGCGGTCGAAATCGCGCGGCAGCATCAAGCTCACCGGCCCCTCCTCCTCCGACGCGCCGTCGATCCGCTTCAACTATATGAGCCAGCCCGAGGACTGGACCGATTTTCGCACTGCCGTGCGTCTCACCCGCGAGCTTTTCGCGCAGAATGCGTTTGCGCCCTATCGGGGCCGGGAGATCCAGCCAGGCGCCGCGGTCGAGAGCGACGACGCGATCGACGCCTTCATCGCCGAGCATGCCGAGAGCGCCTATCACCCCTGCGGCGCCTGCCGCATGGGCGCCGCCGACGATCCGCTGGCGGTGGTCGACCCGGAATGCCGCGTCATCGGCACGCAAAACCTGCGCGTCGCCGATTCCTCGATTTTTCCACGCATCACCAACGGCAATCTGAACGGCCCCTCGATCATGGTCGGCGAGAAGGCCGCAGACCATATCCTCGGGGTTCCGATGCTGCCGTCCCTCGACCTCGTCGCCTGGCAGCATCCGCGCTGGCAGGAACACCAGCGATGAGCGCGGCCCGTGGCTGAGCTTCCCGCAGCGCTCGGCGCGGCGATCGACGCGCTGATGGAAGGGCGCCAGCGCGGCGATCTTCATGCGCGGGCGGGAAGGATTTCGCACGCCTATCGCGCCGGGGCGACGTCGACCGGCGTCGTCCGCGAGGCGGGCGACGCGCTGGCCTATGCCGTGAGCCGCCTGCCGGCGACCTATGCAGCCGTGCGCCACGTTCTCGACCGCCTCGTCGAGCGCTGTCCGGACTTCGCGCCCGCCTCGGGGCTCGACGTCGGCGCGGGTCCCGGCACCGCCAGCTGGGCGATGGCCGAGGCTTTTCCGACCCTGTCGGCGCTGACGCAGGTCGACTGCAACCGCGCTTTCCTCGACCTCGCCCGGACGCTCGCAGCGGATGCGGTAAGTACGGCCTTGCGCCAGCCGGTCCAGCGTCTCGCCGATCTCGTTGGCAAGGCGCCGCTGCCGCAAAGCGACCTCGTCGTCCTCGGCTATGCCCTTGCCGAACTCGCGCAACCCTCGCAGGGAGAGGTCGTGGAACGTCTCTGGGCGGCGACCGCCGGGGCCCTCGTGATCGTCGAGCCGGGAACACCCGCCGGCTATCAGCGCATCCTCGCCGCTCGCGACGTCCTGATCGGGCTCCAGGCGAAGATCCTCGCGCCCTGTCCGCACCAGGCGCCCTGCCCGCTCGTTGCGCCGGACTGGTGCCATTTTGCCGTGCGCCTCTCCCGCAGCCGCGACCACATGGCGGCCAAGGCCGCGACGCTCGGCTACGAGGATGAAAAGTTCTCCTATCTCGTCGCCGTGCGCCCGGCGCTGTTCAAGGAGGCTAACGCCGGCCGCATCCTCGACCGGCCCGAAACCTCGAAGATCGCGGTCGCGGCCAAGCTTTGCGGCACCGACGGCACGGTCGCGGTGGCCCTCGTTCCCAGGCGGCAGAAGCCGGCCTACGCCGCCGCGCGGCGGCTGCGATGGGGGGACGAGCTGCGGCTGGGGAGAAACGCGGCCGAGGCCGACGCAAGCCCCGAGCCCGACGCCTCGCCCGATTGTCTGGATTGACAGACGCGTCGTCATGGCCGACTTCCCGGCGACGTCGATCCGGCGACAGGCGATGCTGCTTCCCCCTGACGTCCGCAAAAGCGGACCGTGCCGCCCGCTTGCCGAAAGCCTCAAGGAGAAGAACATGTCCGACACGATCGAGATTCATGGCCTGACGGTCGCCGCCGAGCTGAAGACCTTCATCGACACGGAAGCGCTGCCGGGAACCGGGGTGGAGCCCGATCGCTTCTGGAAGGGCTTTGCCGACATCCTCGACGATCTCGCGCCGAAGAACCGCGCGCTGCTCGCCGTCCGCGACCGGCTGCAGGCAGAGATCGACGACTGGCACAAGGCCCGCCGCGGAAAGCCGGTCGACGCCCCCGGTTACCGCGCCTTCCTGCAGGAGATCGGTTACCTCCAGAGCGAAGGTCCCGACTTCCAGATCGAGACCGCCAATGTCGATCCGGAGATCGCGACGATCCCCGGACCGCAGCTCGTCGTGCCGCTGATGAACGCGCGCTACACGCTGAACGCCGCCAATGCGCGCTGGACCTCGCTCTACGACGCGCTGTACGGCACCGACGCGATGGGCGACGCCCCGCCGTCCGGCCCCTATGACCGGGCCCGCGGCGCGCGCGTCGTGTCCTGGGCGAAGGGTTTTCTCGACGGCGTCGCGCCGCTCGACCGCGTCAGCCACATCGACGTCACCGCTTATGCCGTCGAGGGCGGCTCGCTGGTCGCCGACTTTGGCGGTCCGAAGAAGGCCATGCTGAAGACCCCCGACGCCTTCGCCGGCTATGTCGGCGATCCCGCCGCACCGACCGCGGTGCTGTTCAAGCAGAATGGCCTGCACATCGAGGTGCAGATCGACGCCGAGAACCGGATCGGCTCGCGCGACCGCGCCCACGTCGCCGACATGCTGATGGAATCGGCGATCTCGACGATCTGCGACTGCGAGGATTCGATCGCCGCGGTCGATGCCGAGGACAAGACCGCCGTCTACCGCAACTGGCTCGGCCTGATGAAGGGCGACCTCGAGGATTCCTTCGAGAAGGCCGGCAAGACGGTGACGCGCCGCCTGAACCCCGACCGCAGCTATACCGCGCCCGACGGCTCGTCGCTGACGCTGCCCGGCCGCTCGCTGCTCTTGATCCGCAATGTCGGCCACCTCATGACCAATCCGGCGATCCACCTGAAGGACGGGTCCGAGGTGCCGGAAGGCATCATGGATGCGATGGTGACGGGGATGATCGCCCTGCACGATCTGAAGAAGACGGACGGCCTGCGCAATTCGCGCGCCGGCTCGGTCTACATCGTCAAGCCGAAGATGCACGGGCCGGAGGAGGTCGCCTTCTCGGCCGAGATCTTCGGCCGCGTCGAGGCGGTGCTGGGGCTGGCCGAGAACACAATCAAGATGGGCATCATGGACGAGGAGCGCCGGACCACGGTGAACCTCAAGGAGTGCATCCGCGCGGCAAAGCACCGCGTCTTCTTCATCAACACCGGCTTCCTCGACCGCACCGGCGACGAAATGCACACGTCGATGGAAGCGGGGCCGATGGTGCGCAAGACGGTGATGAAGGACCGCACCTGGATCGGCGCCTACGAGGACTGGAACGTCGACATCGGCCTTCTTTGCGGCCTCAAGGGCAAGGCGCAGATCGGCAAGGGCATGTGGGCGATGCCGGCCAAGATGCATGACATGCTGGCGGTCAAGATCGGCCATCCGCAGGCCGGCGCCAACTGCGCCTGGGTGCCGAGCCCGACCGCCGCGACGCTGCACGCCACGCACTACCACCGCGTCGACGTGCTCGCCTGGCAGGACAACATCGCCGCCAAGGGTCGCCGCGCGATCCTGTCCGACATCCTGACCATCCCGCTCGCCGGCCGCGCCAACTGGCCGAACGAGCAGATCGTCGCCGAGGTCGAGAACAATGCGCAGGGCATTCTCGGCTATGTCGTGCGCTGGGTCGATCAGGGCGTCGGCTGCTCCACGGTGCCCGACATCAACGATGTCGGCCTGATGGAGGACCGCGCGACATGCCGCATTTCCTCGCAGCACATCGCCAACTGGCTGCACCACGGCGTCGTCTCGAAGGACGAGGTGATGGCGGCGATGCAGAAGATGGCGGCGAAGGTCGACGCGCAGAACGCCGGCGACCCGGCCTATGAGAACATGGCGCCCGACTTCGACGGCTCGATCGCCTTCCAGGCCGCCTGCGACCTCGTCTTCAAGGGGCGCGAGCAGCCGAACGGCTACACCGAGCCGGTCCTTCACCGCCGCCGGCTGGAAAAGAAGGCGCGCGGCTGAGAGAGGGCCGAGGGTAGCCCGCCCGTTCGCAGCTCATGCCTCGGGTGTGGCGACCTTCATCAGCACCAGACCGGACAGGATCAGCCCCGCCGCGGCGAGCCGCAGCGGGGTGACGGCCTCGCCGAGGAAGAGGATGCCGGCGGCAAAGGCGCCGATCGCGCCGATGCCGGTCCAGATCGGGTAGGCCGTGCCGAGCGGCAGGGTCTTCATCGCGGCCGCCAGAAGAGCAAAGCTCGCGAGCATGGCCGTGGCGGTGACGAGGCTCGGCAGGAGCCGGGTGAAGCCGTGCGACTGCTTCATCGACAGCGACCAGACGATTTCGAGAAACCCTGCCGCCAGGAGCATGGTCCAGGCCATGATCGGCCCTCCTTCCGGAAAGCCGGGACGTCCCGGTCGAAAAGGCCCGCAAGGGGGAGGGCGTGGCCTCGCCTCCCCGATATGGGCAGGCACGCGGCACGGCACAAGCGCGGCGCCACTCTTACCGGGCCGGACGCCCCACCACCCTGCCCTACGAGGTGATGCGCAGCTTCAGGATGCGCTCGGTGATGGCGTCGAAGATCGCCGGCAGGTCGGACGCGCTCTGGGCGTCGTAGTAGTGTGCGGTGTCGGTGGCGCAGTTCGACAGGAGCGTCGAGCTCGTCTTCGTGTCGAGTTCGAGGCGGATGGTGTAGACCTCCTGGCCCGCCTCCTTCGCACTGGTGCAGGCGGCCAGGGTGTCGGCGTTCATCGCCGCGACGATCTGGGCCTGCTTCACGGCAGCGACATCCTCGCCCTTCTTGGCCGAGCAGTTGCCGTCGCCGTCAGCCTCGTCTTCGTCGTCATCGTCATCGTCGTCGTCGTCGCAGATCTTGCCGTATCCGCCGTTCTTGTACGACTTGTCCCAGCGCCAGTCGCTGAGATAGCCGTAGGCCGAATAGGCCGACCCCTTGGCATTGGCGAGTTGGCGCATCGTATTGTCGCCGTCGGTCAGGAGGACGATGATCTTCTGCACGTCGGCGTCGGGACTGAGGCCTTCGGTGAACGGTTCGGCCGGGGAGAGAACCCGCGCGCCCCAGGCCATGCCCTCGGTGATGTTGGTGTTGCCGGAAGCCTTGAGCTGGGAGATTGCGGCCTTCACCGCGTCGAAATCCGCGGTCAGGGGCGTGATCGGCTGGGCATCGCAGCCGAGATTGGGCCCCTGCGGCGCCAGACCGCCGGGCGGAACACCCACCGGCACGTCGAGGGCGGCCTCGGCATAGCTCGGCACGCCGTTCTTCATCGTCACGCCGAGCCCCGACAAAGTCCTGTCGGTGGAGTAGTTGTTGACGGAGTTCTGCGCCGGTTCGTCCGGAGACAACAGGGGCACGAAGAGCGTCCGCGGCGCGTTCTTCCGCGGCGTCGTATCGTCGACCGAATGGTTCTCCGTGCCGCTTTCGATGCGGGCCTCGACGCAGCCGCGCCATCCCTCCCGCCAGAAGCCGTTCTCGAAGATCCGGGTGCGGCTGACGCCCGTCGGAATGATGCTCCCCGGCAGATGCACAAGGCCGTCCGTGTCGATCCAGGAGGCGTTGAGCTTGTCCTTACCGACATTGACATAGGCCGAGAACGGCACCAGCGCGAAGCGGACGCGGCGGCGCAGGATCTCCGTCGCGCCGAACTGGTCGATCATGGCGGCGGCCGCCTTCTTCATCTCGGCGAGCTTGGTGCCGGACATCGAGCCGGTCGTGTCGAGGACGAGGCCGATCTCGTAGCGCGTCTGCGGATATTCCACCGTGCCGCTGACGCTCGTCGTCATTTCCTTGTAGCCGAGCACGGCCGTCAGGGTCGTCGGCGTCACCACTTCGGCCGAGACCTTCGCGCCGGACTGCGTCAGTTCGACCGTCAGGCTGCGATAGCCCGGCCCGTAATTGGCCAGCAGCATCCGCTCCGCGATCGTGTCGGCCGCCGCCGTGTCGAAGCCGGAGTTCTTGACCACCGAGAGCGCCGCCGAGTCGATCGCTGCCTGCAGGCGGATCCGGTCGGAATACATTCGCGAGATGTCGAGCGCCGCTCCGGACGCAAAGATCAGGGGAATGGCTCCGAGTGCCGCCATGACGGCGAAGTTGCCGCCACGCTGTGACAGGAATTTCCGCAAGGTTTTCATGAGCGCCGCCACATCAACAATAGGCCCATGTGCAACCTATCCGCTAAGGCTTGATGATTAGTGATCGGGAAAGATTCATTTGGATGCGAGCCGGAAGGCTGCTTCAAGCATTCTGGCGGAGAGACACGCCAGCAGTGGGAGGTTCCTTCGATGAACTGGACCGATCCGATCGACGGCTACTGCGAGCGCCTGACCGCGAGTTTCTGGGCCGAGCCGGTGAACGCAGTCTCGAACCTGGCCTTTCTCGTCGCCGCCGGGCTCGGCCTGGCTTTGTGGCGGCGCATCGACCGGCACGGCCGCGGAGCGCGGCAGGCACGGGACTGGGCAAGCCTTGCGCTGGTCGGTGTCGTCGCGGTGATCGGCGTCGGCTCCTTCCTCTTCCACACCTTCGCCAATCTCTGGTCGAGCCTTGCCGACGTCCTTCCCATCGCGGTCTTCATCTATGCCTACTTCGCCCTGGCGCTGTACCGGCTGGTCGGCCTCGGCGCCATCACGGCCGCACTGGGGACGCTGTGCTTCATCGGGCTGTCGCGCTTTGCCGGCGACGTCTTCGGCGGGATCGTCGGCAGCTCGGCATCCTATGTGCCGGCGCTCCTCGCGCTGTTCGCGATCGGCCTGGCACTCCTCGCCAGGCGCAAGCCGGAAGGCCCGCTCGTTCTGGCGGCCGGCCTCGTCTTCACCCTGTCGCTGGCGCTGCGCATCGCCGACGCCCCTCTGTGCCCGACATGGCCGGTCGGCACGCATTTCCTGTGGCATGTCCTCAATGCCGTGACGCTTGGCCTGCTGCTCGTCGCCGCCATCCGTCACGGGCCGCGGCGGCGCCCGCGCCGGATCACCGCCTGACGGTTCGCACCCAGCCGGATCGCGCAACGAAAAAGGGCCGGATGCTTCCCCCGAAGCATCCGGCCCAGTGACGGTCCCCCGTCTTCACGTTCTACGGCCCGTCTTCACGTCCGATGGCCCGTCTTTACGTCCGATGGTCAGACTCGGACCTGCCGTCGCGCCGATGGCCGGCGCGGCGCCGTCAGCTCGCCTTAGCGCGGCGCTTGGTCGGCTCCGGCTTGTCCTGGTCGACCAGCCGCTCGCTGCCCTGGAGAACCACGACCCGCGCGCCGAGCGGAATGCGCTCGTAGAGGTCGATGATGTCCTGGTTCATCAGGCGGATGCAGCCCGAGGAAGCGGCGGTGCCGATCGAGCGCCATTCCGGCGAGCCGTGCAGGCGGTAGAGCGTGTCCTTGTTGCCCTGGTAGAGATAGAGCGCGCGGGCGCCGAGCGGGTTGTCGATGCCCGGGTCCATGCCCTTGCCGTCCCGGAACTTTTCCAGATCGTCGCGCCGGTCGATCATTTCCATCGGCGGGAACCAGCGCGGCCAATGCTGCTTGTCGCCGATCTTGGCCTCGCCGGCCCAGGAGAAGCCGGCCTTGCCGACGCCGATGCCGTAGCGCATGGCGGTGCCGCCGCGCTCGATCACATAGAGGAAGCGGTTGCCGGTATCGACGACGACCGTGCCCTCCTCGTAGCCGCCGGCATCGTAGACGACGCGCTGGCGCAGGTATTTCGGATCGATCTTGTCGGAGGGAATCGCCGGCAGGGCGAAATCGCCATCGACGGTGGCGGCGTAGGCCGTCGCCGGCGCGACGCCGAACGAGCGGTCATCGCCGATGCTGGGCGAGGTGTAGGCCGTGATGCGCGACACCGCGACCGCGGTATTCTGCGCGACGACGTTGGAAGAGGTCGCGCAGCCGGACAGAAGGGCGACCGAAACCGCCGCAGCGCCAAGGGTGAGAGACTTCAGACTGAAAGACATGGCGGCGAAATCCAGGGCGTCGGAGTGAGGTTCAGGGGCCGGGCAATACTCGCGCGACGGCAGCCGTTTCCATGTTGTGCGTAGCTTCTGGATAGGCCGTGCCAACGAGTCTGACAACGCCGACAGTAGATACAGTCATGGTTAATAAAGTCTTTGTTGCGACCTGGTCACAGTTGACGTTCGCCGCCGCTGCGACATCTCCGTTGCGGGACGACGTGAAAGACGGATCGAGGACTTCTCATGAACATCGGGGAAGCGTCGCGGCGCTCGGGACTGCCGCCCAAGACCATACGATATTACGAGGAAGTCGGCCTTCTGCGACCGGCCCGGGCAGAAAACGGCTATCGCTCCTATCGCGACCGCGATGTCCACCTACTGCGATTCCTGCAGCGTTCACGCTCGCTCGGCTTCTCGATCGAGGAGGCGCGCAAGCTTCTCGCGCTCTACGCCGACGACAACCGCCACAGCGAGGATGTCCGGTCGATGGCCAGCGGCCGGATGGCGGAGATCGACCGCAAGATCGCCGAGCTGCAGTCGCTCAAGCGCGAGCTGTCGCTTTTGACCGAGCGATGCCCTGGTGGCGAGGGGCCGGATTGCCCGATCCTCGACGAGATCGCCGGAGAGGCCGTCGCCTTTCACAGTCGCCGCGCGGAGGCGTGACGCTTTTATTCCTGATTTGTTCTTCTCGCTTGCCCTCGTTCGAATGGGTGGGCTAGTCTGCCCCATGCCGATCGTCTCGCCCCATTCCTACCAGCCGCTGATCGACGGACGCCAATCCGATCGCGCGATGCTCGTGCGGCGCGGTGTTCAACGGCTGATGATGATGCGGCGGATCGCGGTGCTGCCGGAGGTCTCGCTGGCGTCAGGACGGCGAGCCGATCTCGTCGGGGTCGCCGGCGGCGGCGCCATCCTCATCGTCGAGATCAAGACCTCGGTCCAGGATTTCCGCGTCGATCAGAAATGGCCGCAGTACCGCCTGCACTGCGACCAGCTTTACTTCGCGACCCATCCGGGCGTCCCCCAGGAGATCTTTCCGGAAGACTGTGGGCTGATCGTCACGGACGGCTATGCGGCGGAGATGCTGCGGGACGCGCCGGAGCATCGCCTGGCGCCGGCGCGGCGCAAGGCGCTGACCTTGATGCTTGCCCGTCTCGCCGCCGACCGGTTGATGCAGGCGGAGTGGTCGGCCAATCCGGTGGTCACGTCGCCGCCTTAGCTTGGCCAGTCTCTGCCGCATCGCGGATGCGATGCGGCTCGCGCGTTTCAGCGAAGGCCGAGGAACGACGCGATGACGAGAACCACGACAACCAGGCCGACGAGATAGATGATACCGTTCATGACGCATTTCCTGTTTTGCAGATGGCGAAGTCCGGATGGACGCTCGCCCGGTCCCGGGGCTGTGTGCCGATGGACCGCCGAGTGCCACTCCGGGAAGTAAGTCGAAAACGCGGCAAGGGTTCCGTGTCGCGATGGTCCGATCGCCGACGATGGAAGGCGGGCCCTCGCAAAAATCCGTGCACTCCCAGCCCCATCGTCCGTCTTGCGTGTCCCCCAGCACCTTCATATATACCCACCAGCTTCGGCGGGGCGGTCGCCTCCGGGTGATCCCGCCGGTACAAAAGAATCAGGAGCCGCCATGAGGAACGCCTCGTCGAGGGTCCGGGCGGTTTGCTCAAGAAGGAGAAGAACATGGCGAAGGTGATCGGTATCGACCTTGGCACTACGAATTCCTGTGTCGCCGTCATGGACGGCAAGACCGCGAAGGTCATCGAGAACGCCGAGGGCGCGCGCACGACCCCGTCGATCGTCGCCTTCACCGACGACGGCGAGCGTCTCGTCGGCCAGCCGGCCAAGCGCCAGGCCGTCACCAATCCCGAGGACACGCTGTTTGCGGTCAAGCGCCTGATCGGCCGCCGTTACGAAGACCCGACGGTCGAGAAGGACAAGAAGCTCGTGCCCTTCGGCATCGTGCGCGCCGACAATGGCGACGCCTGGGTCGAGGCGGCCGGCGACAAGTACTCGCCCTCGCAGATCTCGGCCATGATCCTGCAGAAGATGAAGGAGACGGCGGAGGCCTATCTCGGCGAGAAGGTCGACAAGGCCGTCATCACCGTTCCCGCCTACTTCAACGATGCCCAGCGCCAGGCGACCAAGGATGCCGGCAAGATCGCCGGCCTGGAAGTCCTGCGCATCATCAACGAGCCGACGGCAGCCGCGCTCGCCTACGGTCTCGACAAGAACGACGGCAAGACCATCGCGGTCTATGATCTGGGCGGCGGCACCTTCGACGTTTCGGTGCTCGAGATCGGCGACGGCGTGTTCGAAGTGAAGTCGACGAACGGCGACACCTTCCTCGGCGGCGAGGATTTCGACATGCGCCTCGTCGACTACTTCGCGGCCGAGTTCAAGAAGGACCAGGGCATCGACCTGAAGAACGACAAGCTCGCCCTTCAGCGCCTGAAGGAAGCGGCCGAGAAGGCCAAGATCGAGCTGTCCTCCGCCTCGCAGACCGAGATCAACCTGCCCTTCATCACCGCCGACGCCTCCGGGCCGAAGCATCTGACGATGAAGCTGACGCGCTCGAAGTTCGAGAGCCTCGTCGATGATCTCGTGCAGCGCACCGTCGGCCCGTGCAAGTCGGCGCTGAAGGATGCCGGCCTCACCGCCGCGGATATCGACGAGGTCGTTCTCGTCGGCGGCATGAGCCGCATGCCGAAGGTGCAGGAAGTCGTCAAGCAGCTGTTCGGCAAGGAGCCGCACAAGGGCGTCAACCCGGACGAAGTCGTCGCCATGGGTGCGGCCATCCAGGCCGGCGTTCTCCAGGGCGACGTCAAGGACGTCCTCCTTCTCGACGTCACGCCGCTGTCGCTCGGCATCGAGACGCTGGGCGGCGTCTTCACCCGCCTGATCGACCGCAACACGACGATCCCGACGAAGAAGAGCCAGGTCTTCTCGACCGCCGAGGACAGCCAGAACGCCGTGACCATCCAGGTCTTCCAGGGCGAGCGCGAAATGGCCCAGGACAACAAGAGCCTCGGCCGCTTCAACCTCGAGGGCATTCCGCCGGCACCGCGCGGCATGCCGCAGATCGAGGTCACGTTCGACATCGACGCCAACGGCATCGTCAACGTCTCGGCCAAGGACAAGGGCACCAACAAGGAGCAGCGGATCACCATCCAGGCTTCCGGTGGCCTGTCGGATGCCGACATCGAGGCGATGGTGAAGGAAGCCGAGGCCAATGCCGAGAGCGACAAGAAGCGTCGTGCCGCGGTCGAGGCCAAGAACCAGGGCGAGAGCCTCGTCCACTCGGCCGAGAAGTCGCTGGCCGAATACGGCGACCGGGTCTCGGAAGCCGACCGCACCGCAATCTCTTCCGCCATCGCGGATCTGAAGACGGCGCTCGAAGCCTCCGAGCCGGATGCCGAGACGATCAAGGCCAAGAGCGAGATCCTCGCCGCCGCCTCGATGAAGCTTGGTCAGGCCATGTACGAGGCCGCGCAGAACGAGCAGGCCGATGCGGCCGCCCAGCCGACCGGCGATAATTCGCAGGACGACGTGGTCGATGCCGACTTCGAGGAAGTCAACGACGACGACCGCAAGAAGTCGGCCTGACCGCTCGACGGCCAGACAGGAGCCCCGGCGACCGTCGCCGGGGCTTTTTCATGTCCGCTCCCGGCAATGACGCTGGCATGGATGGTGCCTGCGGCGGGAGCGGACGGCGGCGCCCGGGTGCGACTTCGCCAGGGATTGACAAGTCTCGACGGGGCTCGACTGACATGCTCCGGCTTTCCCCCGCGGCATTTGCTATGGTAACGCGCAGCCTACGCCCCCACATCAGGCGCACTGGCAGCACCGCACCCGCGCGTGCCGGAGCTGCCTCGACCTCACGACAAGCGATGGACCCGTCTCGATGAAAGTCGACTATTACGAGATGCTCGGCGTCACCAGGACGTGTGACGACAAGACCTTGAAGACCGCCTTCCGCAAGCTTGCCATGCAGTTCCACCCGGACAAGAATCCCGGCGACACCGCGGCCGAGGCGAAGTTCAAGGAGCTCGGCGAGGCCTACGAGGTCCTGAAGGATCCGCAGAAGCGCGCCGCCTACGATCGCTACGGTCATGCCGCGTTCCAGAATGGCGGCCCCGGCGGCGGCGGCGGCTTCCGCGGCGATTTCGGCTCGTCCATGGCCGACGTCTTCGACGATATTTTTGGCGAGATGATGGGCCAGCGTCGCGGACGCGGCGGCGCGGCGTCCAGCAACGGCCGCGAGCGCGGCTCGGACCTTCGCTACAACATGGAGATCGGCCTCGAAGAGGCCTTCACCGGCAAGACCGCCGAGATCGGCGTGCCGACGACGATCCAGTGCGACGAGTGCACCGGCACCGGCGCCAAGCCCGGCTCGGCGCCGAAAGCCTGCCCGACCTGCGGCGGCGTCGGGCGCGTGCGCGCCGCGCAAGGCTTCTTCTCGATCGAGCGGACCTGTCCCACCTGCCAGGGCCGCGGCCAGATCATCGCCGACCCCTGCGGCAAGTGCGGCGGCGACGGTCGCCTGCCGGAAGAGCGTCAACTCTCGGTGAACATTCCCGCCGGCATCGAGGACGGAACCCGCATCCGCCTCGCCGGCGAGGGCGAGGCCGGCCTGCGCGGCGGCCCGGCGGGCGATCTCTACATCTTCCTGTCCGTGCGCAGCCACGACCTCTTCCAGCGCGAGGGCGCCGACCTCTACTGCACCGTGCCGGTATCGATGACCGCGGCAGCGCTCGGCGGCAGCTTCGAGGTGACGACGCTGGATGGCGCCAAGACAAGGGTGAAGGTGCCCGAAGGCACGCAGAGCGGCACCCAGTTCCGCGTCCGCGGCAAGGGCATGACGGTGCTACGCTCGTCCCAGACCGGCGACCTCTTCATCCAGGTGCAGATCGAGACGCCGCAGAACCTCAACAAGCGCCAGCGTGAACTCCTGGAGGAGTTCCAGCAGACGTCGTCCTCCGACAACTCGCCGCAGTCGACGGGGTTCTTTGCCCGGATGAAGGACTTCTTCGAGGGTCTCACCGATTAGTGGTTGACTGTCGGCCGGCCGACCCGACGTCTCTCCGGCCTCGCCCTCCAAGCGCTCGCCCTGCATGATCAACCTCCCGCCGCGCCCTTCGGCGCTCAGTCTTTCTGGAGACAGGACGCCATGAGAGTCTCCAGTTCCCGCGCCGCGGATCCGCGCAACCGGTCGTCCGACGATGTCCGCTTCTTTCGCGGCTGGCTGCGGCGCCCGCTGGTGATGGGGGCCGTGTCGCCGTCCTCGCGCCGGCTGGGGCGGGCGATGGCCGCCTCTGTGCCGGTCGGGCCCGGAATGGCGGACATGGCGGTGCTGGAGATCGGCCCGGGCACCGGCGCCGTCACGCAGTGCCTCATCGACCGTGGCGTGCCGGAGGAGAGCCTCGTCCTCGCCGAGTATTCGCCGGAGTTCTGCGAGCTTCTCGCCAGCCGCTTCCCCAAGGCCCGGATCGTGCGCGGCGACGCCTACGCGCCGAACGGCGACGTCGAAAAGGCACTCGCAGGGCGCAGCGTCGCCGCCGTCGTCTCGGGCCTGCCGCTCTTCACCAAGCCCGACAGCGTGCGCGAGGCGGTGATCTCGGGATCGCTCGACCGCATGGCGCCGGGCAGTCCCTTCATCCAGTTCTCCTATGCGCTGACCTTGCCCGTGAAGCCCGACCGGATCGGCGCCTCCGTGGAAATCGGCTCCTGGGTGAAACTGAACCTGCCGCCGGCACGCGTCCTCGTCTATCGTCGCGGCTGACCAGAGGACACCGGAAGAAGGATCCTGGACGTGACCGACAACGCGAAAGCTTCATCCGCCGGACGCGGCGGCGACTGGGCCCGCTTTCTCGCCAACTGGGTGCGCCATCCCGGCCAGATGGGCGCGGTCGCGCCGTCTTCGCCGAGCTACTGCGCGATGATGGTTCGGCACGCCAGCACCGATGTCGACGGCCCGATCCTCGAGCTCGGCCCTGGGCTCGGCGTCGTCACCAAGGCGCTGATCGACAAGGGGGTCGCGCCCGAGCGCATCACCTCGATCGAGTATGAAGGCGACTTCGCCCGAACCCTGAAGCAGCGCTTCCCCCGCGTGAACGTCATCCATGGCGACGGCTTCGATCTGGACACGACGCTCGGCGAACGGCGAAACGAAAAGTTTGCCGCGATCCTCCTCGCCATCCCGATCGTCGGCTTCAGCCAGGAGAAGCGGCAGGCCCTCCTGCGCGGCTATTTCGAGCGGCTGCGACCGGGCGGCAACGTCACCCAGCTCTCCTACCTCGTCACCGCTCCGATCAAGCCGCTGCCGGGCGTCTTCACCGTCTCCTCCTCGCCGATCGTCTGGGACAACATTCCCCCGGCGAGGGTCTGGATCTATACGCCCCTGGCGGGAGACACCCGGCCGAGCGCGCCGGTGCCGGCGTGAGGACGGCGGCATGAAGGTCGCGACATGAGCCCGCGCATCCTCGTCCTTCCGGGCTCGCTCCGGCTGGCCTCGGTCAACCGGCTGCTGGCGGCCGAAGCGGCGCGGCAGTTGGCGCTGACGGCGGCCAGCGTTTCGCTGGTCGATCTCGCCGACTATCCGATGCCGATCTATTGCGGCGACGACGAGGACAGCGACGGCCCGCCGGAAGCTGCCCTGCGGCTCGCGGAAATGATCGCGGCGCAGGACGCGCTGCTGATCGTCACGCCGGAATACAACGCCTCGATCCCGCCCCTCCTCAAGAACGCGCTCGACTGGGTCAGCCGGGTACGCAAGATCAGGGGTCGGCCGGTCCAGCCCTTTCGCGGCCTCGTCGTCGCCCTCGCCGCAGCCTCGCCCTCGCGGCTCGGCGGGCTGCGCGCGCTCGTGGCGCTGCGGCCGATCTGCCTCGCGCTCGGCACCGAGGTCCTCACCTCCCAGGTGACGCTCGCCGATACCGGAAACGGCTTCGATGCCGACGGACGCCTGCGCGAGGAGCATGCGCGCCTGTCGCTGGAAACCCTGGTCGAGTCCCTCGTCGGCCATGCGAGGCTGCTCGGCCGCCACCAGTTCTGACCGGGGCTAGAGCATGATCCCGAAAGGTGGCTTCCGGCTTTTGGAACAGATCATGCGAAGACAAAGAGCTGAAGCGGGACGGCAATTCGACGAAAAGCCATCCCGCTTTAGCATCGGCCAGCCATCGCCAGACCCTCAGAACGTTCCGACCCCTCCACAGAGGCCGTCTCCATCTTGACTCCCCGCTGCCCACACAATTCATTGACGTAGGGGAATGTGAGGGGAGGGATCATCTATGTCTGCACCAATGCCGAGAGCATCGGGTCTTGCCGCAGCTCTTGCCGCGCTCGTGCTCGCCGCCTGCCAGTCGGGGGCCTCGTCCAGCACGGCCGGACCGGCCGGCACGGGAGCGGCAGCCGCCCGAGCCGCCGCGAGCGAGACCGCCGAACCGACGGCTGCAGGGACGGTGGCGGCCTATGGGGGCCAGCCGGCCGCGCCCTCCGGCGCGCTCTGCGCCGTGACGATCGCCGGTGGTCCGCCACCCAAACCCGCCAAGGGCGCCGATTTCGGCACGGCCGTCGGCAAGAACATCGGGAGGAACGTCGGCAAGAGCATCATTTCCGGCCTTGGCGGCGCCATTGCCGGCCCGCTCGGCGGCGTGGTGGCGGGCGCCGTCGCCAACGATCAGGTCCGGCCCGAACAGGATCTCAAGGGGAAGTGGACGGCGACCGACGGGTCCCCCACCTGCGGATGCACCCTGACGGTCAATGCCGGCATCAACCTGCAGGGCCAGACGGCGACGGCGGGCAGGATCCAGTCGGACAGCTGCACCAGCCCGCTGCTGGCGCAGTCCGCACGCTGGACGCTCGGCCACAGCTTCACGGGCTACGACGCGCCGTTGCAGATTCTTGCGTCCAATCGACAGACGGTGCTCGCGACGCTGAAGCGCGACGGCATGAACTACTTCTCCGGCACGATGGCCGACGGGACGCCGATGACGCTCTGGCGCGACTAGATCGGGCGACAAGCGCGCCTTAGGCCGCCGGGAGCGGATCCCACTCGGCGACGCGCCGCCTCAGACGTGCTGGCCGCCATTGATGTGGATCTCGCCGCCGGTGACGTAGCTCGCCTGGTTCGAGCACAGGAAATAGATGATGTCGGCGACTTCCGAGGTTTGGCCGAGGCGGCGCAGGGGAATGTTCTCGATCAGCTTCTCGGTACCCGGCGACAGGATCGCGGTATCGATCTCGCCCGGCGCGATGGCGTTGACGCGGATGCCGGAGGGACCGAAATCGGCGGCCATCTCGCGCGTCAGCGAGGCGAGCGCCGCCTTCGACGTGGCGTAGGCGGTGCCGGCGAAAGGATGCACCCGCCCGCCGGCGATCGAGGTGACCGAGACGATCGAGCCCTGCGCCTTCGACAGTTCCTTGAACAGGCCGCGCGCCAGCATGATCGGGGCAAAGAAGTTCACCTGGAAGACGTCGCGCCACATGTGCATGGGCGTGCGGATGGAATCCAGCCGCGATCCGCCCTCGCCCTTCGGCGAGATCGCGGCATTGTTGACGAGGGCGTGGAGGCTGGAGCCGTTCGCCTCGAGCCGCCGCCGGATCTCGGAAATGGCGAAGCCCACATCCTCGGGATCGGAAAGGTCGACCTGGATGTGGTCCTCGGGACCGGCCGGCCAGGGACAGTCCTCCGCGAAGGGCTGGCGCGAGCAGGTGATGACCCGCCATCCCTCGCGCGAGAAGCGCTTGACCGTGGCATGACCGATGCCGCGCGAGGCGCCGGTGAGGACGAGGGCCTTGCGGGAATCTGTGGCGGCTTCGCTGGGCATTGCGTGTCCTCGTCTCGTCCGGGGGACGGCTCATATCCGCTCGTCGCTGCGCCGTCCATCACGGTGCAGTCATCACGCGGCTCGCGGCGCCGCCGGCCGTTGCCTTCGTCGCCATTGTCGGCACATCTAGGGCTTCCCGCCGGCAATGTCGCGGTCGATTTACGGGATGGGCGGGCGTGGCGGAAGACTCGGAGTGAATATATGAAGATTCCTGTCAGGTTCGCCAGCGCGCTCGCTGTCGCAGTGCTCGTGCAACCCCTCGCCGGCGCCCCGGTCGGTGCCGAGGACTGGCCGGCGACGGTTGCCGAGGCGCGCGGCCAGACCGTCTATTTCAACGCCTGGGGCGGTTCGGAGAACATCAACCGCTATCTCGAATGGGCCGCAGGTCGGCTCGAGGCGGAGTACGGCGTCACGCTCCGGCACGTGAAGCTGGAGGATACCGCGACGGCGGTCGCCACCGTCGTGGCGGAGAAGGCGGCCGGCAAGACATCGGACGGGGCGGTGGACCTCGTCTGGATCAACGGCGAGAACTTTGCCGCAATGAAGAGCCAGGGCCTGCTGGCCCCGGGCTTTGCCACCGATCTGCCGAACTGGGCCTATGTCGACACGGAGAACAAGCCGACCGTCAGCGTCGATTTCACCCTTCCGACCGACGGCCAGGAATCACCCTGGGGCATGGCCAAGCTCGTCTTCTTCGCCGACACCGCGCGCACCGGCCCGATCGACGCCATGCCGAAATCCGCCGACGAACTCCTCGACTGGGCGAAGGCCCATCCCGGCCGCTTCTCCTATCCGGCGCCCCCGGACTTCATCGGCTCGACCTTCCTGAAGCAGGTGCTGTCGGAAGCCGTCGCCGACCCTGCCGTGCTGCAGAGGCCGGTGGAGGAAGCGTCGTTCGCCGCCGTCACGGAACCGCTGTTTGCCTATCTCGACGAACTGACGCCGGTGATGTGGCGGCAGGGCCGGACCTTTCCGCAGAACTACCCGGCGATGAAGCAGCTGCTCGCCGACGGTGAGCTCGGCATTGTCTTCGCCTTCAACCCGGCCGAGGCTTCGGGGGGTATTGCTGCCGGCGAACTGCCGGACACGGTGCGCTCCTTCACCTTCGCAAGGGGCACGCTCGGCAATACGCATTTCGTCGCCATCCCCTTCAATTCGAGCGCCAAGGCCGGGGCGAAGGTCGTCGCCGACTTCCTGCTCTCGCCCGAAGCGCAGGCCCGCAAGGAGGACCCGCAATACTGGGGAGACCCGACCGTTCTCGCCATGGACAGGCTTCCGCCCGAGGACCGTGCCGCCTTCGCCGCCATCGACCGCGGCGCCGCGACGCTCGCCCCGGAAGCGCTCGGGCCGGTGCTGCCCGAGCCGCATCCGAGCTGGATGGGCCGGATCGAGGCGGAATGGCTGAAGCGGTATGGGTCCTAAGGACGCGCTGTTGGAGCCATTGACAACATGCGTCTCAGTGGCAGAATGACCGTCGATGGCGGCCGAATTGCTACTCAGGGAACGCCATATTCTGGGCGACGCCTGTTTCGTGGCGCTGACGGTCTGGCGCGTACCGCTCCCGGTTCGCGGATCGGACCATCCCTTCAAGTATTCCCTCGCCTATGTAGAGAACGGCGTTTGTGTCCTGCGCTTCGACAACGAGGCCGGCAAGGGCGATCACTGGCATCGAGGGGAACGTGAGACGGCCTATCAGTTCCTGTCGGCAGAAAAACTGCTGGCCGACTTCTGGGCCGCCGTCGACGAATGGAGGCGACAATGACCATGGTAAGGCTTTCGGTGGCGTCCCGGGACGACGTCAGCCGCCGCTTCGCCGGCGCGATGAAAGGCGAGAAGCAGGGGCACCACATCTCCTTCGCCTCGCCCGATCTGATCTGGCAGGTACTGACCGACAAGCGCTGGGCGCTGTTGAAGGCCATGAGGGGTGCGGGACCCATGTCGATCCGCGGGCTCGCGCGTGGTGTCGGCCGCGACGTCAAAGCGGTCCATGCCGACGTCACGGCTCTGCTGTCACAAGGCATTCTGGAACGCGGGCAAGATGGGCGGATCGTCTTTCCCTATGACGGCATCCATGTCGACTTCCATCTGAATGCCGCATGACCGAGGGCAGCACGGGCGCCCTATCTCATGCCCCGCAGACCGATCGGTCCGGTTTTTTCGCTTGACCCGCTGGCCGCATCCGCTGGCGCTGCTCCTCGCCGCGCCGGTCGTCGTCGGCCTCGTCGGCGTGATCCTGCCGGCCTTCGGCTATCTGCCGGCGCTGGGGGGCACGGCGTTCTCGCTGCAGCCGTTCCGCGACCTGTTCGCCGTGCCGGGCCTTGCCGCGTCCGCCCTTCTCAGCCTCGCCGCCGGCCTTTTGACGACGCTCGTCTCGGTCGGCGCGACGCTTCTCTTCACCGCCGCCTTCGCCGGCACGCGCGGCTTTCGCCTGGCGCGGCGGGGGCTGGGACCCCTGCTCGGCGTGCCGCATGCGGCGGCAGCCTTCGGCCTCGCCTTCCTGATCGCGCCCTCGGGTCTCCTCGTACGCCTCGTTTCCGCGCCTCTCGGCCTGACGACGCCGCCCGATCTCCTCATCGTCGGCGACCCCATGGGCCTTGCCATGATGGCGGGGCTGATCGTCAAGGAACTGCCCTTTCTCCTCCTCGTCGTCATCGCCGCGCTGCCCCAGGCCGATCCCGAACGGGGGTTGAAGCTCGCGCGCTCGCTCGGCTACGGGCGGGTGGCCGGCTTCACGCTGGCGGTCTGGCCCGCGGTCTACCGCCAGATCCGACTGCCGGTCCTTGCGGTCGCCGCTTTCGCTTCCTCCGTGGTCGACGTGGCGCTGATCCTCGGCCCCATGACCCCGGCGCCGCTGGCGGTGCGGCTCGTCGAATGGATGGGCGATCCCGACCTCTCCCTGCGCTTCCAGGCCGCCGCCGGCGCCGTGCTGCAGCTCGGCCTGACGCTCGCCGTCCTTGCCCTCTGGCTCGGCGTCGAACGCCTCGGGGCATTCGTCTGCCGGCGCATGGCCGCGCGCGGCGCCCGGTTTCACCGCGACCGGCCGATGCGACGGGCCGCCGCGCTGCCGGTCGCGCTCGCCTTTGCCGCCACCGGGCTCGGCCTCCTTCTCCTCGCCCTCTGGTCCATCGCCGGGCTCTGGACGTTTCCGGACATCCTGCCGCCGACGCTCACCCTGCGCAGCTGGCGGGACAGCTTGACCTCCCTCGCCGCGCCGCTGGCGCGAACGGCGGTTCTCGGCTTCGGCTCGGCGCTGGTGGCGCTGCTGCTCGTCGTGGCGATGCTGGAGCAGCGCCGCCGGACGCATTCCGGTACCGGGCCGGCACGGCTGTCGCCGGGCGTCGCCGCGCTCCTCTACCTGCCGCTGATCGTGCCGCAGGTCGCCTTCATCTTCGGCCTGCAGATCCTCGTCCTCGCGGCCGGCATCGCCCCCTCGACGGGGCTCCTCGTCGCGGTCCATCTCGTCTTCGTCGCGCCCTATGTCGCGCTGGCGCTGGCCGCGCCCTGGTTCGCGCTCGATCCGCGCTATGACAGGATGGCGGCAAGCCTTGGCCGGTCGCGCCGCGCGGCCTTCTGGCGCCTGCGCCTGCCGCTCCTCGCCGGACCGATCCTGACGGCGCTCGCCATCGGCTTTGCCGTCTCCGCCGGGCAATATCTGCCGACGCTCCTCATCGGCGCCGGCCGCCTGCCGACCATCACGACCGAGGCCGTGGCGCTCGCCTCGGGCGGCAACCGCCGCGTCATCGGCGTCACCGCCGTGCTTCAGACACTGCTGCCCGGCCTCGTCTTCCTCGCCGCGAGCCTCCTGCCCGCCTTGCTTCACCGCGGCCGTCGCGGCATGAGGGCGTGATGGGTCTCGTCCTCGAAAATCTCTGCCTGTCGCTCGGCGATCGCCGCCTCGTCGCGCTCGACCGCGTGATCGCGCCGGGCGAGATCCTCTCGGTGATGGGCGCCTCGGGCTCGGGCAAGTCGACGCTCTTCGACGCCATTGCCGGTTTTCTCGATCCCGCCTTCACCGCCACGGGGCGGGTGCTCCTCGGCGGCCGCGACATCACCCATGCGCGGCCCGAGGAACGGCGCGTCGGCCTGCTGTTCCAGGACGCGCTGATGCTGCCGCATCTCTCCGTCGGCCAGAACCTCCTTTTCGGCCTCGTGCCGACGGTCACCGGCCGTGCGCGCCGCCGCGCCGCCGCGGAAGCGATGCTCGACAATGTCGGCCTCGCCGGCCTCTTTTCCCGCGATCCGGCGACGCTCTCCGGCGGCCAGGCGGCAAGGGTGGCGCTCGCCCGCACGCTGCTCGCCGAGCCGCAGGCGCTGCTCCTCGACGAAGCCTTCTCGCGCCTCGACACGGAGCTGCGCCAGAGTGTCCGGCGTCTCGTCTTCGACCTCGTGCGCGAGCGCGCCATTCCCGCCATCCTCGTTACCCATGACCGGGCCGATGCCGAGGCCGCCGGCGGCGCGATCATCGATCTCGACGCGCAAGGCGCCGAGGCGCAGTGCACTGGGGCGCAAAGCACCGGGCCTCTCGGCACCGAGCCTCTCGGCGCCGGGACGCGATCCACCGAAGCCCAAGCCCGAACGCCCCTGGGAAGACCGCCTTCTCCGGACGGGGCGCCATGAGCGCATATCCGCTCCTGCCAGTCCGCGACGTCCTGCCGGAACTGCGCGCGGCCTTGGCCGGGGGGCCGAACGCCGTGCTCGTCGCGCCGCCCGGCGCCGGCAAGACCACGCTGGTGCCGCTCGACCTCCTCGACGCGCCCTGGCTGGGCGGCCGCAAGATCGTCCTCATCGAGCCGCGGCGCCTCGCCGCCCGCGCCGCTGCCCGGCGGATGGCGGAGATTGTCGGCGAGGCCGTCGGCGAGACCATCGGCTGGCGCATGCGGCTCGATACCAAGGTCTCCGCCCGCACCCGCATCGAGGTCGTCACCGAGGGCGTCTTCATCCGCATGATCCTCGCCGCCCCGGACCTGCCGGATGTCGGCGCCGTCATCTTCGACGAGTTCCACGAGCGCTCGCTCGACGGCGATTTCTCGCTGGCGCTGGCGCTCGACGTGCAAGGCGCCCTGCGCGAGGATCTCCGGCTCCTCGTGATGTCGGCGACGCTGGATGGCGCGCGCGTGGCGGCGCTGCTGGGCGACGCGCCCGTCGTCGAGAGCCTCGGCCGCGCCTTTCCCGTGACGGTCTCCTACCGCGACCGTCCGGGCACGCAGCCGATCGAGGACGCCGTCACCGAGGCCGTGCGCGCGGCGCTCGACGAGACGACGGACAGCCTCCTCGTCTTCCTGCCGGGCCAGCGCGAGATCGAGCGGGTGGCCGAGCGCCTGGCGCCGCTCGCCTCGCCAAAGCTTCTCGTCGCCCCGCTCTACGGCGTGATGGAGGCGGCGGCGCAGGACGTCGCCATCCGCCCCGCCCCGCCGGGCGTGCGCAAGATCGTGCTCGCGACCTCGATCGCGGAGACCTCGATCACCATCGACGGCGTCGGCACCGTCATCGACTCGGGCCTGCGGCGCCTGCCCTTGTTCGAGCCGGCGACAGGGCTGTCGCGCCTCGAGACCGTGCGCGTGTCGCGCGCTAGCGCCGACCAGCGGGCGGGCCGTGCCGGGCGCACGGGGCCGGGACGGGCGATCCGGCTGTGGCGCGAGGCGGAAGGGCTCGTCGCCTTCGACCGGCCGGAAATCCTGTCGAGCGATCTCTCCGGCCTCGTCCTCGACTGCGCCGCCTGGGGCGTCGCCGACCCGCAGAGCCTCGACTTTCTCGACCCGCCGCCGCGCCCGGCGCTGGCGGAGGCCGCAACGCTTCTGACCGCGCTCGGCGCGCTCGACGAGACAGGCCGCCTGACGCCGCAGGGCGCTGTCATGCGCGACCTGCCACTGCCGCCACGCCTCGCCGCCATGGTCGCCCGTGCCGGCGCGGCGCGAAAACTCGCCGCGGACCTTGCGGTGCTCCTCACCGAGCGCGGCCTCGGCGGCACGGACGTCGATCTGGAAAGCCGTCTGCGACGCTTTCGCATCGACCGCGGAGCGCGGGCGCAGGCGGCGAAGACGCTCGCACGACGCATTGCCGGCGGCGGGGGCGGCGATTCGCGACGCGATCGCGGTGGCAACGGCGACAGTCGGGCCGGCACGAGCGACAGCCACGAGGGCAGCCGCGAGAACAGTCGCGCCGATCTCGGCGGAGCCGCAGGCGGGACCCGCGGCAGCGACGAGTCCCTGTCCGTGTTGCCGGTCGATGTCGAGCCGGGCTCCCTCCTCGCCCTCGCCTTCCCCGACCGGGTAGCCGTCGCGCGCGGCGCGCGCGGCCATTTCGTCCTTGCCAACGGCCGGGGCGGCGTTGTCGATCTTGGCTCGGGCCTTGCCGACGCAAAGCTTCTCGTCGTTGCGGAACTACAGGGCCAGGCCCGCGACGGGCGTATCCATGCAGCGCTTTCTGTTTCACGTGAATCGCTGGAAGGCCTCTTTGCCGACCGCATAACGGAGGAGGAGGTCGTCAGCTTCGACGCCGCGAGCGGCCAGGTGCGGGCCCGGCGCGTGCGGCGGCTAGGGAAGGCGACGCTGGCGGAGACTCAGATCAAGGTACCCGAAGGAGCCAAGGCCAGCGCGGCGCTGGCGACCGGCATCCGTGCCCGCGGCCTTGCCGCCCTCCCCTTCGGCAGCGAGGGCGAGCGCCTGCTGTTGCGCCTGCGCTTTCTCGCCGCGGCCTTCGGCGCGCCTTGGCCCGACCTGTCAGACGACAGCCTGCTCTCCACTCTGGAGAACTGGCTTCTGCCCTATTTGCCCGGCGTGACAAAGCTGTCCGGCATCGATGCCGGCACGCTGCGAACCGCCCTCAGTGCGCTTGTCCCGTCCGAGCTACAGCGGCGGCTGGAGGCGCTGGCGCCGTCGCATGTCGACGTGCCCTCCGGCTCGCGCCTGCCGATCCGCTACGATGCCGAGGGGCCGGTGCTGTCGGTCAGGGTTCAGGAGCTCTTCGGCCTGACCGAGCATCCGTCCATCGCCGACGGCAGGCTGCCGCTGACGCTGGAACTGCTCTCGCCGGCGCACCGGCCGATCCAGATCACCCGCGACCTCCCCGGCTTCTGGGCCGGCTCCTGGCGCGACGTCCGGGCAGACCTTCGCGGCCGCTACCCTCGTCACTCCTGGCCCGAAAACCCGGCCGAGGCGACCGCGACGGCACGGGCGAAGCCGCGGGGGACGTGAGGGGCGGCGGCGAGACGCGGCCGACCGATCCGGTAGCGACCGCCGGTCCGCTGCGTGCCGCGTGCAAGGCCTTGGGCCGCGACGGAACCGTCCAGCATCGATGGATTTCCCCGTCCAGGCCTTTGCCGGAAGCGGCCGCCATGTGCGACGATGCGAGCCAGGTCAGCGCAGCTCCGGCTGCCTCCGGCGCACATGGTCGACAAAAGCCCGCAGCTTCGGGGCCATGTTCCGGCGGTTGGGATAGTAGACGAAGAAGCCGGGAAAGCGGGGGCAGAAGGCTTCGAGCAGCGGCACGAGCTCACCGCGATCGAGATGGGGCCGGAACGTCTCCTCCATGCCGAAGGTGATGCCGGCGCCACTGAGGGCGAGGCGGACCATCAGGCCCATGTCGTTGGTCGTGATCTCGGGCTCCACGGCCACCGCGAAGTCGCGGCCGTCCTCGGTGAACTCCCAGCGATAAGGGGCCGCGCGCGGTGCAGGGCGCCAACCGATGCAGCGATGCGCCGCGAGGTCGCCGGGGTGGCGCGGCGGCGCGTTGCCCTCGAGATAGGCGGGCGCGCAGACGGCAAGCTGGCGCTGGTCGCCCGAGACGGGGACCGCCACCATGTCCTGCTGGATCACCTCGCCGAGCCGGATGCCGGCGTCGAAGCCTTCCGCGACGATGTCGAAGACCTCGTCGGTCACGAGGACATCGATCTCCACCGCGGGATGCGCCCTTGCAAAGCCGGCAAGGAGCGGGCCGGACAGGACGGTTTCGGCGATCGACGAGACGGCGAGCCGCAGCTGGCCGCGGATCGCCACACCGAACTGCCGCGTGCCGTCGACCGCCGCCTGCATCTCGGCAAGGGCCGGCGCGATCTCGGCGCGAAGCCGCTCGCCCGCCTCCGTCAGGCTCATGCTGCGCGTGGTCCTCCGGAGGAGGGCGATGCCGAGCGTCTCCTCGAGCCGGCGGACGGACTGGCTGACGGCGGACCGCGTGACGCCGAGACGGTCGGCCGCGGCCCGCAGGCTGTGTTCCTCGGCCACCACGGCGAAGACGGCAAGAGTATTGAGGTCGGCCCGCATTGGTTAGGCTAGCTTTCCATTATGTTCAGGAGAGAGCGACTTCTGGCGACAATGGCAAGCCGCTAGGTTCCTGGCAACCGCGGGAAGCACAGATCCATCGCTCGCGGCGACGTCAAAAACCCTTGGAAAGGCACAGTCCCATGGCCATCGACAAAGTCGTTCTCATTACCGGCGCCTCCAGCGGGATCGGCGAGGGCATTGCCCGAACGCTTGCCGCCGCTGGCGCCACCCTGATGCTCGGCGCCCGCCGGATTGATCGTCTCGAGGCGCTGGCGGACGAGCTTCGCCAGGCGGGTGCGCGGGTCGCCATCCGGCGCCTGGACGTGACGGACCGGGCCGACGTCGCCGCCTTCGCCGACGCCGGACGCGCGGCCTTTGGGCGTGTCGACGCGATCGTCAACAATGCCGGCATCATGCCCCTTTCGCCAATGGCATCGCTGAAGGTCGACGAGTGGGACCGGATGATCGACGTCAACATCAAGGGCGTCCTCTACGGCATCGCCGCCGTCCTGCCCGACATGATGGCGCGCGGCTCCGGCCACATTATCAACATCGCCTCGATCGGCGCGCTCTCGGTCTCCCCGACGGCGGCGGTCTACTGCGCGACGAAGTTTGCCGTCCGCGCGATATCGGACGGGCTCCGGCAGGAGCATCAGAATCTTCGGGTAACCTGCATTCATCCAGGCGTCGTCGAAAGCGAGCTTGCCGGGACCATCACCGATCCGGCGACGGCCGATCTGATGAAGACCTATCGAAGCATCGCCCTGAAGCCCGACGCGATCGGTCGTGCCGTGCGCTACGCGCTGGAACAGCCAGAGGACGTGGACGTCAACGAGATCGTCGTTCGGCCAACGCGGACGGCCGCCTGATGCGCGGCCCTCTCGGCGGCGCGCTCCTGCTGCTGGCTTCGATTCATCTGGCTGCGGCGCAGGAGACGACCACAATGCCGGCCCATCCCCCAGCCCATCCCCCAGCCCATCCCTATGTCGGTCTCTGGGTTACCGACGACGGGCAGGTGCGCCACGCCCTTTTGCCGGACGGCCGCTATGACGAGGCGCGGGGCACGCGCGAAAGCGCCTATCGCGGGCGCTACGAAGTCTCGGGCACACATATCGACTACTGGGACGACACCGGCTTCACTGCCGACGGCGACTTTGTCGATGCAAACACCCTCCACCATGGCGGCATGATCCTGCGACGTCGTCCGTAGAGGGCGGTACCCCGGGAAGGAGCAGGCCGGAGCCTGCCCTTCCCGGGGCTTCAGGGTTGTCAGGCGCCAAAGGCGCCGTCGATCGTGTGCATGGCGCCGGTCACGAAGCCGGCCTCCGGACCGGCGAGCCAGGCCACCATGCCCGCCACTTCCTCCGGCCGCCCATGGCGCTTGATGGCCATGAAGCTGTGCATGAGATCCTTCATCGGGCCGTCCGCCGGGTTTGCCTCGGTATCGATCGGACCCGGCTGCACGACGTTGATCGTGATCCCGCGCGGCCCGAAATCGCGTGCCAGTCCCCGCGCCAGGCCCTGCAGGGCAGACTTGCTGAGCGCGTAGGACGCCATGCCGGGAATGGGCATCCGGTCGCCGTTCACCGAGCCGATGACGATGATCCGGCCGCCCTCGGGCATCCGTCGCGCGGCTTCGACGGCAGCATGATAGGGGGCGTGGATGTTGATCCTGAACAGCCGGTCGATCGCGTCCGGGTCCTGGTCCAGCGCGTCGCCGAAGACGGCGATGCCGGCATTGACCACCAGCACGTCGAGCGGGCCGCTCTCGCGCACCCGGGCGATCACCGCGTCCCGGTCGGCGCTGTCGGCCTGAAGCGCCGTGCTTCCCGTGTCCTTCGCCAATTGCTCCGCCGCCGCGCGGGACCCGGCATAGGTAAAGGTGACCTTCGCGCCGTCGGCGGCAAAGCGTTGGACGATCGCGGCGCCGATGCCGCGGCTGCCGCCGAGGACCAGAACGGATTTATCGGTAAAAGCGGCCATCGGGCCCTCCTTGAGAATTAACATAGGAAGCGCTACATAATTCGGGTGAAAATCACCGTCAAGGCATTTTGTAATGAGTACTACAAATAATTCTCGTCCGCGCGGACGCCCCCGCCAATTCGACTCCGACACGGCCGTCGCCACGGCCCAGAAGCTCTTCCATGCCCGCGGCTACGACGCTGTCAGTGTCGCGGATGTCACCGAAGCGCTCGGCATCAATCCACCGAGCTTCTACGCCGCCTTCGGCAACAAGGCCGGCCTCTATACCCGCGTCCTCGACCGCTATTCCGGCGCCGACGCTATTCCCCTTGCCGAATTCCTGCGCTCCGACCGCCCCGTGGCTGAATGCCTGGCGGTGCTTCTGGAGGAGGCCGCCCGCCGCTATGCCGCCGATCCCGCCGCCGCCGGCTGCCTGGTCGTCGAGGGCACACGCTCCAACGATCGCGAGGCGCGCCGGTCAGCCTGCACTTACCGCGCCGCCGGAGAGGACATGATCCGCGCCTATATCGCGGCGCGCCATCCGGAGGAGGCCGAACATCTGACCGACTTCGTCAGCACCGTCATGACAGGTCTTTCCGCCCAGGCGCGCAACGGACATGGCTTCGACCGCCTCCTTTCCACCGCCCGCCTCGCGGGTCTTGCCCTTGCGCAGGCCCTGCCCGCCTGAGCGCAAGCCTTCCCTCCCCCGGCGCCGATCGGCCTCGCCGCGACTCCACGTCCCGCCGCCGCTGCTGGCGGTCCCCGCCCCGCCGCGCTACTGATTTCCGATGGAACAGACTTCGCGCGCCCCTTTCGGCCTTCCGCCCTTCGTCAGCACCATGCGCGAAAGCCAGCGGCTGAGGCTGGCGACGCTGACGCGGCTGCGCTGGCTGTCGGTCGGCGGCCAGACGGCCGCCTGCCTCTTCGTCGCCTACGGGCTCTGGTATCCCTATCCCGTCGGCCCCTGCCTCCTCCTCATCGCTTTGTCGGCGGGGCTGAACGTCGGGCTCGGCCTGCTCTATCCCCGCAGCTGGCGCCTGTCGCCCTGGGCGGCGGTGTCGGTCCTCACCTTCGACGTCGTCCAGCCCTTCGGCCTCTTGTTCCTGACCGGCGGCATCCAGAACCCGTTCTCGGTCTTCCTGATCGTGCCGGTGGTGATGGCCTCGGCGACGCAGCCGCCGCAGACGACGGCGGGGCTCGCCCTCCTGTCGATCATCGCGGCGACGGTCCTCGCCTTCTTCCACCTGCCGCTGCCCTGGGCGGAGGGGTCGGCGCTGCAGCTGCCCTCGTCCTATATCGGCGGTCTGTGGTTCGCGATCGTCTCGACGCTCGTCTTCTCCGGCATCTACGTCTACCGCGTCGCCGCCGAAGCGCGATCGCTCGCCGATGCGCTGGGCGCGACCGAGCTGGTGCTGCAGCGCGAGCAGCATCTCTCCGCCCTCGACGGGCTGGCGGCGGCCGCCGCCCACGAGCTCGGCTCGCCGCTCGCCACCATCGCGCTCGTCGCCAAGGAGATGGGGCGCCTCACGCCGAAGGGCGACCCGCAGCGCGAGGACGTCGAGCTCCTGATGGCGCAGTCCGAGCGCTGCCGCGACATCCTGCGCCAGATCACCACGCTCTCCTCCTCCAGCGAGGAGCACATGGCGCGCCTGCCGCTTCTCTCGCTCGTCGAGGAAGTGTCGGAGCCGCACCGTCATTTCGGCGTCGAGATCCGCGTCGAGGCGGGCGAGCGCGATACCGACGAACCGGTGATGCGGCGCAATGCCGGCGTCGTCTACGGGCTTGGCAACATCGTCGAGAACGCCGTCGACTTCGCCGCGACCGAAGTCCTCATCCGCGCGTCCTGGTCGGCGCGGGGCGTCACGCTCGAAATCCTCGACGACGGCCCCGGCTTCACGCCGGAGGTTCTCGCCCGCATCGGCGATCCCTACATGTCGAACCGCGAGCCGCGCGACCGCAAGGCCGGCGGCGGGCTCGGCCTCGGCCTCTTCATCGCCAAGACCCTCCTCGAACGCTCGGGCGCGACCATTTCCTTCGGCAACCGGCGCGGCACGGCCGGCGCCGAGGTGGAGATCTTCTGGCCGAAGGCGAGCTTCTCGGCCCGCCAGGCGACGCGCGAGGACGGATCGTCACACAGGCCATAACGGGCTTGAACCGGGGGCGGGGTGACGCCAAGTCACAGGCGACGCAGACCGCGCCCCATCGACGCGGCGAGAACCGGCACGGCCGGGGTTTCGTGCCACCGCTGCGACCGCTGACTGGAGACGCCCGACATGATCGACGAAGCCACCGCCACGCTCGTCGCCAGCAACCTGCCCGAGGGAGAGCGCTCGCTGCTCCTCGTCGACGACGACCGCCCCTTTCTCCTCAGGCTGAGCCGGGCTCTCGAACAGCGCGGCTTTGCGGTGCGGACGGCCGAGAGCGTCGCCGAAGGCCTTGCCGCGATCAAGGCCAATGCCCCGGCCTTCGCCGTCGTCGACATGCGGCTTGCCGACGGCAACGGCCTCGACGTCATCGAATCGCTGCAGCGCCGCCGCGCCGATGCCCGCGTCGTCGTCCTCACCGGCTATGGCAACATCGCCACGGCGGTGACGGCGGTGAAGCTCGGCGCCATCGACTACCTCGCCAAGCCCGCCGATGCCGACGAAGTGATCGCGGCGCTGATGCGTGCACCGGGCGACAAGGCCGAGCCGCCGGAAAACCCGATGTCGGCCGACCGGGTGCGGTGGGAACACATCCAGCGCGTCTACGAGCTGTGCGAGCGCAACGTCTCCGAGACCGCCCGCCGCCTCTCCATGCACCGCCGCACCCTGCAGCGCATCCTCGCCAAGCGCGCCCCGCGGTAAGCCTCGCTTGGAGCGGCGCGCGCTCGCCGAAGCGCCTGCCGAACAGGCTGTTTGCAAGAATATGATCATCCGGAGGCGGGATGCCGCCTTCCGGAAATTGTTTCGGTCCAGCCCACCGACTGGCCGGGCTTCAACGACGCGTTTCTGCACGGCCAGACGCCAGGAGTATACGCTCCGCAGGCATCGCGGATCTTGCTCGGAGCGTCAGCCGCCGAACAGGCCGCGGAACAGCGAGCGGTCGCTGGCCCTTCCGACATCCTCGACGCGGCCTTCCAGGATGGCGCCCGGCGGCGGCGTGCCGCGGACGATGCGCGAGGGGCCACGGACCGGGGCGATCTCCTCGGGTGCCCGCATCGCGCCGTCGTCGTCGTAATAGTAGTCCGCGGGCGGAAGGTCGCCGCTGCCGTAGATGTCACGCTCGGGCGGCAGGGGGGCCATGCCGTAGACGTCCTCTTCCTCGTCGCGCGGATCGGCGTAGCCGCGATCGGCCTCGACATTCCTCCTCGGCATTTCCTCGCGCGCCGCCCGCTCCCGCTCCCGCTCCCGCCGCGTCGGCCGTTCGGCCTGCCGTGACTCGGACCGGTCGGGCCGAGCCCGCCGCGGCAGGACTTCCTCCGAAACCGGAGCGTCCGGCGCCGGCGCCGCGATGATGTCGGCAAACGGATCGGCCGAGGCCGGCGCCCCGCCGTCAGAGGCGGGCGAAATCTCGTCGGCGGAGGGCGGCGGCAGCTCGCTGTCGTAGAAGCCGCCGGGATCGCCCGGCGCCATGCCGCCGTTGGACGCGGTCAGCGGCTCGTGCTCGCCGCCGATCGTGTAGTTGCCGGGCAGCGGCATCGCGGGCAGTCCCTCGTGCGCAGCGGTCATGAACTGGTGCCAGGCCTCGGCCGGCAGCCCACCGCCGGTGACCTTCTTCATCGGCGCGCCGTTGTCATTGCCGAACCAGACGCCGGTGGTCAGGTTCGCCGTGTAGCCCATGAACCAGGCGTCCTTGAAGTCCTGCGTCGTTCCGGTCTTGCCGGCCGACTCCCAACCCTTCAGCGCGGCCTTGCGCCCGGTGCCGGACGTCACCGTGCCCTTCAGCATGGCGTTCATCATCGCGACCGTGTCGTCGGTGACGATGATCGGCGGCACTTCGGCGCCGCGTTCGTAGAGAACCTTGCCGTCGGTGTCGGTCACGCGGTTCACCAGATGCGGCACGGCCTGGTAGCCACCATTGGCAAACGGCGCGAAGGCGCCGGTCAGTTCAAGGAGGGTCACTTCCGAGGTGCCGAGCGCAATCGAGGGATTGTCGACCAGCGGCGAGGAAATGCCCATGCGCAGGGCTGTGTCGATCACCGCCTTGGCGGTGACCTTCTCGGTCAGCTGCGCCGCGATGGTGTTCAGGGAATGCGCCAGGGCGTAGGCCACCGTCACCGGGCCGCGATATTTCCGGTCGTAGTTCATCGGCGACCAGTTGCCGATCTGCGTCGGCCCGTCGTCGACCCCTGTCTCGGGTCTCCAGCCGTATTCGAGCGCCGTCTCGTAGACGAAGGGCTTGAACGCGGAGCCGGGCTGTCGCTTGGCGTCGACCGCGCGATTGAACTGGCTTTCGGCATAGTCCTTGCCGCCGACGAGCGCGCGGATGGCGCCGGTGCCGTCGAGCGAGACGAGCGCGCCCTGGCTGACGTTCTGCTTGGCGTTGGCAATGGTGTCGCGGATCGCCGCCTCGGCCTCCCTTTCCAGGCCGAGATCGATCGTCGTCTCGACCACGACATCCGCATGGACGTCGCCGACCAGCGTCTTCAGGTCGCGCATGACGATGTCGGCGGCGTAGTTCTCGGCGCCGTTCCAGTAGGCGCGCTGCTTGGTCGGCTGCTCGGCGATGGCCGCGTCGAAATCGGCGCGGTCGATCATCTTCTCTTCCAGCATGGCCTGCAGCACGACGGCGGCACGGGCCTTGGCGGCGGCGGGATCGCGCACCGGCGACAGGCGCGAAGGCGCCTTCAGAAGCCCCGCGAGCAGGGCCGCCTCCGACAGCGTGACGTCCTTGGCCGACTTGTTGAAGTAGCGCCGCGCCGCTGCCTCGACGCCGGTCGCGCCGGAGCCGAAATAGACGCGGTTCAGATACATCTCCAGGATCTGGTCCTTGGAGAACTTCTGCTCCAGCCAGACCGAGAGGATGGCCTCCTGGATCTTGCGCTGGAGGGTCTGATCGGGATTGAGGAAGATGTTCTTGGCCAGCTGCTGGGTCAGCGTCGAGCCGCCCTGGACGGTGGCGCCCGCCGCCATGTTCTCGCTGAAGGCCCTGATGATGCCGAGCGGATCGACGCCATAGTGGGAATAGAAGCGACGGTCCTCGATGGCGATGACGGCCTTCGGGATGTTCGGGCTCATCTCGTCGAGCGAGACGGCCTCGCCGCCGGTCAGGCCGCGATTGGCCAAGAGATCGCCGGTGACCGAGACGATCTTGACGTTCGGCGGCCGGTCGGGAACGGCCCAGGCCTCCTGCGGCAGCTTGATGGCGAAGAAGGCGACGACGCAGGCGACCGCGGCCGTGCCCCAGAGGCCGGTGAAGAAGGCGAGGCGGAAGATATGGCCGACGAAGCTGCGCCGGCGGCGGGGGCGGCCGCTTTCGTCACCACCACCACCACCACCACCACCACCGCGCCCGAAAAAACCACGGCGCCGCGACAGTTTCTCACTCGCCGCCGCCTTCTCGCGCGCGACCTTGCTCGGGCGCTGGCGAGCGGGCTCGACATCAGCCGCCACGGCCCGGTCGTCGGCCGACAGACGTAAGTCGTCGGCGCCCCGCTTGGCCTGGAAACTGGGTTCGATGCGTTCGCCCTTGCGCCGTCCGGCCATGTGTTCCTTGCCTTACCGTGGAGGACTTGAGGGGATGCGGGCGTGCCCCTGATACTGCCCGCGGAGGCCTTGCGCGCACCCGGGCGTCCCACGTCGCCCGTCTGGCCCGGCCATCACGTCCTGTCCGTCGGATGGACAGTAAATGCGGCGATTTAACGGGGCGTTAAGGAAAGCCAGCCGGGATGACGGGCCATTCCCACCGCCCGTCTGGCGTCGAGTTGTCATCCGCCGGTGGCCTGTGCCCTCGCAAGCAGCGGGGGCACCGTCAAGCGTTCCGGGAGATCAGCTGGCGGCGAAGGCCGCAAGATCGGCCACCGGCTTCTCCTTGTCGGTGGCCCCAATCCTTGCAGGACAGGTCTGTCTTGTCGGCGGTGGTGACGAACGGCATGGGAACCCCTCGAACGGCCCGCCTGCGAGCCTATGAGGAAGGGCGATGCCAGCGCCATGGCCGTTCCCCGGGTCTCGGCGTCGTGAAAGGACGATGCCACAAAAGCCGAAGGCCGGCTCCCCTTTCGGAGAACCGGCCTTCGAGACGACGCTGCCTGGAGTCGAAGCGACCTAGAACAGGTCCAGCGTGAAGCGCTTGGAGAGGCCGAGGCCGAATGTGTACTGGTTGTCGTCGCCCACGGCGACGATTGGCGAATCCTCGGCATCGCCGACGAAGCGGCTGTACGAGGCGTCGGCGTTCAGGAACCAGTCGGGACGGAATTCGTAGCGCGCCGAGGCAGCGACGCCGACGCTCTTGAAGCCGCCATCCGGATCGTAGGCGGCAAGACCGCTGCTGATGGAATCGGCCGCGCTGACGCCGAAATAGGCCTCGGTGTAGTCTTCCGACGCAAAGCTTGCGAAGGGGCCGGCCTTCAGTTCCAGTTCCTGCATCGGCCGCGCGATCGCATTGGCGCCGACCTCGCCGACAAAGCCCTCGCCGCCGCCGAAGGCGTAGCGCGCGGCGCCGTAGACCTCGGCATACTGCCACTCGTAGCCGACCTTGATGCCGGCCTCGTAGGTCGCGTCGACATCGCTGAGGCCGGTCAGCTCGTCATAGTCGCGCGACTCGCGCTCACCGACATAGCCGAAGGAAGGACCGATCGACAGGCCGCCGCCCTGCGGCGACAGGCTGCCGATTTCCAGAACGCCGGGGATGTTGAGATAGCCGAGGCTGATGATCGGGAAGGGCGAGACCTCGTAGTCCTTCGACCCCTCGTATTCCGGCGAGATCCGGCCGCCGAGGCCGAGCTCGATGACGATGTCGGTGTTGCTGGCAGCAGCGACGACCGGCGCCTCGTCGTAGACCGCGACGTCGGCGGCGCCGGCGGTCGGGGCAGCGGCGGCCACTGCGAGGAGCGAGGCTGCAAGGGTGAGGGCGAACGAACGGGACATGGGGGAACTCCGGATCATGGCGCCCGGCAAGCGGGTCGGCCTTGGGTCCAGTCTCTCCGCCGAAACGGCTAACGGTTCAATAACAAACGCCCCTTGGCGCCGTCCGGGAGACCATCGCGAGGGCTTTGCTGCAGCAGCGTTGCAGGAAGGCCACGATCGGGCGGCGCAGCCAGGGACCCGCGAGCGCGATGGGTCAGATTTCAAGAGACCGCTGGGCAACTCATTGAGTTTGCGAATACTCCCGGCCAGCTGCCGCGGAAACCGAAGGCGGCGAGCCCAAAGCCGCCGCCGTCTCGTCGGCCGGGGAGGCGGCAGGCCTCCCTGGCCTCACCCCTTGGCGCCGTTCTGGCCGAGGGCGGTGAGGACACGGGCCCAGGAACGCTGCCCCTTGTGGAAGGAGGTGAGCTCGTACTTCTCGTTCGGCGAATGGATCTGGTCGTCGCCGAGGCCGAAGCCGATCAGGAGCGAGCCCATGCCGAGCCGCCGCTTGAACTCTCCCACAACCGGGATCGAGCCGCCCATGCCGATCATCACCGCCGGCTTCGGCCATTCGGCCGAGAGCGCGGCGCGCGCCGTCTGCAGGACGGGCGACTCGAAGGGCAGCTGGATCGCCGGCGAGGCGCCATGCTCGTGGAATTCGGCCGTGCAGTCGGCCGGCAGCCGCGCCGTGACGAAGGCGCGAAACGCCTCGCGGATCTTCTGCGGATCCTGGTCGAAGACGAGGCGGAACGAGATTTTTGCCGTCGCCTGCGAGGGGATGACGGTCTTGAAGCCCTTGCCGGTATAGCCGCCGGTGATGCCGTTCACCTCGGCCGTCGGGCGCGACCAGGTCTGCTCGAGGACGCTGCGGCCCGTCTCGCCGGCCGGCACCGAGAGGTTCACCTGGCCGAGGAAGGCGGCCTCGTCGAAGCCGAGGCCGTCCCAGATCGCGCGCTGCTCGGCCGGCAGTTCCGGCACGCCGTCGTAGAAGCCGGGCAGCGTGACGGCGCCGGCCTCGTCGTGGAGGTCGGCGATGATCTCGGCAAGAATCCGGATCGGGTTGGCGGCGGCGCCGCCGAAATAGCCGGAGTGGAGGTCTTTGTCGGCGGCGGAGATCGTCACCTCCTCGCCGACGAGACCGCGCAGGCCCGTCGAGATCGCCGGCGTGTCCTTGTCCCACATGTTGGTGTCGCAGATCAGCGCGACGTCGGCGGAGAGCTCGTCGCGGTGAGCATCGAGAAAGGGCAGGAGCGAGGGCGAACCCGATTCCTCCTCGCCTTCCAGAAAGATCGTCACCCTGCAGGGCAGGCCGCCGGTTTCCGCCTTGTAGGCTCTACAGGCCTCGATGAAGGTCATCAGCTGGCCCTTGTCGTCGGCCGAGCCGCGCCCGACGATGCGCTTCGTCCCGTCCGGCATGGTCTTTACCTGCGGGTCGAAGGGTTCCGTCTCCCACAGGTTCAGGGGATCGACCGGCTGCACGTCGTAATGGCCGTAGAAGAGGACATGCGGTGCGCCCGCGGGGCCGTGGTGATGGGCGACGACCATCGGATGGCCCGTGGTGCCCCGCACCGAGGCCTCGAACCCGATGGCGCCAAGATCCCCCGCCAGCCACTCCGCCGCCCGCCGACAGTCCGCGGCATAGGCCGGATCGGTCGAGATCGAGGGGATCCTCATCAGATCGGAAAGCCGCTCGACCGAACGGTCGATGTTGAGATCGAGGCAGGCGAGCACGCTGTCGAGGTTGGGCATGGGAACTCCGGGGCACGGCTGGAATGGCGGTTCAATAACGAAGCCGTCGCAGGCCTCGCTTGATAGCGGCAGGGAAGTCCTCATTCCAGTCGAAGTTTCGATCCCGTCCGCAGACCGCTATAATCCGCAGCGCCAACGGCCTGCCGTCCCCGGGGCGAATTGAAGAACGCAAGCGCTTGGGTTATTACACCCTTGTGATCACGATCCTGCGCCGGGGTGGTTCTCGTTTCGTCATCTACTCCGACGACCATGAGCCTGCGCATGTCCATGTTTACGCCGATGGAGAAGCGCGGACCTTCTTCGCCTCGAGCCGATCTCGTTTCGTGGCATGCGCCGGCGCGACCTGGAAAAGGCAGTCGCCAACGTCGCCGCCAACCGCGAATTGTTTCTTGAACGATGGGAGGAAATCCATGGGTGAATTCGTCCTGACGGATGAGATGGTCGAGGCGGCCAGGGCCGCGGGGGCCGCCTCGCGAGAGCCCGTCCCGACCGCGGTCCGGTACGATCGCAGCAATGGGCGGATCGTTGTCGAATTCGCCAATGGCAGCGGTTTCATGGTGCCGGCACGATCGCTCCAAGGGCTCCAGGACGCGACCGATGAAGAACTCGCCGAGGTCGAACTGCTCGGGCAGACCGGCCTTCACTGGGAGAGCCGGGACGTCGACTTCCGGATCGCCGGGCTGATGGCGGGCATCTTCGGGACCGCCCGTTTCATGGGCCGCAAGGGTGGAGAGGCGACATCGGAGGCCAAGGTCGCCGCAGCGAGACGAAATGGCATGAAGGGCGGCCGACCGAAGAAGACGCTGCCCTGACACGGCCGTCCGACGGCCGACAAAGCAAAGCCGCCGTGGCGCGAGGGGGATGCCACGACGGCTCTGTCTTCTCCATGCCGCCGGTCCCGAGGGGGGAGGGACCGGACAGGCTTCGACCGAGAAGGCGGGGGACTCCCCGGCCGAAGACGGCATACTGTCGCCGTCCAAGATGATGTGAGCTTTGGACGGGCGCGATTCAAGCAGACGCCAGGCTCCTCGGGTGCTTTTACCATCACGTTCAGGTTAAATCTTCGACAGGTGACGGCGTGCTCATCAGGCTTGGCCGAGCAGGCTGGAAGAGCCCCCGCCTGACAGGCGGACGCTGGTGTCCCCATCCGCTTTTCGGCCGGAGTCGGCCGGGTACGGGGCGGGCTGATCGATGGACTCTTTTCACGTGCCGCGATAGTCAACGGCCATGAAAAAAGGCGATCATCTCTTCCTGGTCGACGGCTCGGCCTACATCTTCCGCGCCTACCACGCGCTGCCGCCTTTGACGCGCAAGTCCGACGGCGTGCCGGTCGGCGCGGTCGCCGGTTTCTGCAACATGCTGTGGAAGCTCGTCGAGGAATCGCGCGATACGTCGGTCGGGGTCGTGCCGACGCATTTCGCGGTCATCTTCGACCACTCCTCCACCACCTTCCGCAACGAGCTCTACGACCAGTACAAGGCGAACCGGACCGCGCCGCCGGAAGACCTCGTGCCGCAGTTCGCGCTGATCCGCGAGGCGGTGCGCGCCTTCGACCTGCCCTGCATCGAGAAGAAGGGGTTCGAGGCCGACGACCTGATCGCCACCTATACCAGGCTCGCCGTCGAGGCCGGCGGCGACGTCACCATCGTCTCCTCCGACAAGGACCTGATGCAGCTCGTCGGTCCCTCGGTCATCCTCTACGACCAGATGAAGGACAAGCGCCTCGGACCGGAGGAGGTGAAGGAGAAGTTCGGCGTCTATCCCGACAAGATGATCGACCTGCAGGCGCTGGTCGGCGACAGTTCCGACAACGTGCCGGGCGTTCCCGGCATCGGCCCGAAGACCGCGGCCGAGCTGCTCGAGACCTATGGCGATCTGGAAACGCTGCTCGCGCGTGCCGGCGAGATCAAGCAGGCCAAGCGCCGCGAGAACATCATCGCCTTCGCCGACCAGGCGCGGCTGTCGAAGAAGCTCGTGACGCTCGAGCAGAACATGCCGCTCGACGTGCCGCTGGAGGACCTCTTCATCCACGAGCCGGACGGCGACCGGCTGATCGGCTTCCTGAAGGCGATGGAGTTCGCGACCCTCACCCGCCGCGTCGCGGCCCGGCTCGGCGAGGACGCCGGTGCCATCGCCGCGGCCGAGATCACCGTCGACGGCGTCGCCCGCGGACCCGACCTCGATCCGGCCACCGGCGGCGCCCGCAGGCTGGCACCAAGCGTGTCGGCCCAGCCGCTCGACGGCGACGCGGTGCTGCCGATGACGCCCGCCATTCTGGTCGCGGCCCGCCGCGAGGCCGCCGCGGCCGAAACCTTCGACCATGCCGCCTATGTCACCATCCGCGACCTGCCGACGCTGTCGGCCTGGATGGACCGGGCGGCCGAGACCGGCATCCTCGCCTTCGACACCGAGACCAATTCGCTGAATGCCAATACCGCCGATCTCGTCGGCGTCTCCTTCGCCGTCGCCCCCGGCGAAGCCGCCTATCTGCCGCTCGCCCATGTCGCCGACGGCGCCGGCGATCTCCTGGCCAGCGACGAGACGAAGGCCGGCGTCGGCCCGCAGGTGCCGCTCGGCGACGCCCTGGCGATGCTGAAGCCGGTGCTGGAGCATGCCGGCATCCTGAAGATCGGCCAGAACTTCAAGTACGACTACCTCGTGATGCTGCGCCACGGCATCGCCATCGCCCCGTTCGACGACACCATGCTGCTCTCCTATGCGCTCGACGCCTCGTCCTCGCTCGAAGGGCACGGCATGGACGAGTTGTCGGAGCGGCTCCTCGGCCACAAGCCGATCAGCTACAAGGCGCTCTGCGGCTCCGGCAGGTCGCTGAAGGCCCTCGCCGCCTGCCCGATTGACAAGGTGACCGAATACGCCGCCGAGGATGCCGACGTGACGCTGCGGCTCTGGCGCGTCCTGAAGCCGCGGCTCGCCGCCGAGGGCATGACCTCGGTCTACGAGCGGCTCGAACGTCCCTTGGTGCCGGTGCTCGCCCGCATGGAGCAGCGCGGCATCCGCACCGACCGGCAGATCCTGTCGCGCCTGTCCGGCCGCTTCGCGCAGCGTGCCGCGGCGCTGGAATCGGAGATCGCCGAAATGGCCGGCGAAGCCTTCAATCCCGGCTCGCCGAAGCAGCTCGGCGACATCCTGTTCGGCAAGCTCGGTCTTCCCGGCGGCAAGAAGACCAAGACCGGACAGTGGTCGACCGACGTCAAGGTGCTGGAGGACCTCGCCGCCGAGGGGCATCTCCTGCCGCGTCACATCGTCGACTGGCGCCAGCTGACGAAGCTGAAAGGCACCTATACCGACGCCCTGCCCGCCTACATGGACCGCGAGGACCGCATCCACACCTCGTTCTCGATGGCCTCGACGACGACGGGACGGCTGTCCTCGTCCGAGCCCAACATCCAGAACATCCCGGTGCGCACCGAGGAGGGCCGCGCCATCCGCACCGCCTTCGTCGCGCCCGAAGGCTACAAGCTGCTATCGGCCGACTACAGCCAGATCGAGCTGCGGATTCTCGCCCACATGGCCGAGATCCCGCAGCTGACGAAGGCCTTCACCGACGGCATCGACATCCATGCCATGACCGCGTCGGAAATGTTCGGCGTGCCGGTCGAGGGCATGCCCTCGGACGTCAGGCGCCGGGCCAAGGCGATCAACTTCGGCATCATCTACGGCATTTCTGCCTTCGGCCTCGCCAACCAGCTGGCGATCGGGCGCGAGGAGGCAGGCCTCTACATCCGCAAATACTTCGAGCGCTTTCCCGGCATCCGCGACTACATGGACGAGACGAAGGAATTCGCCCGCCGCCGCGGCTATGTCGAGACGCTGTTCGGCCGCCGCGCTCACTATCCCGACATCAAGCATGCGAACGCCTCGGTGCGCGCGGCGGTCGAGCGGGCCTCGATCAACGCGCCGATCCAGGGAACCGCCGCCGACATCATCCGCCGCGCGATGATTCGCATGGAGGACGCGCTCGCCGCCGAGCGGCTGTCGGCCCGGATGCTCCTGCAGGTGCATGACGAGCTCGTGTTCGAGGTGCCCGACGACGAGATCGAGGCGACCATCCCGGTCGTGAAGGCCGTCATGGAGGGGGCGGCGCTGCCGCGCGTCGCGCTCTCCGTGCCGCTCGTCGTCGACGCCCGTGCCGCCGGCAACTGGGACGAAGCGCACTAGCCGCGCCGACCGGACGAGAGTGTCGAACCGGCCGACGATCACGCCTCTTTGCGACCCCGCCGACATTTGATCGCCTTCGGCGCCTCCAGCGCCACATTGATCGCGGCCTGAAGCTGCGTTAGCTCCAGCCAGAGCGCGGCCAGGCAGCGGCCGCGGCGGCGACGAGGGGAAACGGACATGACTACAACCGCATTGCGCGACAGGCTGATCGTCGGCCTTGACGTCTCCTCGCGGGCCGAGGCCGAGGCGATCGTCGCCGAGCTTGGCGACGCCGTCTCGACATACAAGATCGGCTACCAGCTGGTCTTCGCCGGCGGCCTGCCGCTGGTCGAGGAATTGGCGCGCGCGGGCAAGCACGTGTTTCTCGACATGAAGCTCCTCGACATCGCCAATACCGTCGAAAAGGGCATCGAGAGCATTACCCGGCTCGGCGCCGCGATGACGACGATCCACGCCTATCCCCATGCCATGGCGGCCGCGGCCAAGGCGGCGGAGGGTTCGAACCTTCTCATTCTCGCCGTCACCGTCCTCACCTCGCTCGACGAGGCCGATCTCGCCGCCTCGGGCTATGCCGGAGGCATCGCCGATCTCGTGGCGGCGCGCGCGGTCCAGGCGCGCGACGCGGGCATTGGCGGGCTCGTCGCCTCGGCGGCGGAGGCGGCGGCGCTGCGCCGCCTGATCGGTCCGGGCATGGCGCTCGTCACCCCCGGCATCCGCCCCGCCGGCAGCGCCGCCGGCGATCAGAAGCGCATCGCCACCCCGGCCGAGGCGCTGCGCGACGGTGCCTCGCACCTCGTCGTCGCCCGCCCGATCATCGCCGCGCCCGACCGGCGCCAAGCCGCGCTCGCCATCCTCGCCGAGATGGCGGCTGCCTGACCCCTGAAAAGGACACGTCCATGCCGAAGGCCTACTGGATCGCCCGCGTCGACGTTCGCGACCCCGAGCGCTACAAGGACTACGTCTCGACGGCAGCGCCCGCCTTTGCCGAATTCGGTGCAAAGTTCCTTGCCCGTGGTGGGCCGGTCACGCATCTCGAAGGGCCGGCGCGCGGCCGCAACGTCGTCATCGAGTTCGAAAGCGTCGAGGCGGCCAAGGCCTGCTACGACAGCCCGGCCTACCAGGCGGCCGCCAGGATCCGGCAGGAGTGCGCCGAGGCGGAAATGCTGATCGTTGAGGGCGCCTGACGGCGGTGCGAAGGCTTCTCGGCGGTCAGTGACGGACGTGACGCCATTCCTCGCCCGGACGGGGTCCGAAGGACGGGTCGAGAAAAGCGGCTCGACCCCGGGTGCCTTGTGCAGCGAGGCGGGAGAGGGGCCGCGGCAAAAGCCGCGGTGCACCGTCTCGAACCCCTGCGCGCCCCTCTTCGCCCTGCCGGCACTTCTTCCCAGAGGGGCGAAGACGCAGCCTCGGCGCAGCGACCTTCCGCTCACCGCGAGAAAAGCTTTCCCGACGGGAAAGCAAACGCTGCTTTGTGCATTGCGGCAAAGATGATAGGTTTTCCAAAAGACGGAAAGAGCGGGAGCAAATGTTGTATCATTTCTACGAATGGAACCATGCGGCGATCGCCCCGCTCCGGGCCTTCGCCGATGCCGCCCGGATGTTCTACCAGCATCCGCTGAACCCGATCTCGCATACCGAGGCCGGGCGAACCTTCGCGGCGATGGCCGAGGTCTTCGAGCGCTCGACGCGCGTCTACGGCAAGCCGCAATTCGGCATCACCGAGACCGTGGTGAACGGGTTGCGCGTTCCCGTCATCGACAAGCCCGTCTGGCAGAAGCCGTTCGCCCGGCTCCTGCATTTCGAACGCCAGCTGCCACGGACGCACAAGGCCGATCCGCGCTTCCTCATCGTCGCGCCGATGTCCGGCCACTACGCAACGCTGCTGCGCGGCACGGTCGAGGCGCTGCTTCCCTATGCCGACGTCTACATCGCCGACTGGGAGGACGCCCGCACGGTGCCGCTGGCGCTGGGCTCCTTCGATCTCGACGATTATGTCGACTACGTCGTCGAGATGCTGCATTTCCTCGGGCCGGACACGCATGTCATGGCCGTCTGCCAGCCGGCCGTGCCGGTGCTGATGGCGGTGGCGCACATGGAGGCCGAGAACGACCCCTGTTATCCCGCGACGATGACGTTGATGGGCGGGCCGATCGACACCCGCATCAACCCGACCGTCGTCAACAAGCTCGCGATGGACAAGGGCATCGGCTGGTTCCGCGACAATGTGATCATGAAGGTGCCGTTCCCGCATGCCGGCTTCCTGCGCGACGTCTATCCCGGCTTCCTGCAGCTCTCCGGCTTCATGTCGATGAATCTCGACCGGCATGTCGACGCGCACAAGGAATTCTTCGGCCACCTCGTGAAGGACGACGGCGATTCGGCGGAAAAGCACCGCGAGTTCTACGACGAGTACATGGCCGTCATGGACCTCACCGCCGAGTTCTACCTGCAGACGGTCGAGACCGTGTTCATCACCCATGCCCTGCCGAAGGGCGAGATGATGCACCGGGGCAAGCGCATCGACCTTACCGCGATCGAGCGGACCGCGCTCCTGACGGTCGAGGGCGAGAACGACGACATTTCCGGCGTCGGCCAGACGCAGGCGGCGCAGACCCTGTGCACCGGAATCCCCGAGGACATGCGGGTGCATTACCTCCAGCCGAAGGTCGGCCATTACGGCGTGTTCAACGGCTCGCGCTACCGCGCCGAGATCGCCCCGCGCATCATCGACTTCGCGTTGACGCACGGCACCACCCATGCCGCCGCGGCGCTCCCTCGCAAGCGCCCGGCGCCGGCAGCGCCAGCCGAACCGGCAAAGCCCGTTGCCATGGACGCAGACCTTGCCGCGGCCGCGCCAGCTGGCAAGGAGCCCGCGGCGGCGGCGCCGAAGAGGGTCGCCCCGGCCCCCTCCGCAGAGGCGGCGAAAAAGCCTGCCGCTGCCACTGTTGCGCCGCGGACGGACAAGCCGGCGGACCGGCCGGCCGGCCGCAAGGGCAAGTCGCCGGCGACTGCCGCCGCCAAGCCGCCCGCCGCCGCCGCTCTGCGCGCGGCACGATCCGCGGCGCCGAAGGTCGCCCGCGCGAAGCCCGCAACGGCGGCCGTGACCGTTTCCGCGCCGCCAGCCGCGACGCCCACGACACCCACGACACCTGCGCTGTTGGCATCCGTCGCGCCGGCGTCGGTCACCCCCGCGGACGTTCTGCCGGGGAAGGTCGCCGACACGCCTGTCGCGCCCCTCTCGACTGCAGCCCTCGATGAGGCGCTTCAGCCCCCTCTCGCGCCAGTGACGCCGTCCGCCACGGCGCCGCGTGGCGCGGGGTTCAAGGGGCGGCCCCCCGCACGGCGTGGCCAGCGCAGGCCCTGACGTCCAGGCACGGCAGCCTATCTCCTTGCGGAGACTGTAGAGACCCAACCGGCGCAAGACCTGCCGAAAAATATTTCGATGTTCTTGCGCCGGGATTTCATCCTTCCCATCTCAAAGTCACGCGATGCTTGGTGCATCGCAGTCTCCTTGAAAGGGAAGCGCACTGATGTCTTCGCACGCCTTGATTCGTCCAGCCTGGACACCGGCGACCATTGGTCTGATGGTGGTCGGCTTCATGATCTACTGGCCGCTTGGACTGGCCATGATCGCCTATATCCTCTGGGGTGAGCGCCTCGAGAGCTTCCGGACGGACGTCAATCGTTCGACCGACCGGTTCTTCGGCGGGCTGAAGCGCTCGGGCGCTTCCATGCCGTTTGCCACGCCCCGCACCGGAAACGTCGCTTTCGACGACTGGCGCGAGACGGAGCTTGCCCGGCTCGACGCCGAGCGGCGCCGGCTGATGGAGGCGAGCGCCGAGTTCGAGGCCTATGCGCGGGAACTGCGCCGGGCCAAGGACCAGGAGGAGTTCGACCGCTTCATGTCGGCCCGCCGCAACACTGCGGCTGGCCCGACCGGGACGACCATCGACGGTTGATCGGCACTGCCCGCCTCCGGCGGAACGGCAGACTGACGCTTGTGACGGCGGCCCTCCGGGTCGCCGTCGCTTTTTTGTGGTGGGCATGGTTGAATCGGGTGTCCTGCCGAATCGAACGGGTCTCATGCCGCTGCGCCTACCGTCCTTCCTGACCCGTCCGCCGGCTCCAGCAAAGCCTGGCAAGCCCGAGACGCTGCCGGCGATGGTCGAGTTCGCGTCGCAGAGCCTGCCGCTCGTCGTCCGGCGCAATCCGCGCGCCAAGCGGCTGATCATGCGGCTCTCGCCAGGCGCGACGACGCTTTCCGTCACGGCTCCACCCAGAATGTCGGCAAAGGTCATTCTGGACTTCATCGAGCGTCACAAGGGCTGGGCCGAAAGCCGCCTCGGCGCCGCACCGGCGCCGGTGCGCATCGCCGAAGGCGCGCTGCTGCCGTTTCGCGGCGGAAGCTTGCGGATTGCCCATGCGCCCGGCCACCGCGTCTCGCGTTTCGAAACGGGCCCGGGCGAAACGGTTCTGCATGTCGGCGGCGATCCCCAGCATCTCGCCCGGCGGGTCGTCGACGCGCTGAAGCGCGAGGCCCGGCGCGACCTGCAGGGGGCCGTCGATCGCCACGCCGCCGCCGTCGGGCTGAAGCCGGCGGCGCTGACGCTGAAGGACACGACCAGCCGCTGGGGCTCGTGCACGGCCGACCGGCGGCTCGCCTTCTCCTGGCGCATCGTCATGGCGCCGCCTGCCGTGCTCGATTACCTGGCCGCGCACGAAGTGGCGCATTTTCGCCAGATGAACCACGGCCCGAAGTTCTGGGCGCTGTGCCGGGATCTCTGTCCCGACATGGATCATGGGCGCGCCTGGCTGAAGCGCGAGGGCGCGGGCTTGCACGCCATCGTCTTTGACTGACGCAGCGTCAGGTCTATAGTCGTGGCTCGACCGGGACCGGGAGGCCGACCGTGTGGCAAGCTCTCATCGCTGGGCTGGCGATCTACGCTGCCGGGATGACCGCCCTGGCCTATGGCCGCGCGGGCGGCAGGCTGCGGCTGTCAAAGGTCACCACGCCCTTCGCCGAATTTGACGCGCGGCGCTTTCGCGACCTGACCCGCGTCAGGATGTTCGAGGCCGTGACGAAGGTGCTCAACCGACGCGACGTCGAGACGGTCGCCGGTGCGAAGCTGGCGGGCCATGCGCAGCCGGACATTGACCCGCGCGTGCTCGTCTATGCCGGCTGGAACATGGTGGCTGACGCCTTCATGGGGCGGTTCAAGGTGCCGCCCTCGCCGGAGAGCTTCGCCACGGCGGCGCTGACGCTCGGCAGCCAGAATGCCGAACTCGTCAAGCTGTACTTCGATATCTACGCCGCTATCTTCCGCTATGACAAGGAAGTGACCCGGGCGCTGGCGCTGGACTATGTTGCGCGCGCTCCGTCGCTCTGCGACAGGATAGACCCCGCCCGCCACCACGACTGGCACCGCCGTTTCGACACTTTGGACGGCATTCTCGATATATCGGGCCTGACGCAGGCCGAAGAACAGACCAGTGGCTCGCCATGACCCCTCTCGACATCAAGATCTGCGGGCTGAGGACGCCGGAGACCATTGCAGCGGCGCTCGAACGGGGTGCGAGCCATGTCGGCTTCATCCATTTCGAGAAGAGCCCGCGCCATCTTTCGGTCGCGCAGATGGCCGCGCTGCGGCCTCGCGTCGCGGCGCCTGCAAGGCTGGTGGTGGTCACCGTCGATCCCGACGATGCCACGATCGAGGCGATCGCCGACTGGGTGCGGCCCGACATGATCCAGCTGCACGGCCACGAGACGCCCGAACGGGTCGCCGAGATCCGCCAGCGCACCGGCATTCCCGTGATGAAGGCGCTGTCCATCGGCACTGCCGGCGATCTCCAGACGATCGACCGTTATCGCGGCATCGCCGACCGGATTCTCCTCGACGCCAAGCGACCGAAAGGCTCGGTCCTGCCCGGCGGCAACGGCGTTTCCTTCGACTGGGCGCTTCTCGCCGCGCTTGACGCTGGCGCCGAATACATGCTCTCCGGAGGGCTCGATGCCGGCAACATCGCCGAGGCGCTGAGCCGGACGCAGCCTTCCGGACTCGACGTGTCGTCGGGCGTCGAAAGCGCCCCCGGCATCAAGGACACCGGCCTCATCCACGGCTTCTTCGACGCCCTGGATCAGGCCCGAATGAACGGGGCAGGCCTGCACCCGGAACGGAGCGCCTCGTGAACCAGACCCCAGCCCCGAATTCCTTCCGCGCCGGACCCGACGAAGAGGGCCGCTTCGGCATCTATGGCGGACGTTTCGTCGCCGAGACGCTGATGCCGCTGATCCTCGAACTCGAAGAGGCCTGGAACGAGGCGCGCGTCGACCCGGAATTCCTGGCCGAGGTCGCCCATCTCAACAAGCACTACACCGGCCGCCCGTCGCCGCTCTACTACGCCGAGCGACTGACGGAGGAACTGCGCGGCGTCGCGGCGGCGCAGGGACTCGACGGCGGCGCAAAGATCTACTTCAAGCGCGACGAGCTGAACCACACCGGCAGCCACAAGATCAACAACTGCCTCGGCCAGATCCTGCTCGCCCGCAAGATGGGCAAGACGCGGATCATCGCCGAGACGGGCGCCGGCCAGCACGGCGTTGCCGCCGCCACGGTCGCGGCGCGCTTCGGCTTTCCCTGCGTCGTCTACATGGGCGCGACCGATGTCGAGCGGCAGTCGCCGAACGTGTTTCGCATGAAGCTGCTCGGCGCCGAGGTGGTGCCGGTGACGTCGGGCCACGGCACGCTGAAGGACGCGATGAACGAGGCGCTGCGCGACTGGGTGACCAATGTCGACTCGACCTACTATCTGATCGGCACCGCCGCCGGCCCGCATCCGTACCCTGAGCTCGTGCGCGAGTTCCAGTCGGTGATCGGCCGCGAGGCGCGCGAGCAGATGCTGGAGATGGAAGGCAGGCTGCCGGATCTCCTCGTCGCCGCCGTCGGCGGCGGCTCGAACGCCATCGGCCTCTTCCACCCCTTCCTCGACGACAAGGACGTCGCGATCGTCGGTGTCGAGGCGGGCGGCAAGGGGCTCGACGGCGAGGAGCACTGCGCCTCTTTGACCGCCGGCTCACCGGGCGTCCTGCACGGCAACCGCACCTATCTGCTGCAGGACGGCGACGGCCAGATCAAGGAGGGCCATTCGATCTCGGCCGGCCTCGACTATCCCGGCATCGGGCCCGAGCATTCCTGGCTGAAGGATACCGGCCGCGTCGAATACGTGCCGATCATGGACACGGAAGCGCTCGAAGCCTTCAAGATGCTGACCCGCACCGAGGGCATCATCCCGGCGCTGGAGCCGGCGCACGCGCTCGCCGAAGTGATCAAGCGCGCGCCGAAGATGGGGCGCGACCAGATCATCGTGATGAACCTCTGCGGCCGCGGAGACAAGGACGTGCACACGGTGGCGAAGCATCTCGGGATGGCGATCTGATGTCGTACAGTCTATCGAAACCGTATGATCATTTTGAAACTTCGGAGGAGATCCTTGAAGAGGTCCAATTAGCTTTGGAAGGCGGTGCGGAGCCTGTAGATATTACGGTCAGAGAATTTTTGTGGTGGTTTGATGCGCAGCGCAGAGGGCCTAGCAAAGTCGCTTGGATCAATAGCCTTTTAAATACATACAATTTAGTTACTGTTCCTGACTATACGGAAACGTATATAGACGATGTAATTCAAATTTGCTTATTTAAACCAGATAAATCTGAAGAATCAGTCGCAGTAGAGGCGGTTTTTGAGCAAGCTTCAATTAACTTTACTGACCCATTGCTACGTGTTGGGTCGCTTCCATCAGCGTCAACTAGAATGATAGTGGTTGCACCTGACGACTCTATAGGTCGAGCAGTAACATTAATGATGACTCACGACTTTTCCCAGCTTCCAGTGCTCACAACACCCCGTGAAATTAAGGGCATCATTTCGTGGAGATCCATAGGAGAGCGCCTTGCGTCAGGCGTGGGCGGGAAGACGGTGAAGGACTTTATGGATTCGGCAGTTATCATCAATAAAAATAGCTATTTGTTCTCCACAATCCGACAAGTAATCGATAATGAATACGTTCTCGTTAGAGATACTGATCAGACATTGTCTGGTATTGTAACAACTACTGATCTTAGCTTACAGTTTCAACAGATTACTGAGCCATTTTTGCTTCTTAATGAGATTGAAAGCCAAATAAGAATTATTTTACAAAAATGGATAAAATGCGATAATTTTACACTAATCAAAATTTTGAATCTAACTGACAAATATAATAGTGTATATGATTTAACATTTGGCCAGTATCTTAGGATCTTCCAAAATGTCGATATAATCCCAAATCCGTTTCCTCTTAATATTGATAGAACTCAGTTCTGCTCAACCCTTGATGCAGTAAGAGTTGTACGAAACGAAGTGATGCATTTTAGTCCAGATCCGATGCCGGACTCTACCCTGCCTATGCTTCGCAAGACATCCCGTTATCTCCAAGTTTTACAGACAATGGCTTAAAATGACCACACGCATCGAAGACCGTTTCGCCAGCCTCAAGGCCGAGGGGCGCCCGGCGCTGGTGACCTTCCTGATGGCGGGCGATCCCGATGGCGAGACCGCGTTTGACATCATGGCCGCCCTGCCGGCCGCGGGGTCGGACCTGATCGAGCTCGGCATGCCCTTCTCCGATCCCATGGCCGACGGGCCGGCGATCCAGAAGGCGGGGCTTCGGGCGTTGAACGGCGGCGAGACGCTGCGCAAGACGCTCGCCACCGTCGCGCGCTTCCGCCAGGGCGACCAGGCGACGCCGATCATCCTGATGGGCTATTTCAACCCGATCTACGTCTACGGCGTCGACGCCTTCGTCGCGGCGGCACTGGCGGCCGGCGTCGACGGCCTCATCGTCGTCGACCTGCCGCCGGAGATGGACGACGAGCTCTGCCTGCCGGCGCTCGCCCAGGGCCTCAACTTCATCCGCCTGGCGACGCCGACGACCGACGACAAGCGGCTGCCGGCCGTCCTCGCCAACACCTCGGGCTTTGTCTACTACGTCTCGATCACCGGCATCACCGGGGCGGCCGCGCCCGATGCCGGCAAGGTCGGCGCGGCGGTGGCGCGGATCAAGCGCCACACGGACCTTCCGGTCTGCGTCGGCTTCGGCGTGCGCACGCCCGAGCAGGCGAACGCCATCGGCCACGCTGCCGACGGCGTCGTCGTCGGCTCGGCGCTGATCGGGGCGATCGAGGCGACGCTGGAGGAGGGTCGCGCGACGCCGGGGACGAAGGAGGCCGTGCTGGATCTCGTCCGGGCGCTTGCCAGCGGCGTGCGCGCGCCGAGCCTTGCAGAGGCCTGAATTAAAGGCCATGTGACGGCGATGAACGCTCCGGCTTGCCGCCGCCGCTCGCTCCGCCAAACGGGAAGAACCGCTTGAACTGGATCACCAACTACGTCCGCCCGAAGATCACCAGCCTCCTGACGCGCTCGGAAGTGCCGGAGAATCTCTGGATCAAGTGTCCCGAGACCGGCGAGATGGTCTTTCACAAGGACCTCGAGGCCAATCAGTGGGTGATCCCGACTTCGGGCCATCACATGCGCATCTCCGCCCGCGAGCGGCTGAAGCATTTTCTCGACGACGGTGCGGTCCACGCGATCGAGCTGAAGAAGGTCGCGGTCGACCCGCTGAAATTTCGCGACGAGCGTCGCTATACCGACCGCCTGAAGGACAGCCGGGCGAAGACCGGCATGGAGGATTCCATCCTCGTCGGCACCGGCACGATCGAGGGCCTGCCGATCGTCGCGGCGGTGCAGGATTTCTCCTTCATGGGCGGCTCGCTCGGCCTTGCCGCCGGCGAGGCCATCGTCACGGCGGCCGAGACGGCGGTCGCCGAGCACCGGCCGCTGGTGCTGTTCGCCGGCTCCGGCGGCGCGCGCATGCAGGAGGGCATCCTGTCGCTGATGCAGCTGCCGCGCACCACGGTCGCGGTCGAGATGGTGAAGGAGGCAAAGCTTCCCTACATCGTCGTCCTCACCAACCCGACCACCGGCGGCGTCACCGCCTCCTACGCCATGCTGGGCGACGTCCATATCGCCGAGCCGGGCGCCCTCATCGGCTTTGCCGGGCAGCGCGTCATCGAGCAGACGATTCGCGAAAAGCTCCCCGAGGGGTTCCAGCGGGCGGAATATCTGATGGAGCACGGCATGGTCGACATGGTCGTCCATCGCCACCAGATGAAATCCACCATTGCGAGGCTCCTGAAGCTGCTGACCAAGACCGCGGCGCCCCTGGCCGACGTCGACACTGCGCCGAGCGAGATGCCCGTCGAGGCGATCGAGGCGGCATGAGGTCGGCCTTGCCGGGGCGCCTGCGCCCGATCACGCTCAGGGTGGACCAGACGAGGACATGACCATGACGGGGCTCGCCGCTGCCGAGATCGACCGGCTGCTGCTGAAGCATCCCAAGGGTTTCGATCTCGCCCTCGACCGGATCCGCCGGCTGCTGACGCGCCTTGGCGATCCGCAGCGCCAGCTTCCGCCGGTGCTGCACGTCGCCGGCACCAACGGCAAGGGATCGGTCGTCGCCTTCTCGCGCGCCATCCTCGAGGCCGACGGCAAGTCGGTGCACACCCACACCTCGCCGCATCTCGTCAACTGGCACGAACGCTACCGTCTCGGCCAGGTCGGCGGCGGGCGGCTCGTGGAGGACGCGGTGCTGGCCGAAGCGATCGCGCGAGTCGCCAGGGCCAATGCGGACGAGCCGATCACCGTCTTCGAAATCCTGACGGCCGTGACATTCCTGTTGTTTTCCGAGCATCCCGCCGACGCGGCGCTGGTCGAGGTCGGCCTCGGCGGCCGCTTCGACGCGACAAACGTCATCGAGGCGCCCGCCGCCTGCGTCATCAGCACCATCTCGCTCGATCACCAGTCCTTTCTCGGCGACCGCGTCGAGCTCATCGCGGCGGAGAAGGCGGGGATCATCAAGCGCGGCGTGCCGGTCGTCGTCGGCCATCAGAGCGAGGCGGTGGCCGCCGAGGTCATTCGTGCCGCCGCCGTCCGGGCCAAAGCGCCGCTCCTCCTCTATGGCGAGGATTTCTTTGCGTTCGCCGAGAACGGTCGTCTGGTCTACCAGGACGACCACGGTCTCCTCGACCTGCCGATGCCGCGCCTGCCCGGCCGCCACCAGATGACGAATGCCGCCGTGGCCATCGCCGGACTCCGGGCGGCCGGCTTCGACCCGAGCGACGCCGCCATCGCCACCGGCATCCTCGCGGCGGAATGGCCAGGACGGCTGCAGCGCCTGACGGCCGGGCCGCTTGCGCGGGCGGCCGTGCCGGGCACCGAGATCTGGCTCGACGGCGGCCACAATCCCGGCGCCGGCCTCGTCATCGCCGAGGCCGTGGCCGAGATGGAGGACAGGGTGCAGCGGCCGCTGTTCCTGATCGTCGGCATGATCAACACGAAGGATCCGCTCGGCTTCTTCGCCGCCTTCAAGGGCATGGTGCGCCACGTCTTCACGGTGCCGGTGTCGACGTCCGACGCCGGGATCGATCCCGACATCCTCGCCGACGCGGCGATCGAGGCCGGCCTCGATGCCGAGCCCTGCGACAGCGTCGAGGAGGCCATCCGCCTCGTCTGCACGAACTGGCAGAGCGAACCCGCGCCGCGTTTCCTGATCTGCGGCTCGCTCTATCTCGTCGGCGAGGTACTGGCCCTCAGCGGGCTCGCACCGAAATAGCCAGAGATCGCCGGCGGAACCCCGCCGACGAACGACCGACGATGGCGGGGCGTTCTTTCTGCTCCTTGCCTCAGACATGGACGTGCCGTGACAGATCCTGCCGACCCCCCCGTTTCGCCCGACGGTGTTCCGCTCTCGCCCGCCATCCTCGGCTGGTCCGAATTCTTCGAGGCGCAGCTCGGGCCGGAGGATGCCGATCTCGTCCCGCGCCGGATCGCCAATGTCCACCGCGCCCGGCTGACCGCGCTGAGCCCCGGCGGGACGGTGCGCCTCGTGCTGCCGCCGCATGCCAATACCGGCGACTACGCCGTCGGCGACTGGGTGCTCGTCGATCCCGGAACGCAGATGCTGCGCCGCCGGCTCGATCGGCGCACCGTCCTCGAGCGGCGCATCGGGGGCGCCGGCGAGCCGCAGCTGGCGGCCGCCAATGTCGACACGCTGTTCATCGTCACCTCCTGCAATGCCGACTTCAACCCGGCGCGCCTGGAGCGCTATCTGGCGCTCGCCAACCAGGCCGGCACGGAACCGGTGATCCTGCTGACCAAGGCCGACATGATCGGCCAGGCGGGACCCGAAGCAGGGCATGACGCCGGCGAAGCCGGCATGACGGCGGAAGACTATCGGACGAAGGCGGGGGCGCTGCAACGCGGGCTGCCGGTCATCTTCATCAATCCGCGGGCCGACGACGCGCCGGCGGTGCTGGCGCCCTGGTGCGGCGAAGGCCGAACGGTCGCCCTCGTCGGCTCGTCCGGCGTCGGCAAGTCGACGCTCGTCAACACGCTCGCCGGTCCCGGCATGGCGGCGCCGCAGGTCACGGGTGGCATCCGCGAGCAGGACGCCAAGGGCCGGCACACCACCACGGCGCGCTCGCTTCACGCCATCGCCGGCGGCGGCTGGGTCATCGACACGCCGGGCATGCGCACGCTGCACGTCTCCGACTCGGGCTACGGACTGGATACACTGTTTGCCGAGATCACCGAGCTCGCGCCGCGGTGCAAGTTTCGCGACTGCACGCATGCGCACGAGCCCGGCTGCGCCGTGCAGGCGGCGATCCGGGAAGGAGTGCTCGATCCCGACCGGTTGACGCGCTGGCGCAAGCTGCAGGGCGAGAACACCGCCAACACACCGGTGCAGACGGGACCGCGCGGCAACCGGGTCACGGCGCCGCGCGGCAGGAAGCGCTAACCCGAACCTTCAGGCCCGGGAACGGTGTTCGGCGCAGCATCGCCGCGACGGGACGAGGCCGTCAGAGGCGGATCTCGCCCTCGTCCTTGCCGTTCCAATAGTGGATGCGCCTGGCATTCACCTTGATCAGCACGATGTTGGGCGTGTCGATGCCCTGCTCGAACCAGTAGTCGAGGTCCTTCGTCCAATGCGCGGCGAAGGCCACCTTGTCGCGAATGAGCTCGGCCGTGCCCTCGACGGCGATGAACAGCGGCGGCTTGCCGAGGAGGCTCTTGGCACCCTGGAAGGACAGGCCGACCTTCGCATCGCGCTCGATGTCGGCGACGGTATGGGCCTCCTCGTAGGTGAAGAACCAGGAATCGCCGTCATACTCGACGTCGCCATTATTGCTCATCGGGCGGGCGGCGATGGCGCCGTTCTCGGCGCGGGTGGACAGCATGGCAAAATCGATGTCGGCCATCTTCTTGGACAGGTCGGCAAGAGTCATGTCGGTCACGGGGCATCTCCATTTGGATGAATGCCTATCAATGCCTCGGACCCCGCATCGATCCATCGGCACCCTGACGATGCGGCAGACGGCACGGCGGCAAGGCGCTCCGAGCCGTCCGCCGGCACCGCTACATGGTCGCGCCGATCTGCCAGGGCACGAACTCGAAGTCGCCGAGCCCCTGCGCTTCCGACTTCGACTGCTCGCCGGAGGCGACGCGGACGATCAGGTCGTAGATCTCGCGGCCGGACTCCTCGATGGAGAGCCCTTCCGAGACGATGCGGCCGCAATCGACGTCCATGTCCTCGGTCATCCGCCGGTACATTTCCGAATTGGTGGCGATCTTGATCGAGGGTGCCGGCTTGTAGCCCGCGGCCGAGCCTCTGCCGGTGGTGAAGGCGATCATGTTGCAGCCCGACGCGATCTGGCCGGTGACCGAGGCCGGGTCGTAGCCCGGCGAATCCATGAAGACGAAGCCCTTGGTGCGGATCGGCTCGCCATATTTGAAGACGCCGGTCAGCGGCGACGTGCCGCCCTTGGCGGCGGCGCCGAGCGACTTTTCGAGGATGGTGGTGAGACCGCCCTTCTTGTTGCCGGGGCTCGGATTGTTGTCCATCGAGCCCTTGTTGCGGGCGGTGTAGTCCTCCCACCAGTCGATCAGCTTGACGAGCTTGGTGCCGACCTTTGCGTCGACCGCACGGCGCGTCAGGAGATGCTCGGCGCCGTAGATCTCCGGCGTCTCGGAGAGAACGCCGGTCCCGCCCTGCGCGACGAGGAGGTCGCAGGCATAGCCGAGCGCCGGGTTGGCGGTGATGCCCGACCAGGCATCCGATCCGCCGCACTGCAGGCCGACCATGATCTCCGACACCGGGCACGGCGTGCGCCTGGCCTCGTTGACGAGCGGCAGCATCGCCTTGACCCGCTCGACGCCGACCTCGATCGTGCGCCGGAGACCCGCGACGTCCTGGATGTTCATGGCATGGAACAGCGGTCCCTTCTCGATGCCGTTCGCCTCGAGCAGCCAGTCGATCTGGTTGACCTCGCATCCCAGGCCGACCATCAGCACGCCGCCGACATTGGGATGCCGGGCATAGCCCCACATCACCCGCTGCAGCGCGTCGAACCCCTCGCCGTCGCCGGCCATGCCGCAGCCGGTGCCGTGGACATAGGCGACGACGCCGTCGACGTTCGGATAGGCCGCCAGTTCCGCCGGGCCGAAGGCGGCGGCGATCTGGCGGGCGGCGGTGGCCGAGCAGTTCACCGAGGTGAGGATGGCGATGGTGTTGCGCGTGCCGACCGTGCCGTTGGCGCGGGCATAGCCCATGAAGGTGTCGCGCTCGGCCTCCGGCACCATGGCGACGGGCCTGAGATCGGTCGAGAACTGGTAGTCGTGCACCGTGTTGCGGAACTCGACGTTCTGCACGTGGACATGGTCGCCGGCCGGAATGTCGACGGCGGCATAGCCGATCACCTGCGCATACTTCACCACCGCCTCGCCCCGCGCGATCGGCCGCGTCGCCACCTTGTGGCCGCGCGGGATCATCGCGAGCGTCTGGACGGTCTCGACGAAGATCCCGGCCTCCAGCGGGCGCAGGGCGGTGACGACGTTGTCGGCAGTGTCGAGGCGGACGGTGGGAGTGGCCATGGCGGGCTCGTTTCGGTTGGAGGATCGAGGGTCTGGCGTCTCAATGCGATGTCGGGTTGGCGGTGGTGTGGCGTGGGCGGACATGGCGTGCTGTTTGGCATTGGTGCGGAGAGAGGGAGGCAGCAAGAGAGCGAGACGCGCGGGCCTCTCAGAATTCGTCATCCCGGACTTGATTCGGGACCCATGCCGTCACGCTGAACGAGATGAGTGGGTACGGCTGACGCCCTGCGCCTTCGTTTCAGATGGTTTGGAATGGATCCCGGCCTTGAGTCGGGATCCATGCCAAGACGCCGCATGTTCGAGAACGGTGGACCTTCCTCCTGAAACGATTTGGCAGTGAGAGCGCTCCGGCATGGATCCCGGCTCAAGGCCGGGATGACGAGTTCTTAAGCCTGAGCGCCCTTCACTTCGCGCCTTGCTCCTCTCCCTTGCCCTTGTCTTGCCCCGGAGCGACGGACTTTTCTCCCCTCACGCTCCTTCGGCGTTGACGAAGATCGAATAGATCGAGCGCGTCGCGGCGATGAAGAGCTGGTTCTTCTTGGGCCCGCCGAAGGTGAGGTTGGCGACGGTCTCCGGCACCAGGATCTTGCCGAGCAGCGTTCCCTCCGGCGAGAAGCAGTGGACGCCGTCCCTGGCGCTCGACCAGACGCGGCCCGCCGTGTCGACGCGGATGCCGTCGGGAATGCCGGCGTCGACGATCTCCGAGAACACCCTGCCATTGGAGAGCCTGCCGTCTTCCGAGACGTCGAAGGCGCGGATGTGGCGCGGCAGGCTGCCGTCGTGGCTGGCGCCGGAATCGGCGATGTAGAGGATCCGCTCGTCCGGCGAGAAGGCGAGGCCGTTCGGCTGGTTGAAGTCGTCGACGACGCGGTCGACGCGGCCCGCGGGATCGATGCGGTAGACGCCGCGGCAGGGCTGCTCGGGCTCGGCCTGGTCGCCTTCGTACTGCGACAGGATGCCGTAGGACGGATCGGTGAACCAGACCGAGCCGTCACGGCGCACGACGACGTCGTTCGGCGAGTTCAGGCGCTTGCCGTCGAAACGGTCGGCGAGAACGGTCACCGCGCCGGAATATTCCGTGCGGCTGACGCGGCGGTTGCGGTGCTCGCAGGAGACGAGGCGGCCCTGACGATCGCGCGTGTGGCCGTTGGAATTGCCGGAATCGGCTCGGAACACCGAGGTGCCGACGCCGGGAATCCAGCGCAGGATGCGGTTGGTCGGGATGTCGCTCCAGAGCAGAAAGTTGCCGTCGCCGAAGAAGACCGGGCCTTCCGCCCAGGCGCACTCGTCCGTCAGCTGGTGCAGGTCGACATTGTTCATGACGATGGCGCCAAAACGCTCGTCACGAATGTCGTAGGGTTCCTTGATGCGCATTGTTTCCTCCACCTGTCTCACGTGAAACACCGGCCTTGTTTCCCGGCCGCTCTCATTGGTCGCCGATCGGCGCAGGCCTTAAGCCCTTGCCGCAGTGTCTAGTGTCGCCTGCCCTTCCCCCCGCCGGCAAGGGTGATGACGGCGATGATGATCAGCCCCGTGAGGAGCTGGCGCACACCCGCGCCGACGCCAAAAGTGTTCAGCATGGTCACGAGCAGCGTCAGGAACAGCGCGGCGCCCCAGATGCCCGAGACGTTCGACGCGCCGCCCGCGACGGCCGAGCCGCCGACGACCACGACGGCGATCGAGGCGAGCAGATATTCCTCGCCCATGTTCAGCGACGCGCCGCCGGAGAAGCCGGCGAGAAGCGTGCCGCAGAGCGCCGCCAGCATGGCCGAAAGGACGTAGGTGGCAAGCCTGACGCGGTCGACCCGAACGCCCGCAAGACCCGCGGCGCGGATGTTCTGGCCGATGGCGGCGACCGAGCGGCCGTAGATCGTGCGATGCAGGACGACGGCCATCACGATGCTGAGCACCAGCGCCACGAGGGCGACGATCGGCAGCCCGGCGACGCGGCCGGTGGCGATCTCGGCCAACAGCGGCGGCGGCTTCACCATCAGGCCGCGGCCATAGGCGATGGCGAGCGACTGGATGATGAAGCTCGACGAGAGCGTCGCGATGATCGGCGGGATCTTCAGCGCCCGGATCAGCAGGTAGTTGAAGGCGCCGACGCCGAGGCCGACGCCGAGGGCGGCGGCAAGGCCGAGCAGGATCAGCCCGTCCTGCCCTTCCATCAACTTCATCGCCACGGCGCCGGCAAAGGCGATGGTCGAGGGCACGGACAGGTCGATATTGCCGGGGCCGGTGGTGATGACGAACATCTGGCCGAGGCCGACGACCACGGTGAAGGCGCCAAATGTCAGCGCCGCCGTCAGGATCGGCCCGGCACCGTTGAAGCTGTTGACGACGAGCGTCACGGCGAAGATCACGGCGGCGCCGACGAAGGAGAAGAGGAAGGGATAGCTGCGGCCGAGGCGCTTTACGCCAAGGCTTTTGGTGAGAGTTGCCTCGCTCATGCTTCTCTCGCCTCCAGCCGGTTGACGAGGGTTCTGAGCGCCAGCACCGCGATCAGCATGATCCCCTGCGCGCCGATCTGCCAGTCCGGGGAGATCCGCATGAAGGAGAGGAGCGAGCCGACGAGGGCGAGCGTCAGGGCGCCGAGAACCGCGCCGATCGGCGAGACCCGGCCGCCGGTGAACTCCGCGCCGCCGAGGATCGCCCCGGCGATCGAGAACAGGGTGTAGCGCAGCGCGATGTTGGCGTCGGCGGACGTGGTGGTGCCGACGAGAACGAGGCCCGACAGGACGCCGAACACGCCGGCCAGCGCATACATCGTCACCTTCACCTTGAGGAGCGACCAGCCGGCGCGCGCGACGGCCTGGGCATTGCCGCCGGCCCCGCGCAGGACGACACCGGCGGCCGAGCGCATCAGGGCGATATGGACGACGACGGCCAGCACCGCCGCGCCGAGGATCGACAGCGGCACATAGGGCGTCTTGAACTTGACGATCGCCGTCAGCCAGGCCGGGGCGCTGCCGCCCGGGCTCGGCAGGATCAGGACGGCGCAGCCCAGCCAGACGAAGGACATGCCGAGCGTGACGACGATCGAGGGCAGGTTGCGCCAGTGGATCAGCGCGCCGAGCAGGGCATAGACGCCGACGCAGGCGAGGAGCGCGGCGATACCCAGAAGCGGCGTGTCGTTCAGCCAGGTCGCGGCGATGCAGGCGACGAGCGACACGAAGCCGCCGATCGACAGATCGAGATCACCGACGGTGAGGACGAACAGCTGGGCGATGGTGGCAAAGGCGATCGGCAGCGCGAGGTTCAGCATCAGGTTCATGCCGACATAGCTCATCGCCCGGGGCTGGATGACGAAGATCGCCGCGAGGATGACCACGAAGGACAGCGCCGGCACGGCCGAGCGCAGCATGCGGGAGGAGGCGCGGGTCATGCGGGGATTCCGAGCGTTTCGGCTGTCGGGAGCAAGCACGCCGGCGGAAGTGCTGCACACCCCCCTCTGCCTGCCGGCATCTCCCCCTCAAGGGGGGAGATCAGGCGCGTCGATGGCGATACCCTTTCCGGACAAGCCGATCTCCCCCCTTGAGGGGGAGATGTCCGGCAGGACAGAGGGGGGTGGGCGCCCCGCTGCAACACCAAAGCCTCAGGCATCCGCCGTCTCCTCGAAGGAGGATTGCAGCACCTTTTCCTCCGTCAATTCGCCGCGCGCGAGGTCGGCGACGATCTCGCCGGAGCGGAAGACGTAGACATGGCTGCAGTTGAGGAGCTCGTCGAATTCGGTGGTGTACCAGAGGAAGGCGCGGCCCTTGGCGGCCTCCTCGGCGATGCGGGCATAGACCTCGCGCTTGGTGCCGACGTCGACGCCGCGCATCGGGTCGTCCATGGCGATGATCGCGGCGTCCGAGGCGAGCGCGCGGGCAAACAGCGCCTTCTGCTGGTTGCCGCCGGAGAGGGTGAGGATGTTGTCGTCCATGTCAGGCGTCTTGATCTGAAAGGTCTCGCGCGCCGCCGTCTCGACCGCGCGCTCGCGGCGCCCATCGATCAGGCCGAAGCGCGACAGGGCACCGAGCGAGCGGATGGTGACGTTCTGGCCGATCGACCAGAGCGGGAAGACGCCGTCGGCCTGGCGATCGCCGGCGACGAAGGCGACGCTGCCCTCGACCGTGGCATAGCGCGACGCGGTGCCGGCGGCGTTCTGGATCAGCCGGAGCAGCGCCGTCTGGCCGTGCCCGGCGAGACCCGCAAGGCCGACGATCTGGCCGGGATAGAGGGTGAGCGCGCGCGTTCCGCGCTGGCGCGGCGGCCGCGCCTCGACGATCGGCCGTCCGGCGGGATGCGCCGCCGTCACGGCCGCGCCGTCCGTTTCCGGCGCGGTCTCGGCGACATGGCCCATCGCGGCGACAAGCGCCGCGCGGTCGAATTCGGCCGCCGGCCGCTCGGCGACGACGCGCCCGTCGCGCATCACGACGATGCGGTCGGAGGTGCCGAGGATGTCGCCGAGAATGTGCGAAATGAGGATGACGCTGCCGCCCGTGGCGACGAAGCGCCGGACATGGGCGAGAAGCTGGGCGGCAACGGAATGGTCGAGCGAGGAGGTCGGCTCGTCGAGGATCACCAGCCGCGGCCGGTCGCCGGTGGCGGTGAAATTCATCGCGATCTCGACCATCTGGCGTTCGCCGAGTTCGAGATCGGCGACGAGGTCGTCGGGGCGGATGGTGTGGCCGGGAAAGATTTCCGACAGCGTCGCGGCGATCAAGGCGCCCGCCGGCTTGCGCCAGCCAAACCCCTTCAGCCCGGGATGGCGCAGCCGCGTGTTCTCCGCGACCGTGAGGTTCGGGCAGAGCGAAAGCTCCTGGAAGACGCAGCGGATGCCGGCGGCATGGGCGGCCGAGACGGAGAAGGCGGAGGTCGGGTTGCCGGCCGCCGCCAGTGTTCCCTCGTCATGCGTCAGCGTCCCCGCAAGGATCTGCATCAGCGTCGACTTGCCGGCACCATTGTGGCCGACGAGCCCGAGGCATTCGCCGGGCGCGATGGTCAGATCGACGCCGCCGAGCGCCTTGACCGCACCATAGGACTTGGTGACGCGGGCAAGGGTGATGAGGGGGGCGGGGGACAGGGCGCGGGATGCGGTCATGGGCCTGGAAATTCCGATGGGCGTCAGCTGCATTCTTCTCCCCAACGGGGAGAAGGTCGCGGCAGCGGGATGAGGGCGGCGAAGCCGTCGTCGCTGAAAGCGGAGACGGGCCAGGGATCGCCAGGCGCCGTCGGCGCTCCCCGCATCGGCCTGCCGGCCACTTCTCCCCAGAGGGGCGAAGAAGCAGCGTCCCCGCCGTGCCGACCACCCCCGTCCTTCGACAGGCTCAGGATGAGGGTGGCAGTGTTGCGGGGAGATGAAGCGCGCGAGGAAGGCTTACTTCCCGGCGATCACCGCCTTGGCCTCTTCCTCGGTGTACTCGACATTGGTGACGCCGCCTTCCGGGGTCATCTCCAGGCCCTTTTCGAGGCCGTCCTGGTCGATCCGGAGCGTCGGGACGCTGAGATCCTTCGGCACCTCGGTGCCATCGAGGATCTCCTTGGCGACCCAGAAGGCGAGCGTCGAGACGCCCGGCGCGATCGACTGCGAGAAGGTCTCGTAGCCGTTCTTGTCCTTCTGCTCCTTCCACCAGGCGAGCTCGTCCTGGCGGTTGCCCATGATGATCGTCGGCAGCGGCTTGCCGGCCGCCTCGAAAGCCTGCGCCGCGCCGTAGCCGTCGCCGCCCTGCGTCACCACGCCGACGATCTCGGGCAGGCTCGGCAAGACGCTCGCCACCGACTTCTGCGCCACGGTCTGCGTCCAGTCGCCCTGGACCTCGCGGACGATCTTGAACTTCGGGTGCTTGGCGATGCCCTCGAGGAGACCGGCATGGATCTCGTCGTCCACCGAGGTCCCGGCAAGGCCGCGGATCTCGAGGAGGTTGCCGCCGTCGGGATAGCGCGTGGCGAGATAGTCGATCTGGTCGACGCCCATCTTCTTGAAGTCGACCGCGACGCGCCAGGCGCAGGGCTCGGTGACGACGCCGTCGAAGGAGACGACGGTGATGCCGGCGTCGCAGGCTTCTTTCACCGCACCGTTGAGGGCGCTCGGCGAGGCGGCGTTGAGGACGATGGCGTTGTAGCCCTGCAGGATCAGGTTCTGCAGCTGCGCGGCCTGCTCGGTCGGCGAGTTCTCGCCTGTCGTGAAGGCGTCGGCGGCCTTGGCGGCGCCTGCCTCGACGGCGGCCTTGGTGCCGGTCTCCCAGCTCTTGATCATCGCCTGACGCCAGGAATTGCCGGCATAGTTGTTGGACAGAGCGAAGGTTTTGTCGGATGCTTCCTGCGCACCGGCAGCGCCGGCCAGAACGGTGAGCGCGACAGCTGCGAGCAGCGACGACGTCAGTCGAGAAGTCATGGTATCCCTCCCAGGATGATCGATTTCGGTGTGCATGGCGCGGCCGGGTTCCTCCCCGCCACCGCCTTGCCCTTACGCCAAAGGGCGCCCTTCAGGTTTCCCGAGAGTCGCCGACGCTGGGAAGAATATTTAATATTTTTTAGCGGAGGTCAATTGCCGGGACACAGCTGCGGCAGATTGCCGTCGGCGGCGACGCCGCATTCCGGATAGCTGAATGGGCGGCGATGCTGTGCCTGGCCGATGCTCCGACGCCTGGCTGCTGCCGTCAAGGGCAGCGCCGGCCCTTCATGAGGGATCGAGCGGTACCGGCTCGCGGCCGAGCTGGCGCTCGCGCCAGACGATGTAGAGACCGGAGGCGACGATGATCGCCGCGCCGATCATCGTCGTCGTCCTCGGCACCTCGCCGAAGAACAGCCAGCCGAAGAGGATCGCCCAGAACAGGAGCGTGTATTGGAGGGGCGCCACGGTCGCCGCGTCGGCGAGCTTCAGGGCGCGGTTGACGCCGATATGGGCGAGCATGGCGACGACGCCGAGAAGGCTCAGCATCAGGAAGTCCGGAAGGTCCGGCGTCACCCAGGCGAAGGGGACGGTGACGAGACCGGCGACGGCCGCGCCGGCGATGTGCCAGAAGACGAGGACGGTGTCGGGCGTCCCGCGCAGCTGGCGGCCGTAGACCATCGTCAGGGCGAAGAGAAAGCTGCCGACGACGGAGATCAGCGCCGGCAGGGTCAACGTCGCCGCCGACGGGTCGAGCGCGACGACGACGCCGAGGAAGCCGACGCCGATCGCCGCCCAGCGGCGCCAGCCGACGCGCTCGCCCAGCATCAGCGGCGACAGCGCCGCGACGTAGATCGGCGCGGCCAGCCAGTAGGTCATGACGTCGGCCAGCGGCAAGGTCGCCACGGCGGCATAGAAGCAGATGACTTCGGCGGTCGAGCAGAAGACGCGCAGCGCCTGCGTCTTCGGCCGCTCGACGTGGAACAGCGCCCCGCGTTCAAGCCGCAGCAGGAAGGGCGTCAGGAAGAGGAGGCCGGCAGCGCTGCGCAGCAGGAGCAGTTCGCCGACGGGATAGGTGGCCACAAGCCACTTGCCCATGGTGTCGTTCAGGGAGAACATCAGCATGGCGCCGAGCATGATCGCGGCGCCAAGGCTCTGGGCGGACAGGAGCCGCTTTCGCTGTCCTACCGGGGAAGCGACGGGTGTTGGCATCGGGTCGTCATCCTTCGGCGCGTCCGGAAAGGTTCGCTCCATGCGACGAGACGCGGCTCAATGCAACTTTAGTGTTTTGGCGCGACTGTTTCCCGCCGCAGTTCCGCGGTCGGAGCCGGACTGGTGCTGATCCCCCTGCAGACCCTCGTCGTCCTCTATCTCGCCTTTGCCGCAAAACAGTTCGTCTGCGATTTCCTGCTGCAGACGACCTGGATGGCGAAGGGGAAGTGCCGGCACGAGAGCTGGCTGCCCCCGCTCCTCGCCCATGCGGCGACGCATGCGGCGGGAACGCTGCTGATCGTCCTCTTGGCAGCGCCGGCGCTGTTCTGGCTGGCGATCGTCGACTTCGGCCTGCACGCCGGGATCGACCGGGTCAAGGCACGCGCGACGACGCGCATGGCGATGAACGAGCCGCGCTTCTGGTGGGCGCTCGGCGCGGACCAGATGGCGCACCAGCTCACCCATTTCGGCTACGTGCTGCTCGTCGTCACGCACGTCCCGGCATAGAGCATGATCCCGAAAGGTGGCTTCCGGCTTTCGGAAAGAGATCAAGCGGAATCAAAGAACGAAAGCGGCTTGGCGATTCGAAGAAAAGCCATCCCGCCTTAGCGGCAACGCTTCCAGGCCCTCACGCCCTCTGGCCGGCGGCGTGGAAAAGGGTGCCGGCGGCCGAGACGACCGGGACATGGACGACGACGCGGCAGCCGCCGCGAAACTGCTGATCCACCGCGATCCGGCCGCCATCGCGGGCAACGGCGCGCTGGCAGTCGACAAGGCCGATGACGCGGCCGACGGGAGCACCCTCGTCGAACGGCCGGCAGAGCGCCTCCTGCATCTCCGTTCCCATGACACGGCCATTGTCCTCGACCGACAGGCAATGCTCGCTGGCGCCGCGCTCGTAGCGCAGGACGATGCGGGAATTATCCTCTGCGCGGCGGCGGATGCAGTTCTCGAAGAGCGCCTGGAACACGCGCCGGAAGGCAGCGCGGTCGCCCGCGATGGTCGGCATCCGCGCCGCGTGCAGGACGACCCGGCTCTGCGCGAGCTGCGCCGCGATGGCGGCCCGCACCTCGGCGAGCGCCAGGTTCAGGTCGCAGCCGAGGGTCACGGCATCGAGCTGCGCATCGCCTCGCTCGCGCACGATCATCGCGCTGAGTTGCTGCACGACGCTTGAAGCGCTGGCGGAAATGAGCTCGAGATACTGCTGCGTCTGCGCACTGAGGACGTTCTCGCGGTCGTTCTGGATCATCGATATGGCGGTGACGTAGGAGCCGATCGGCGAGCGCAGATCGTGCGACGCGACGGAAGCCCATTCCCGAAGCCGGGCCGCGGCCCTGACGAGTTCGGCCTCCCGCGCCTCGAGTTCGACGACGTCCGTGGCAATCACCAAGAGGAAGGTTTCGCCCGGCAATTCGAAGGGGCGGCGGCGGACCCGCAGCCGGCGCACCCGCCCGGTCCAGTCGCTGATGCTGTAGACCATATCGGCATGGTTCCTCGCGGTGGCATGCAAGTCATCGGACAAAAAGAACGTCAGGTTTTCCGGAATGCTGTTCTCTTCCTGCGTCGGATCGGTAATCTTCTTGCGGGTCGACGGAGCAAACAGCTCAAGGAAATCGTCGTTGCCATAGACGATCCTGCCGCTGGCATTCCTGGCGAAAATGATGCCGGGGACGTGCTGCAGCGCCGTGCGGAGGAGTTGTTGCATGAACGGAATTCCTCTTGCGGCGAATCGACACGCCGACTTCACGACTGAATCACAAATTAACGAGACGTCAATACTTTACGTCTGCCCACAGGGATTATCGCAAAAGCAGAGATCATCTATTATAAGGAGTTGTTATCTTCCTGTCGGAGCGCTGGCCGGTGTTCGTCGGCGGCGGAAATCGGACGGCGGGTGGCAGGAATGGCGCGTCCATGGCGGTGCATGCAGTTCGCCGTGAGAACGTTGCAGCCCAAGCCGTTCCGGCAACACTCGCCGGCCGACCGGTTCCCTCCCGGACCGTCCTGCCCTCGCAGGCAAGCCGCCGGAGGTGAGACACCGGTAACAGAGTGGTGGTATTATCGCGGGGAGGGTGGCAGAAGCGCCACAAACCCATGGCAGTGCGGTGCTTCGGCATCTCGGATCAACGAACAAAGGAAACTTCATGACGACCATCGCCAAGGCCGCCAAGGCCCTTCTGATTGCCGCCGGCTTTGTCGGCGCGATCGCCTCGACGCCTGCCTCGGCCGCCACCTGCGGCAACAACGCCGGCGGCTTCCCCGGCTGGCTGGAGGAATTCAAGAGCGAGGCCCGCGCCGCCGGCGTCTCGGCGCGCACCATAGAGTCGGCCCTCGGCGGCGTCTCCTACGACAAGAAAGTGATCAGCCTCGATCGCAACCAGAAGAGCTTCAAGCTGTCGCTCGACCAGTTCATGGAGCGCCGCGCCCCGGCCTCCTTCGTCTCCAAGGGCAAGAAGATCATCGCGCAGAACGCGAAACTGCTGAGCTCGATCGAGAAGCGCTACGGCGTCCAGGGCGAGGTGCTGGTGGCCATCTGGGGCATGGAAACCGGCTTCGGCGCCAATTCCGGAAACATGAACATCTTTCGCTCGCTGGCGACCTTGTCCTACGACTGCCGGCGCTCGGCCTTCTTCACCGAGGAGCTTCTGTCGGCGCTCGAAATCGTCGACCGCGGCGACATGCCCGCGAGCGCCATGCGTGGCGCGTGGGCCGGCGAAATCGGACAGACGCAGTTCCTCGCCAAGAACTATCTGCGCTTTGCCGTCGACGGTGACGGCGACGGGCACCGCGACCTGATCCGTTCCAAGGCCGACGTGCTCGCCTCGACCGCCAATTTTCTGAAGGCCAAGGGCTGGCGCGCAGGGGCCGGCTACATGCCGGGCGAGGCGAACAACGCTGTTTTCGGTGAATGGAACAGCGCCGGCGTCTACCAGAAGGCGCTCGCCCTCTTCGCCAACAAGCTCGCCAACTAGGCCGCTTTCGACAAGCCTGATGCCCGGCGCCAGGCTTTTCAGCCGTCTCCTGGCCCCGCTGCAGGATCAGTCCGCGTCGAGTTCGAGATAGCGGCGAAAAATGCCGTCCTCGTTGAAGGCGAGGCGGCGGTCGCTGCCGAGATAGTCGGCGAGCGCCGGGTGGGCGGCGATGCGGGCCGCAAGGTCCATCACCGCGGGCGTGTCGCCGGCGATCGCCTGGAGACGCCGGGGAAAGGCGTAGCGCAGCCCCTCGATGGTCTGGAAAAGGCCGAGATCGGCATAGCTCATGCGCCCGCCGGCGAGCCAGCCGGCGGAATTCAGCCGCAACAGGTTCTCGTACCAGCCGAGGAATTTCGGCATGCGTTGCTCGCGAAACTCGACCGCGCGCCGGAGCGCTTCCGGCTTCTGGTCCTCATAGTAGAGCGTGGTGCCGACGGGATGGTGCGTGTCGTGCGCCTCGGCGACGAAATCCGCCGTCGTCGCCGCAATGCTCCTGGCGAACTGCCGGCCGGCCTCGTCCTCCGGCGCGAGTGCGTGCCGCTCCCCGATATAGGCGGCAACAATTGCCGCCTGCGAGACGAGCGTCGCACCGTCGACGAGGAAAGGCGGCGCCAGCGGCACGGCTCCGTGATGGCCGTCGCGCATCAAGGCAAACATCGCTTCGATGCCGCAACCCTGCCCTTCCAGGCGCGCCACGTCGCGGTAGGGGGCGCCGGCCGCCTCGAGAACAAGACGGACGTACTCGCCGCGCCCCGGCAGGCCTGGCCAGTAATAGAGATCATAGGCCATCGGCCGGCTCCGTTGTCAGAGATCGAGATCGCCGGCCGAAGCGGGCTGGTGGATCGGACAGCCGTTGAAGCGCGCGCGAAAATCCGCCGACATGTCATAGGCCGGTTTGCGGCACCGCATGATCGAGCCGAGCGGGCGATGCGCCGCAAGGCCGTTCCACGGCGAGAACGACATGCCGTCGTCGACGGCGCGCGAGCGCGCTTCGTTCCAGCCGGGCTGCGGCAGCACCGTGATCCGCCCGACGGGGAGGAAAGGGCTTTCGTCCTCGGGCCAGGGCACCGAGCAATCCTCGATCGGCATGGTCTCGGCGTTGGTCAGGAGCTGGACGCGCAGGTCCCACTCCGCCCGGTTGGTGGCGAAGAAGGCGTCGACGGCCTCGCGCAGGGCGTTCTCATGGCCGGCGACAGCGATCCTGGCATCCTTGAGGGCCGTCAGGTTGGCGCTAACGGGCGCGACCGACAGTTTAGCGACATAGCGTCCGTAGCGGATCGGCGCCTGGGTGTAGAAGGTCTCACCGAGAATGTGCGTGTTGGGGTGACCGCCCAGCGCTTTCAGGGTGCCGCTCTGCCCGCCGACCGCTTCGACCAGGCTCTCGGCCCCGCGCAGGGCGGCCGAGACGACCTTTTTCAGGACCTGCGGCGCGTCGGTCGTCCCGGCAAGAAGCTTGAGGCTGCGCAGGAACCCCTTGGCATCGGGCGAGAGGAAGGCAGGCCCGTTGACCATGACGAAGTCCTGCACCGAACCGTCCGATCCCTCGAGCCGCTCGCCCTCGACGCCGACGACCTTGATCGCGAGGCCCCGCGGCACCGAGATCGAATCGTCGAGAATGTCGCCGGGATTAGTGGAGAAGCGCAGCACCACGGGATAGGTGGCGGCATGGGCGAACAGGCCCTCGGCGAGTTCCGGCGGCAATATGTCCGATATCCGCAATTCGCCGCGCAAGATCCCATGGCTCTTGGCGTGGACACTGCGCACGGCGTGGCCATAGTCGGCCGAGGTGGTCTCCATGATCGACCGTAGCGTCTCGACGATCGCCGCCGCGGTCTCAGCTTCGTCCGGCTCGAGCATCTCGCAGTCGGGCGCATAGAGGAGAGGGTGCAGGGGAGCGTGCATGCAATTTTCCATTCCAGTCGGGGCGCGCGGTGCGCCAGCCTGGAGGTAAGGCGGCGGCGGCGACATCCGTTCCGCAAACCGGGGCGGCGGGCGCGCCCGGCAGGCACCGCTGGGGTGGACAAGCCCGGCACAGGCCCCTAACCCAGGCCGCAAGACGGGTCGTGATCCGCCGCTTTCCTCCCAACGCCCGAGGCCTGCATGGACGCCCTGCGTTCGCCCGATAGCCGTCAGCTCCCGACGTCCCCCGGCCTGTCCTGGGGATCGCATCTCGGCGCGATGCTGCGCCTGGGCCTGCCGCTGGTGGGCGTCCAGCTGGCGCAGATGTCGATCAACGTCACCGACACGGTGATGATCGGCTGGCTCGGGCCGAAGCCGCTGGCCGCCGCCGTGCTGGCGACGCAGGGCTTCTTTCTGTTCTGGATGTTCGGCGCGGGCTTTGCCCAGGCGGTCATGCCGGTCGCGGCCAATGCCGCCGGTCGCGGCGACATCCGCGGCGTCAGGCGATCGGTGCGCATGGGGCTGTGGGTGATCCTCGCCTATGCTGCCCTTGCCATGGTACCGCTCTGGCACATGGACGCCATCCTCCTGGCGCTCGGCCAGGACGCGGAGATCGCCGCGCTTGCCGGCACCTTCATGCGGGTGCTGCAATGGTCGATGTTTCCGGCGCTGGCGATCGTCGGGCTGCGATCCTATCTCAGCGTGCTCGACCGCGCCCATGTCGTCCTCGTCATCACGCTGATCGGCGCGCTCATCAACGCGCTCGCCGACTACCTCCTGATCTTCGGCCATTTCGGCCTGCCGGCGCTCGGCATGCAGGGCGCGGCCATCGCCTCCCTCGCCACCAACATCGCGATGTGCGCCATCCTCATCATCTACACCGCGCTCAGCCCCGGACTGAAGCGCTACGAACTCTACGTCCGCTTCTGGCGGCCGGACTGGCCGGCCTTCGTCGAGGTGCTGCGGCTCGGCTGGCCGATCTCGACGACGATCATCGCCGAGGTCGGCCTGTTCGCCGCGGCGTCGGTCATGATGGGCTGGCTGGGCGCGATCGCGCTGGCCGCGCACGGCATCGCGCTGCAACTCGCCTCGATCGCCTTCATGGTGCCGCTCGGACTCTCCAACGCCGCCACCGTGCTGGTCGGCCGGGCCCATGGCGCCGAGGACTGGGCCAGGCTCGGGCGCGCCGCCCATACGGGCCTTGCGCTGGCCGCGGTGATCGCCGTCCTCGGCGCGCTCCTGTTCTTCCTTGCGCCGACGGCCCTCATCGCGCTCTACATCGACAGGGGCAATCCGGACGCCGCAGCGGTGCTGGCCGTCGGCATCCCGCTCCTGGCCGTCGCCGCCGCCTTCCAGATCTTCGACGCGGTGCAGGTCATGGCGGCGGGATTGCTGCGCGGCCTGAAGGACACGCGGGTGCCCATGCTGATGGCCGTGTTCAGCTACTGGGCCATCGGCATGCCGGTGGCCTATGTCCTCGGCTTCACGCTTCATCTCGGGGGCCCCGGCATCTGGACCGGTCTTGCCGCGGGCCTCTTCGTCGCGGCCCTGCTGATGACCTGGCGTTTCCATCGCCGCGTGGCGCTGGGTCTCACCGCGGCCTGAACCGGCGTCCTGCCCGCTGCCGGCCCGCCAGCGCGGTGCGGGCCGCGGCAAATGCCCTCTTCGCCTTTAGCCGCATAGAGGGTGCTCCCGCACCCAAGCCGGTTGACCCCCGGCTGCCTCGCCCGTAACGTTTTTTCCATCAGGTTCGGAAGCCGGCGAAGATCCGGCTCCCTACCGTCTCTCCGGGAGGATCCATCATGAAATTCGTCACTGCTCTGTGTGCCGCGGCGCTGGCGGTCACTGCAGGCGCCGCACGCGCCCAGGAAGCCTTTCCAACGCAGCCGATCACCATCGTCGTGCCGTTTGCCGCGGGCGGGCCGACCGACACCGTCACGCGTCTCATTGCCGACCCCATGGGCAAGGAACTCGGCCAGCAGATCGTCATCCAGAACGTCGCCGGTGCCGGTGGAACGCTCGCCGCCGGCCAGGTCGCCAAGGCCTCGCCCGACGGCTACACCGTCCTCATGCACCATATCGGCATGTCGACGGCCCCGACGCTCTACCGCAATCTCGATTTCGATCCGACGACCGCCTTCGCCACCGTCGGCCTCGTCACGAACGTTCCGATGACCCTGATCGCCCGCAAGGATTTTGAGCCGAACACGCTGGAAGAGCTCGTCACCTATGTGAAGGCGAACAAGGAGACCGTCGTCTACGCCAATGCCGGTATCGGCGCGGCGTCGCATTTGTGCGGCATGCTATTCATGAATGCCATCGACACCGCCGTCACCACCGTGCCCTACAAGGGCACCGGCCCGGCGATGACCGACATCCTCGCCGGCGAGGTCGACTTCATGTGCGACCAGTCCACCAACACCACCGGCCAGATCAAGGGCGGCGAGGTGAAGGTCTATGCGGTGACGACGCCAGAGCGGCTCGGCAACCTGCCTGACGTGCCGACGACGACGGAAGCCGGCCTGCCCGGGTTCCAGGTCGGCGTCTGGCACGGCCTCTATGCCCCGGCCGGCACGCCGGAGGACGTTGTCGCCAAGCTCTCGGCCGCGCTGCAGAAGGCCCTCGCCGACCCGACCGTGATCGAGCGCTTCGCCGAACTCGGCACCGCGCCGGTCGCCGCCGACCAGGCGACGCCTGCCGCCCACAAGGCCTATCTCTCCGAGCAGATCGCCCTGTGGAAGCCGATCATCGAAAAGGCCGGCGTCTTCGCCGACTGAGATTTGCGGAGGATGGCGCCTCATCACCGCATGGGCCGCTTCACCCCCCTCTGCCTACCGGCATCTCCCCCTCAAGGGGGAAGATCGCCAAGCGCCAGCGGCCGTGCGCCTGATCTCCCCCCTTGAGGGGGAGATGCCCGGCAGGGCAGAGGGGGCGCACCGCCGCAACCCCCTGATGACACCCCCGGAAAGGCCCCCCGTGGAACTGCAGAAATCCGCCAAGGACATTTTGTCCGGCCTGATCTTTCTCGGCTTCGGCGCCGCCTTCGCCATCACCGCGCTTGGCTATCCCATGGGCACGGCGCTGCGCATGGGCGCCGGCTTCTTTCCGTTCGCGCTGGGCTTGATCCTCTGCGTCATCGGCCTTGCCGTCCTCGTCAAGGGGTTCCTCCACCGCGGGCCGGCCGAGGATCTCGGCACCATTCCGTGGCGGGGCGCGGTGCTGATCCTGTCGGCCCTCACCTTCTTCGGACTCTGCGTGCGCGGCCTCGGCCTCCTGCCGACCCTCTTCGTCACCGTCCTCGCCAGCGCGCTGGCCAGCCGCACGCTGGCCCCCTGGGCGGCGGTCGCCCTGGCCACCGCGATGACGCTCATCTGCTACGTCATCTTCGTGCGGGGCCTCGGCGTCGTCGTGCCGCTCTTCGGCCCCTGGACGAGGTTCTAGATCATGGATCTCGTCGCCAATCTCGCCCTCGGCTTTCAGACCGCGCTCGATCCGGTCAACGTCCTCTACTGCTTCGTCGGCGTGCTCCTCGGCACGCTGGTCGGCGTTCTCCCGGGCATCGGGCCGACGGCGACGATCGCCATGCTGCTGCCGATCACCTTCGCCTTCGCGCCGGTCACCGCCCTCATCATGCTGGCCGGCATCTACTACGGCGCGCAGTACGGCGGCTCGACCACGGCGATCCTGATCAACCTGCCGGGCGAATCCTCCTCCGCCGTCACCGCCATCGACGGCTACCAGATGGCCAAACAGGGCCGCGCCGGGCCGGCGCTGGCGACGGCGGCGCTCGGCTCGTTCTTCGCCGGAACGGTCGCGACCTTCATCCTCGTCCTCGCCGCCCCGCCGCTCGCGGCCGTCGCCCTCTCCTTCTCGGCGCCCGAATATTTCTCGCTGATCATCCTCGGCCTTCTCGCCTCGATCGCCCTCGCGCAGGGCTCGGTGCTGAAGGCGCTCGGCATGATCGTCCTCGGCGTTCTCCTCGGCACCGTCGGGCAGGACGGGTTCGACGGCACGCCGCGCTATTCCTTCGGCTTTCCCGAACTCTATGCCGGCATCAGCTTCGTCTCGGTGGCGATCGGCATTTTCGGCGTCGCGGAAATCCTGCGCAATCTGGAGAACGAGACGACGCGCGACGTCATGGTCAAGACGGTCAAGAACCTCTGGCTCACCAAGGACGACTTCAAGGCGATCATCGGCCCGGTGCTGAGGGGAACGGCGCTCGGCTCGATCCTCGGCATCCTGCCGGGCGGCGGCCACGTGCTCGCGTCCTTTGCCTCCTATGCCGTGGAAAAGCGGGTCTCGAAGCATCCGGAAGAGTTCGGCAATGGCGCCATCGCCGGCGTCGCGGGGCCGGAAAGCGCCAACAATGCCGCGGCCCAGACATCCTTCATCCCGCTGCTCACCCTCGGCATTCCCGCCCACCCCGTGATGGCGCTGATGATCGGCGCCTTCATCACGCAAGGGATCACCCCCGGGCCGAACGTCATCACCGACGAGCCGGCGCTGTTCTGGGGCATCATCGTCTCGATGTGGGTCGGCAATCTGATGCTGGTTCTCCTCAACCTGCCCCTGATCGGGCTCTGGGTGAAGCTCCTCACCATTCCCTACAAGGTGCTGTTTCCCGCAATCATCGCCTTTGCCTGCCTCGGCTGCTACTCGATCGACCAGAACGCCTTCGACATCTACGCCATCGTCTTCTTCGGCATCGTCGGCTATGTCCTGATGAAGCTCGGCTGCGAGCCCGCGCCGCTCCTCCTCGGCTTCGTCCTCGGCCCGCTGATGGAGGATCACTTCCGCCGGGCGATGATCCGCCACCGCGGCGACCTCATGGTCTTCATCGAGCGTCCGATCTCGGCGGCGCTGCTGGCGCTGGCTGTCGCCGCCGTCGTCATCGCCGTGCTGCCGCAGGTGCGCCGCAAGCGCCAGGAAGTATTCGTCGAGGACGAGTAGTAGCCCGCCCGGCACGGCCCGCGTCGCGCGGCGGCCGCCGCGGGGACCGGTGCCGTCACCTTGCGGTCAGGGCGCGGCTGCGGAATGCTCCGCGGGGCAGAAGTCGGCAATGGTCGTCGTCGCCCGACCGTTGCCGGGCGATCCCTGGTTTGGGAAGAGAACGACGCGCCTGCTGCGGGTCAGTTCACGAAGACGTTGATGTAATCCTCGTAGACGTCGACGCAGACGTCGGGCGTGCCGTTCAGGATCGCCCGGGCGTCGGCGCGGCTGAGGCTGCCACGCTTCAGCATGGCTTCCAGGCGCGCCCGGTTCGCCTTGGAGCCGAAGGTCGAGTCGTCCTCGTCGCTGGGATCCTGCTTGCCGAAAGCATGGAAATTGGCGCGGTCCTGGCGGATGATCGCGGCGGCATCCTGCAGCCGGTAGCCGTCCGAGGCGAAATGATCCTCCTCGCCCATCGTGGCGCAGTAGCTCTCGATCGGATCCATCGACGTCTGGGCGATAGCACCCGTGCTGCAGGAAAGCGCCGACAGCGTCAGCAGCATGGCAAAGGTCTTCATCGGTTCCCCCCGTTAAACCCCAAGGGCACGGCCGGCTTGCTGCGGCCCGCCCTTCGTGACGCCCCGCCGACTGCGCGGGCCAGCCGCTCAGTGGCGCGTTAACGTCATAGCGTGTCCGGTGAGGGGAACAAACAGGATTTCCGGGCATCGGCCGGGGCCGACTTCCCCTGACGGGGAAAGAAGGCCACCATGCCGAGGAGACAGCATCCCGGGGAGATAGGGGGTCAGGCGCAGTCCTGCGTGACCGAACCGTCGGCGGGCTCGATCTGGACGCGGGTGTGGCCGGCATTGATGAAGCCGAGCTTCTTGGCCGCGCCGCGGGAGAGATCGATCAGCCGGCCCTTGATGAAGGGACCGCGGTCATTGATGCGGACGACGACGGCCTTGCCATTGCGCAGATTGGTGACCTTTACCTTCGAGCCGAGCGGCAGCGTCTTGTGCGCGGCGGTCATGGCGGAGGGGTTCATCATCTCGCCCGATGCGGTGCGCGAGCGCAGGGCGTACCAGGAGGCGCCGCCGCAGGAGAGGCCGAGCTTCGGCTTGGCATCGGCCTGCTGCACCAGGGTGGGGGCGAAAAGTGCGCTGGCGGTCAGCGAGGCGGCAGCCATCATCGTCACAAACTTCAAACGTCCGGTCCTTGTCCCGTTGATTTCTCACGGGTAACCGAGCCTTTGTTCCTCGTGGCCCCCGTGTTTGACGAGGGCCTTGGTGACGACCGGACCCGACCTAAAAAAGGACAGTTCCATCACGAAACATTAAAGTCCGTAATATGAATGGCATTTTTCGTGATGTCTACCGGGCTCGATCGCCTATGATATAGGCAAGTGCCTCGCGATAGGTCGGAAAAGAAAACGTGTACCCCGTGCGCTTCAGCTTGGCGTTCGATACCCTTTTGTTCTCCCCGTAGAAGCTTCGTGCCATCGGCGACAGGGCGGCCGTGTCGAAGTCGATCGCGGGAGGGACCGGAAACCGCGCCAGTTTCGCCGCATATTCGACCACATCCTGCGGCGGTGCCGGTTCGTCGTCGGTGACGTTGAAGATACCGGCGGTGTTGCTGCCGGCCAGGAGGATCAGGGCGCCGGCGATGTCGTCGACATGAATGCGGTTGAAGACCTGCCCGGGCTTGACGAGCCGCCGTGCCTTGCCCTCGCGCAGGTTGACGAGGGCGTTGCGATCCGGACCGTAGATCCCGGAGAGACGCAGGACGGCGAGCGGCACGCTCCGCGCTGCGGCGACTTGCGTCCAGGCCTCCTCTGCCGCCACCCGTTCGACCGAGCGCTGCGAGACCGGGCGGACCGGCGTTTCCTCGTCCACCCAGCCGCCGTCGTGGTCGCCATAGACGCCGACCGTCGAGAGATAGCCGATCCAGGCAAGCTTCGGCATCCGCTTCAGAATGGTCTCCTGGTACTGGCGGAGCGCCGGATCGCCGTCGGCACCGGGCGCGATGGAGACGAGAAGGTGCGTGGTTTCCGCCAGTGCCGTCTCGATCCCGGCCCCGGGCTCGGTTCCGCTGAAGACGAAGGCGGAGAGGCCCCGCGTGGCGAAGGCCGCCGCCTTGCCCGGCGAGCGGGTGGTGACGCCCGCCACCGCGGACGGATCGAGCCTCTCGACGAAGGCGGTCGCCGAATAGCCGCAGCCGAAGACGAAAAGGCGCATGCTCAAAGGTCCTCCTCCCATGTGCCGCGTGCTCGGCGTGCCGCGCTGTCGCGTGGTGCCGCGAACTCGTCCACCTCGAGCCGACCGATGCGCAGCCGGCCGATCTCCGCCGTGCCGATCCGGGCCCGGCCGACCGACAGCCGGCCGATGGCAAACGCGCCAACGGCCACGGCGCCGATGGCCAGCGCACCGATCGCAAGCGCCCCCAGCGCCAGGGCACCGACGGCCTCGGCCCCGACAGCCTCCGCGCCAATGGCCTCGGCACCGATCGCCTCTGCGCCCACGGCCTTTGCACCGACGGCCTCCGCTCCCACCGCGAGGCCGCCGAGGGCGACGCCGTGGCGCGCTTCCCCGCGCCGGAGAGCGCCTCGGTGCCGCTTGCCCCTGGCAAGGGAGGCTTTCGCCCGCTCCAGCGTCAGCAAAGAGGTGTCCCTGCTGTCTTCTGCGCCTGCCGTCTCGGCATCAGCGGCGGAGTCATCCATAGCCCTGCTCCTTCCCGTCCAGCGCATGCCATTCGCTCCTGACGCGTTCGTCTTCCTCGCTATGGAGGGCGGCCTGCCGTCTTGCCAAGGCCTCTTGCGGCTCCAGCCTGTACAGCGCCCAGACCGCCATCGCCCTGACCAGCGGCGCGGGATCGACGAGGCATGTGCGGACGGCGCCGAGGAGGGCGGAACCGCCGGCATTGCCGGCCGCGATCAGGCAGTTCGAGACGAATTTCTCCCGGCCGATCCGTTTCACCGGCGAGCCCGAAAACAGCGTTCGAAACGCCGCATCGTCCAGCGCCAGCAGCTCCTCCAGGCGCGGCGCCTTGAGATCCTCGCGGGCGACGAGCTTGGCCTCGCGCGCACTCTGCGCGAACTTGTTCCAGGGACAGACCGCAAGGCAGTCGTCGCAGCCATAGATGCGGTTGCCGATGGCCACGCGGAACTCTGCCGGCACCGGGTTCTTCGTCTCGATGGTGAGGTAGGAGATGCAGCGGCGGGCGTCGAGCCGGTAGGGCACGGGGAAGGCATCGGTCGGGCAGGCGTCCTGGCAGGCCCGGCAGGAGCCGCAGAGGTCGCCTCCAGGCGCGTCGGGAGCAAGGTCCAGCGTGGTGAAGATCGAGCCGAGAAACAGCCAGGAGCCGAAGTCGCGCGAGACGAGATTGGTGTGCTTGCCCTGCCAGCCGAGCCCCGCCATCTGCCCGAGCGGCTTTTCCATCACCGGCGCGGTGTCGACGAAGACCTTCATCTGGTGGTCGCTGCCGGCCCGGGCGATCAGCCGCGAGCCCAGTTCCTTCAATCGTCCCTTGATGACGTCGTGATAGTCGCGGTGCCTCGCATAGACCGAGATCGCACCGCGCTCCGGCCGGGCAAGGATCGCCAGGGGATCCTCGTCTGGCCCGTAGTTCATGCCGAGGACGATGATCGAGCGCACTTCCGGCCACAGCGCCCGCGCCGAGCGGCGGCGCTCCAGCGTCTCGGGCATCCAGGCCATGGTGCCGTGCCGGCCGTCGGCGACGAAGGCGTCGAGCCCGGCCGCCGACGCGACATCGCCCTCGCCGGGCGCGATGCCGACAGCGTCGAAGCCGAGGCGGCGTGCGTCGGCATGAAGGAATGATTTCAGCCCATCCTGGATCATCGCTGGGATATAGACGATCGGCGGCGGCGACACACGCCTTCGCCCCCGGCACCCCTTTTCTTCCCCATCGTCATCTCTGTCCCTTGGCGGCACAGCGTGGTATACTCGGCCTTTGATGATCGGGCTTCAGCGGGAGCGGGGCATGTCCGAATACCTGGTCAACTGGATGACCATGGCGCTGGTCATCCTTCTGCCGATGGTGCCGGCCTTCTGCCTCTACCGCTTCCTGCCGGCCCAGGGGCAATGCCGGCTACAGGACGGAGAAGCTGACGCTGGCCGGCGCCACTCCCGCCAGCGCCGGAACGCTGAAGTTCCAGCCGGTGGTGCTGCAGAAGAAGCGTCCGACGTCTTCACCCACCGAGGGAGGGTCCGATGTGGTCGTCCTCGACAATCCCAGAACGCGCGCCTCTTCCTGCCGCCGGTGCGGCCAGGCAGCCGCTGGTTCCCTTGCAAAACCAGATGGTCGAGATCTGCTCGCGGGACGGAACGACATGCCAGTCGCAGTTCACCGGCAGCACCGGCTATTTCGAGTTCGACGGTCTTCAGCAGGGAACCTACAAGCTGCAGACCCGCGGCAGCGACGGAGGCCTCCTCGACAGCGAGGTCCAGGTCCTGCCGGGCGAACCCAAGGAACTGTCGGTGATCGCGCGATGAGGGCCGGCATCACAGGACCCGCCGCACTCTCCTGCGATCCCGGCAGGCGATCGACGCGGTCCTCGATCGCGGGCAAAGCGCACCCGGATTCTGGTGGTCGCCGCCCCCGAGGGATCTCGCTGTCGTGAGGCTGTTTCGCGCGCTGGCCGAGAACAATGCCTGGTCCAATCACCGGCTGCTGACAGCGGTCACCCGGCTTGGCGACGGCGAATTCAAGGCGCCGCGGACGGGCTTCTTCCCCTCGCTGCATGCGACGCTGAACCATATCCTCGCCGTCGACCTCTATTATGTCGATGCGCTGACCGGAGGCGGGCTGGGGCCCCGCGCCTTCGACGATTTCATTGCCTCGGACAAGGCGGAGGAACTGCGGCAGCGGCAGCACCAGAGCGACACGCGCCTGATCGCCTTTTGCGACAGCCTCGGCTGCGACAGCCCAGGCTGCGACGGCCCAAACCGCGACGGCCCCGACGCCGGGGCTCTCGCCGCCACGATTGCCACCGATCGCGGCGCGCGCGGCATCTTCGCCGAACGCACGGACGCGCTGCTGCTCCACCTCTTCACGCATCAGACGCACCACCGCGGCCAGGCGCATGCGATGCTGTCGCAGACCTCGGTGCCGCCACCGCAACTCGACGAGTTCTTTCTCGATTTCGACGCACCGCTGCGCCGGGTGGAGATCGAGACCCTCGGCCTCGGCGGGATTTAAGCCGCTTTGGCCGGGCCCGCCGTCGACAGGTCGGCGCCGCCGGACGTTCCGCTGCACTGCCGGCGTTAGAAATCCAGCTCGGCATAGTGCGCGACCGGCGGAATGCCGCGGATGCGCTCGCTGAGAAAGGGTCGGAAAGACGGGCGCGACTTCACGCGCGTGTACCATTCCTTCGCCAGCGGCTCCTTCTCCCAGGAAATCTCGCCGAGATAGTCGAGGATCGAGAAGGCCGCCGCCGCCGCCAGATCGGCATAGGAAAGCTCGGGCCCGGAGAGCCAGTTGCGGCTTTCGGCAAGCCAGCCGACATAGCGCATGTGGTGCTTCAGGTTGGCACGGGCGGCGCGGATGGCCGAGGCATCCGGCGAGCCGCCGCCGTCCTCGGGACGCATCTCCAGCTTGAAGACGCGCTCGCGCACGAGGTAGCGCGTCGCCTCGCCGTCGAGCTTGACGAGAAACCATTCGGTCAGGCGGCGGATCTCGGCGCGTTCGAGGGCCTTTTCGGCCAGCAGGCGCTTCTCCCGCTGGAAGGCACCGCGCGTCTCGTCGAGATATTCGGCGATCACCATGCCGCCGACGATGGCAGGACCCGAATCCTCCGTCAGGATGGGCAAGGTCGCCGCGGGGTTGAGGGCGAGAAATTCCGGGCGGCGCTCCCAGGGGCGCTCTTCGACCAGTTCGGCCCGTTCGCCGTATTCCCCGAGAATCAGCCGGACAAATCGCGACGCCGCGGACATGGGATGATGATGGAGCCTCAGCATGGCGTGTGGCAACGATCTTTCAAAAGGGGAGAGCGGCCGCTGCAACCGCCGCGACACATACCGAAACATCTCAGTTAAACGTCAAGGAAAGGGAAATTTGGTCCCCATCCGGGACAATGACGGGGCCAATAGCAGGACGAAGCGATTGCGCAAGGCCCGGAAAGCGTCTGGTCTGAACGGGCGCGTCGGGCGATCGTTCCGACAGGGCGCAGGCGCAACGTCGCGAGAAATGGTTAATGCCTTGACGCTATGGTGCGCCGCATGAATCTCTCCTGCCCGGGGAAGTCGGCCGATTGGCGGAAGCGGGCCGGGGGTACAAGGAGTAGTCATGGACATCGCTGCCGTCGCCAATGCCACGATCCTCGGCTTTCTGGAGGGTCTGACGGAGTTCATCCCGGTGTCCTCGACCGGGCACATCCTCCTTGCCGGACATTTCCTCGGCTTCCATTCCAAGGCCGGCACCTTCGAGGTGCTCATCCAGCTCGGCGCCGTCCTCGCCGTGCTTTCGGTCTATTTCGCCAAGATCTGGCAGCTTGTCGTCACGCTGCCGTCCAGCCCGCGCTCGCGCCATTTCGTCACAGGCGTCCTCCTCGCCTTCCTGCCGGCGGCAATCGTCGGCGCGTTCGCCCACGACTTCATCAAGACGGTGCTGTTCGAATCACCGACGACGATCTGCGTGGCGCTTCTCGTCGGCGGCATCATCCTGCTCCTCATCGACCGGAGGACGGTCACGCCCATCCATACCGAGATCACCGACTATCCGCTGTCGCTGTGCCTGAAGATCGGGCTCTTCCAGTGCCTGGCGATGATCCCCGGAACCTCTCGCTCGGGCGCCACCATCGCCGGCGCGCTCCTGATGGGGACCGACAAGCGCTCGGCGGCGGAGTTTTCCTTCTTCCTCGCCATGCCGACCATGGCAGGCGCCTTCGCCCTCGACCTGTACAAGAACCGCAACGTGCTCTCGGCCGACGACCTGTCGCTGATCGTCATCGGTTTCGCCGTGTCCTTTGTCGTGGCGCTGTTCGTGGTAAAATATCTCCTCGACTTCGTCTCCCGGCACGGCTTTGCGCCCTTTGCCTGGTGGCGCATCGCCGTCGGAAGCCTCGGCCTCGTGGCGCTCGGCATCTGGGGCTGAGGCTTCAGCCCGCGCCGGGGCGGGTTTCCTCCACGCCCGGCCGCTCGGCTGGCAATAGCGCGTAGTGCGCGACGTCCCACCGATCGCTGCCAACGGCGACCGCCGAGCGGCGCACGCCCTCCTCGGCAAAACCCAGCCGGCGATAGGCCCGGATCGCCGCGGTGTTGAACGTGTAGACGTTGAGCTCGATGCGGAAGAATTCCGGTCGCGCCCATACGCCCAGAATCAGCATGTCCAGAAATGGAACGGCAAGCCCCTCGCCGCGACAGGCGGGATCGACGGCGATCCGTGCCAGGCGCGCGACGCCATGGCGCCAGTCGAGAAACACCTGCCCGTGTGCGGCGACCCGGCCCGCGCGAAGTCCGGTCCAGAGCAGGCGGCGGGGCGGCTCCTCCTCGGCGCCGGCCTGCATGGCGCGCAGCTGCATCTCGTCGAGCGGAAAGCGCATGTCCGGCCCGCCCCACTGGATGAGCGCCGCCTCGTCGCCGAACCAGCCGGCGAGGATCGCGCGGTCCTCGTCCTGAAACGGCCGGAGGGTCAGATCCACGCCGACGCGTTACGCGGTCTCTTCGGGGCGGTTCAGGCCGTTGTCCCGGCTTCCCGGCTGGGTGAACTGTCCCTGCGGCCGGTAGCGGACGAGATAGGTCGGCAGGATCGCCTCCAGGAGCTGCGGCTGGATGCCGAAGGCGGCGAGCGTCCGGCCCTCGGCGATGGCGGCATCCGAGACGACGTTGTCGAGCTTCAGCTGCTGCACCTGGTCCGACGTCAGCGGCGCGCCGGGCAGGAACGACATCATTCCGGCCAGCCGCTCGGCGGCGCGGAAGGAGAGATTGAGGAAGCCGCGCTTGCGCTGGACGACGGCCAGCATCTTTTCCATCATCTGGCGGAAGGTGAGGATCTCCGGGCCGCCGAGCTCGTAGACCGCACCGCCGGGCACGAGGCCGTCGACGCTCATCGCCACGGCCTTGGCGACGTCGTTGACGCAGACGGGCTGGAAGCGCGTCTTGCCGCCGCCGATCAGCGGCAGGACCGGCGCGAAGCGCGACATCTCGGCGAAGCGGTTGAAGAACTGGTCCTCGGCGCCGAAGACGATCGAGGGGCGCAGGATCCGCGCGTCCGGCACGGTCTCCAGCACCGCGCGCTCGCCCTCGCCCTTGGTGCGGGCATAGCCCGAGGCCGAGCTGCCGTCGGCGCCGATCGCCGACATCTGCGTCATGCCGGCCCCGACGCCGCGCGCCGCTTCCGCCACCAGGCGCGCGCCGGAGGACTGCAGCGCGTCGAAGGTCTGGCGGCCGGTCTCGGCGAGGACGCCGACGAGATTGACGACATGGTCGGCGCCCTCGACGGCGCGGTCGATCGACCAGGGATAGCGCAGGTTCGCCTGGATCGGCATGACCTGGCCCATATTGCCGGTGATCTGCAGGTGGTAGGCGAGGTCCGGGCGGCGGCAGGCGACGCGGATGCGGTGGCCGCGCTTGGCGAGCTCCCGCACGACATAGCGCCCGAGAAAGCCCGAGCCGCCGAAGACCGTCACCGTCTTTTCCGTATCGATCGTCATATCCGCTCCTCCGGCCTGATCCTTCGGGCGCCGGGGCGCATCGGGCCAGCCCCCCGTCCACCGAGCGCCGTTCCCTCCGCAGGGCGGCCTCCAGGACCTCAAACAGTGTCAGCCTCATAGCGGCTAAAGCGCCGGCCGTGAAGGCGCAAAGCAGCGCTGCCCGTCACCCCGCCGGGGACACCCGAGCCTTGCCGCCTCGTCGCACCGCCGGCACCGCCACGGCAGCGCCGCGTTCTTCTCGCGGCAGACCGATGCCGACCCCATCGCCCGCGACGACCGGATCCGGCAATCGGCCGACAGGACGATTTCCGCGCGACGTGAAATCCGCGTTGACAGGCTTTTGCCGACCCACTAATGCTCCGCCCCAGTGCCCAGGTGGCGGAATTGGTAGACGCGCACGGTTCAGGTCCGTGTGCCGCAAGGTGTGAAGGTTCGAGTCCTTTCCTGGGCACCATTTCCAAAAAATTGAGACTGGCAAAGTCTTCGGCGACGATGGTCTTCGAGGGCGAGGCTTGATGTAGGCCGGGCGGCGTGGCGCGCCGACGCAGGCAGGCGTCAGTCCAGGGCGATCGAACGTCCGAGCCGATTGCGTGCCGAAGGCCTAACACCAGTCCGGACGAATGGCGGCCGCGGCGTCGCCGATCGCGTGCATGAGGCGCGCCGGACTGCCGCCTGGCCTGGCGGCGCTTCCCGGGGTTCTGGCAAACAGCGACAGCAGCTGCGACGTCGTCTTGGCGTCGGCGGGGCGGGCGAAATGGTAGCCCTGGCCGAGCAGGCAGCCCATCCCGCGCAGGACGTCGGCCTGGGCCGCATCCTCCACGCCTTCGGCTACCGTGTTCATTCCCAGTTTGCGCGCGATATCGATCAGCGCCTCGACGATGGCGCGGCTCGGCCGATCGGTCAGAAGCCTGTCGACGAAACTCTTGTCGATCTTGATGATGTCGACGGGAAAGGTCAGGAGGTGGGTGAGCGAGGCGAAACCCGTGCCGAAATCGTCGAGCGCCACCAGCATGCCCTTGCCGCGCAGCCGCTCGACGGCGCGCGCCACATCGTTGTCGGCCCCGTCCATGAAGACACTTTCGGTGACTTCGAGCACGAGATGCTCGAGGCTGACCGACTGCCGCGCGAAGGCGGCGGTGAGGCGGCGGTCGAGATCGCCGCGCTGGAAATCGGCCATCGCCAGATTGATCGAGACGTGGCGGAAGGGGACGTCATTGTCGAGCCAGGTGCGGATGTCGCGGGCGACCTGGGCCAGCATCACATCGGTCAGGCGCATCGACACGATCGGGTCGGAAAAGGCGGCATGGAAGGCGCCGGCCGTGAGGATGTCGCCGGAGGGCGTGCGCAGCCGCGCCAGTGCCTCGACGCCGACGATCGCCCCGGTATCGAGGCGCACCAGCGGCTGGTAGTAGGTCACGATCCGGTTCTCGGCCAGCGCCCGCTCGACCTGCGCGATCGTCTCGCTGCGCTGGATCCGCGCGGTGCGCATGCTCTGCTCGAAGCAGACATAGCCACCGCGACGCCGCCCCTTGGCATGATAGAGGGCAAAATCGGCATTCTGCCGCAGGGTTTCGAGATCGGTGCCGTCGACGCCGTAGACGACGCCGCCGATCGTGACGGACGGCACCATCTCGCCGCCTTCGCAGGAAAACGGCACCGCCATGCTCTCAATCGCCTTGTTCGCCACGGCCTCGAGCGTGCCCGCATCGCGGCAACCGGGGATCAGGAGGACGAATTCATCGCCGCCGATCCGGTAGGTCGTTCCCCCGGCCTGCTTCAGCCGCTCGGCTACCTCGCAGATCAGCCGGTCGCCGGCACCATGGCCGAGCGTGTCGTTGACGGTCTTCAGGTGATCGATGTCGGCCAGCAGCATGCCGAAGGCTGGCTCGTTCACATCCAAGATCGCGGCGGCGTTCTGGTCGAAGCTGCGGCGATTGCGCAGGTTCGTCAGCTGGTCGTAGTAGGCCAGGCGCCGGTTGTCGCGCTGCATCGTGGCGCTGGCGGCGGCGATCCGGCACAGATGCACGCAGGTCTTGACGATGTGGCGCTCGAGGTCGGTCGGTCCGCGCCGCGTGCGGTAGTAGAAGGCAAAGATCGCCACGACCCGGCCGTCGGGCTCCACGATCGGGCTCGACCAGCAGGCCTTCAGACCGAGCGGCAGAACGTCGTCCCGGTACAGGGTCCAAAGAGGGTCGGTGGCGATGTCGGTGACTTCGACCGGCGTGCCGCGGAAGGCGGCGGTGCCGCAGGACCCCACGCCCTCGCCGATGGCTGTGCCGTTGGCGGAGCGCGCATAGTCCTCCGGCAGGCTCGGCGCCGCCTGCAGGCGCAGAAGCCCGGCCTCGTCGACCGACAGGATCGTGCACACCGCGTCGGGCGCCAGCGCCTCGGCCCGCTGGCACAGAAGGAGGGCGACGTCCTTCAGCTCCATCCCCGTCGCGATCGCTTCGAGAACCTCGCTCTGAAGGTCATACAGGGGAATGTCGGGCGTGAAGGACATCGCTGGCTCGCGGTTGTATTGCAGTCAGACAATCACACGCTCCTTGTAAAGCTATTAAGCAAAGCCACCGTATTTGATGTTCCGGCCCTCCCGACGGCAAGGTTTTTCCGGATCGACGCCGCGCCTCATACTGCCGGCAGCAGTTCGGCCTCGCGCGCGGCGAACAGGCGCTGGGTATCGACGGCATAGTCGCGCACGATCGGCACGGCAGTGCGCTCGCGGCAGAGCTGCATGTGGAAGACCATCTGCGCGCCGGTGCGGAACATGGTCTCGCAGGAAAGGAGATAGAACTCCCACATCCGCGCAAAGCGCTCGCCATACATCTCGACGACCGTCGGCCGGTTGGCCTGGAAGCGGCTTTCCCAGATCGCCAGCGTCTTGGCATAGTGCAGGCGGAGCACCTCGACGTCGGCGACCCAGAGCGAATGGCGCTCGACGACGGAAAACACTTCCGACAGCGAGGGCGAATAGGCGCCGGGAAAGATGTACTTGCGCAGCCAGGACGAGGTGCGCGCCGGCGGACTCATATGGCCGATGGAGTGCAGCAGCGCGATCCCGTCGTCGGGCATCAGTGCGTTGATCTGGCCGAAGAATTCGTCGTAGTGGCTGAGGCCGACATGCTCGAACATGCCGACCGAGACGATGCGGTCGAATGTCCCGGTCACCGTGCGGTAGTCGAGAAGCTCGAAGCGCACGCGGTTCGACAGGCCCGCCGCCGCCGCGCGCTCGGTGGAGAGTTTCTGCTGTTCGGTCGACAAGGTGACGCCCAGCACCTCGACCTCGGCCATCGCGGCGATGTAGAGCGCCAGATCCCCCCAGCCGCTGCCGATGTCGAGCACGCGCTGCCCGGGCTTCAGGTCGAGCTTTGCCGCCAGAAGCCGCAGCTTGTTGCGCTGCGCCTGTTCCAGGCTGTCCGTCTCCTCGCGAAAATAGGCACAGGAGTAGAGCATGTTCTGGTCGAGGAAGAGTTTGTAGAAGTCGTTGCCGAGATCGTAGTGGTGCGCGACGTTCTCCTGCGCCTTGCCGACGACATTGCTGAGCCGCCGCTGGCGCAGCGGGCCGGACAGCTTGCGGACGAACTTCTGCAAGGGATAGCTGCCGAGGCCCCGACGGTTGTCGGAGAAGAGGGCGAGAAAATCGCGCAGGCTCGATCCCTCCTCGAAGGAGAGCGTGCCCTCGGTATAGGCCTCGCCGACGCTCATGTCGGGTGTGAACACGAGCTTGCGGTAGAGCGCCTTGTCGGCAAGGCGCATCACCACCGCTCGGCCCGGCTCGCCGGAAAAGACATGTCGCCGGCCATCGGCATCGATGACGTCGAGCCTGCCCTTCTGGATGAAGCTCTTTAGCATGTGCGACAGCGGAAACATCGGCAGGCCCCCTGAAGATCAGGCTTCAGTCTGGCATGCCCGCGCGCCGATGCAACAGTGGCGCGCGCCGACTTGTCGCGTCGCCGACGTCTAACCGCCCGGGCCGGTGCCCGCCTCGTCCGCCGCGCCCGGCCCTATTCGCTGTCGCGCAGGTAGACCTCGACCGGACCCTTCAGCTTCAGCGTCATCGGATTGCCGCGCCGGTCCTTGGCATTGCCGGCGGGAACGCGGATCCAGCCTTCGGAGACGCAGTACTCCTCGACATTGGTCTTCTCGACGCCCTTGAACCGCACACCGATGCCGCGCGCGAGCAGCTCGGCATCGTGAAACGGGCTCGTCGGATCGGCCGCGAGGCGGTCGGGCAGCGCGGGGGTGTCGGGGGTGTCGGGGGTGTCGGTCATGGCAAAGCTCTTTTCGCAGAAGGAAAGGGAGCCCATAGCCCGTCATGGCGCGTTCGCCAACTCCGCCGCTTCGCGGCGAAGGAGGCGGATCGTGCAACGGTTTACCCGCGCCGCCTCATTTTCCGCCGAGAAACCCCTTTCTGCGGAGCCAGAGATAGACCGCGCCGGCCGAGGCCGCGGCGACGAGGCCGCCATATAACGTGCCGAAGGGCGAGTGCTGGAACGGCATGCCCGCGGTGTTCATGCCGAAAAAGCCGGTGACGAGCGTCGCCGGCAGGAGCAGCGCCGAGAGGATGGACAGGACGTAGAGATTGCGGTTGGTGCGTTGCTGCGCCTGGAGATCGAGTTCCTCGCGCAGGAGGCGCAGATCGCTCTGGGCCGAGACGACGTCGCTGTCGAGGGCGGCGACGCGCTGTCCGAGTCGTTCCACCGCCGACAGGAGCGAGGGCGGCAGGTCCTCGTCCTCCTCGAGCCGCAACAGAACGCCGCGAATGCCGGAGAGCTGGCGATGCAATTGCACCGTGCGGCGGCGCAGGGCAACGAGGTCGCGCTGGTCGGGCTCCCAGCCGTCGGCCAGAAGCGCGTCCTCGCTCGCCTGAACTTTCGCGGCGATCGTCCGTGTCGACGTCGCCGCGACGGCCGCGATCGAGGTGACGAGGAGATCGAGCGCCCCGGCCGCGTCGGCGGGCCGCGTCCCGGCGTCGATGCGGCGCTTGACGACGTCGGCGGCATGCAGCGGGTGATGGCGGGCGGTGATCATCATGCCCGGCCCGATCGCGACCTGCAGGGCGCCGACGCGCGAGGTCTCGCCGCGGGCGAAGTCGACCTCGAAGTCGTGCAGCACGCAGGCGACGTAGCCGCCCTCGACGAGCGCCCGCTGGTGGCCGTCCGGGGAGAGGATGAGATCGCGCACGGCTTCCGGCAGCGACGACAGGCCGGCGATCCAGCGGCAGCTCGACTGGTCCGCGAGGTTCACATGAAGCCAGCGCAGATGCCCGGCTTTCGGGTCGAGGAGATCGTCGCCGCCGCCGCCCGGCACCGCCACGCCGTTCGGCCCGTCCAGCCGCACGGTCGCGCCGTCGCCGAAGTCAAAACCCCAGACGAGGCTCGGCTGGCTGACCGCCATCAACATCCGTGGTGTCCGGGAAAGATCGGGCGCGATCGAAGAAGTCCTCGAAGGAGGAGGGGAATCCGGCACGGCCCTTCCTGCGGGAAAGTCGCCGTCACGCCGGGGCGACGGGGGCAAAGCTCATCCCCCGTCGTTCCGTCGCCGAGCGGTCCGGCGGCAGGACGTTCGCTATCCTCGGCGGGTCAGTAGATATCCGGCACGTACATGTCGTCGGGCACGGGATGGCGGACATAGTCGTCGTTGCGCACCCGCGGCGGCAGCGTCACCTCGGGCTTGGCGACGTCCTGATAGGGGATCTGGGCCAGGAGATGGGCGATGCAGTTCAGCCGTGCCTTCTTCTTGTCGACCGCCTCGACCACCCACCAGGGCGCCTCGGGAATATGGGTCCGCTCCAGCATGGCCTCCTTGGCGCGGGTGTAGTCCTCCCAGCGACGGCGGGATTCGACGTCCATCGGCGACAGCTTCCACTGCTTCAGCGGGTCGTGGATGCGCATGTTGAAGCGGAACTCCTGCTCCTCGTCGGTGATCGAGAACCAGTACTTGATGAGGATGATCCCCGAACTGACAAGCATGCGCTCGAAATCGGGCACGGTGCGGAAGAATTCCTCGACCTCCTCGGCCGAACAGAAGCCCATGACGCGCTCGACGCCGGCGCGGTTGTACCAGGAGCGGTCGAACAGGACCATTTCGCCGCCGGCCGGCAGATGCGGCACGTAGCGCTGGAAATACCACTGGCTGCGCTCGCGCTCGGAGGGGGCGGGCAGCGCGACGACGCGGCAGACGCGCGGGTTGAGGCGCTGGGTGATGCGCTTGATGGCGCCGCCCTTGCCGGCGGAATCGCGCCCCTCGAAGATCACCACGACCTTCAGCTTCTGGTCCTGCACCCAGTCCTGCAGCCGCACCAGCTCGCGTTGCAGCCGGAACAGCTCGCGGAAATAGCGACGGCGCTCGATCCCCGCGGCATCGGCATCGGCCGAGGGGATTTCGAGGCTCTCCTCGTCCATCTGCAGTTCGAGTTCCTCGTCGAGCGAATCGGCGATCTCGGCGCGGATGCGGTCGAAGTCGGCGATGCGGCGCGGGGGTTGGGCATTGTCCATGGCGGGCTCCTCGGGGCTTTGCTGCAGCCTTGCGCGGGATTGATTGCGGATATGTGACAGAGCGCCGCCCTGTCCGTCATCCCTCCCGCGACGCGGCGCTGCCACATGGCCGGTCGTCATGCTAGGCTGACCTTGCTCGCGTCATCGTCATGGTCCGGCTAGACACGGCACGATATCCTTCTATACCCGTCGATCTATCCGCAAGCGACGGTGCCTCATGCCCTTCCACATCAAGAACCCCGATACCGACGCCCTGGCGCGAAAATTCGCCGGGATGAAGCATCTCGGGCTGACCGAGGCCGTGCACCTGGCGCTGCAGGAGGCGATCGCGCGCGAAACGGCAAAGCCGGCTCTGGCGGATGTCGCCGCCGGCTTCTGCCGCGCGCTTCGCGCGCGCGCACCGTCGCCACGCCCGCCGGTGGACTGATGTTCGTCGACGTCTCCGCCCTTCTCGCCATGCTCCTCGACGAGGACGAGGCGCGCATCCTCGCCGCCCGCCTGCAGGGTGCCGCGCAGCGCCTGACCTCGCCACTGGCCGCGCTCCAGGCGGCCGAGGGCGTCGCCGCCGCGCTCGGCCTGCCCCTTGGCGAGAGCGAGGAGGCCGTTCGCGAGTTCCTGTCGCTGATGGGGATCAAGGTGATGTCGCTGCCGGCCCAGCTGGTGACGCCCGCCGCAGAGGCGCTCGAACGGTTCGGCGCCGGGCAGCCGGCCGGTCTGTCGCGCGACGACTGCCTCGCTTACGCCGCGGCGCGCTACTACCGCCTGCCGCTGCTCTACAAGGGCCGCCATTTCGCCGCGACGGACATCGAGGCCGCCTGACGTTCGGGTGAACGGCGGGTGTGGACGCACGGGGGCGACACCCGGCTTGCTACCTGCAAAGGCGTCTCGACGAACTTTTCCTGAGGGATCGCCGGAGGCGCGCTCGGACCCACGGCGCGACCAGCGCTTGACCCGGACCACCGATTGCGTTTCTGACATCCCACACGACGCCGGAGCGGCGTCCCGAATTTTGCCGCGGCGAAAGCGGCCCGTCCCCGAAGAGGCACCACCCATGACCATCCGCGTCCACAAGGGCGACCTGCCCGATCTCGCCCGCTATACCGGCTCGGTCGCCATCGATACCGAGACGCTCGGCCTCGACACCCGCCGCGACCGCCTCTGCGTCGTCCAGCTCTCGGCCGGCGACGGCACGGCCGACGTCATCCAGATCGCAAAGGGCCAGCGCGAGGCGCCGAACCTCTGCCAGCTCCTCGCCGATCCGACGCGGGTCAAGATCTTCCACTACGCCCGCTTCGACGTCGCCGCGCTCTACCATGCCTTCGGCGTCATGACCGCGCCCGTCTTCTGCACCAAGATCGCCTCGCGCCTGACGCGCACCTATACCGACCGGCACGGCCTGAAAGACCTCACCAAGGAACTGATCGGCGTCGACCTGTCGAAGCAGCAGCAGTCCTCCGACTGGGCGGCCGAGACGCTGACACCCGCGCAGGTCGAATACGCCGCCTCGGACGTGCTCTACCTCCACGACCTGATGGCCGTTCTCCTGAAGAAGCTCGAACGCGAAGAGCGCCTCGACATCGCCCGCGAGACCTTCGCCTACCTGCCAACGCGCGCCAAGCTCGACCTGCTCGGCTGGGACGAAGAAGACATCTTCTCGCATTCGGTGTGAGGGTCGGAGCCTCCGGTGCCTATGCCGCGGAGACAATGGCACCCGTCCTTCGTAACCTGTATGGTAGATCATGGAGATTGTCTGGGATCGGGTAAAACGCCCAGCCAATCTTGCCAAGCATGGCCTCGATTTTGCGGACCTCGACATGGCGTTCTTCGCGACCGCCCTGCTGCGGCCCGGACATTCAGGGCGCACCTTGGCGATGGGTCAGCTCGGAGACAGTCTGTTGGTTGCCGTTCCGTCCGCTAGGCACGGAGGCGCTGTCGATCATCGACCTGCGCCCCGCATCCGCCCGGGAAAGAGCGCTGCTTCATGGCTAAACAAGAAAAATTCGTCGAGGGCCGTGGCTACAGCCGCGAGGATTGGGACGCTGTTTCCGACAATCCCGAGTGGACGGAAGCAGACCTCGCGAACGCCCAGCCGATGGCCGAGGCGATGCCGGAGCTCTATGCCAAGCTCGTCGCCGCGCAGGCCGCACGTGACCTCAAGGCGGCCGGGCCGCCGGTGCCGGTCGATCTCGACGGCGATCTCGTCGAGCGGCTGAAGGCGACGGGGCCAGGCTGGGAGTCACGCGCCAACGACGCGCTGCGGCATTGGCTCGATCAGGTTGCCTGAAGGGCCATCGTGCAACGGCCCCAGGAACGGCCGCGGCGAGAACCTTTGAGCCAGCGGCGAGCAGATTGGCTCGCGCTGGCGCTGCAAGGACGGAGGTGGCGCATTCCCTCCGCTCGTCATCCCGGGCTTGACCCGGGATCCATGCCGGGTCGCTGAACGAGCGCAGTCCGGTGGAACTTGCTCCTGGACCGCGGACGGTCGGGCCAGGCCATCCTGAACCGCAGCAGCTCCCCGTCGCTTCGGCATGGGTCCCGGCTCAAGCCGGGATGACAAGGCTTCGGAGGCCGCGGGCTTTGGCCGGGGTCAAGCTGCGTCGGATCGTCTCCGAAAAGCTCGTCGTCGAGGACAGTGCCCTACTGCGCCAGGACCCGCAGCGCTTCGGCGGCATCGATGCGGCCGTCGTAGAGCGCCCGACCCGAAATCGCGCCTTCCAGTTTCGTCGCATCCGGCATGGTCAGGCGGACGATGTCGGCAAGCGAGGCGAGGCCGCCGGAGGCGATGACGGGGATCGACACGGCATCGGCCAGGGCGATGGTCGATTCCCAGTTGATGCCTGCCAGAATGCCGTCGCGGTCGATGTCGGTGTAGACGATCGCGGCAACACCCGCGTCCTCGAAGCGGCGGGCAAGCTCCACGACGTCCAGCGCCGAGGTCTCGGCCCAGCCCTCCACCGCCACCTTGCCGCCCTTGGCGTCGATGCCGACGACGATGCGGCCGGGAAAGCGGCTTGCCGCCTCGCGCACCAGCGCGGGATCGCGCAGAGCGACGGTGCCGAGGATCACCCGGCCGACGCCCTTGTCCAGCCACCGCTCGATATCGGCCATGGAGCGGATGCCGCCGCCGAGCTGCACCGCCATCTCGGCCCCGACCTCGCCGAGGATCGCCTCGACCGCCCCGGCATTCACCGCCCGGCCCTCGAAGGCGCCGTTGAGGTCGACGACATGAAGGTGCCGAAAGCCCAGATCGAAGAAGTCGCGGGCCTGCGCGGCCGGGTCGGCGTTGTAGACGGTCGCCTGGTCCATGTCGCCGAGCTTCAGGCGCACGCAGGCGCCCTCCTTCAGGTCGATGGCGGGGAAGAGGATGGGCATGAGGCAGCTTTCAGCGAGACGGATGGGCGTGGGAGCGGCGGGTCGGCACTGACGGCTCAGGGCGCCCAGGTCAGGAAATTGGTCAGCAGCGCGAGGCCGAGCGTCTGGCTCTTTTCCGGGTGGAACTGCGTGCCGGCCTTGTTGCCATGGGCGACGATGGCGGTGACGTCGCCGCCATAGTCGGTCGTGGCGACGAGGTCGGCATCGTTCTCGACCTGCAGCTGAAAGGAATGCACGAAATAGGCGTGCAGCCCCTCCTCCCCCGTCGCAATGCCGGCAAGCAGGGGATGGGCCTGTTTCACGTGAATCGTGTTCCAGCCGATCTGCGGAATCTTGAGCGCGGGATCATGGGGCACGATCGGCGCGACGTCGCCGGGGATCCAGCCGAACCCCTTGGTGACCGTCTTTTCCAGCCCCTGCGTCGCCATCAGCTGCATGCCGACGCAGATGCCGAGAAAAGGCCGGCCGCGCGTCTCGACGGTCTCGACGAGCGCCTCGGTCATGCCCGGCACCGCGTCGAGGCCACGCCGGCAGTCGGCATAGGCGCCGACACCCGGCAGGACGACACGGTCGGCGCGGCGGACGGTCTCGGGATCGTCGGTGAGGACGATGTCCGTCGCAAGCCCCGCCTCGCGCGCGGCGCGTTCGAAGGCCTTTGTCGCCGAGCGCAGATTGCCCGAGCCATAGTCGATGATCGCCAGCATCAGCGCATCCCTTGCGGATCGAAAAGGCCGAGCGAGGCCCGGCGCTCGGCCAGCCGGCGGCTAGGGGTCCGACCGTCGCCCGGGGACGGGGAGGCAGCGGCCGGCCGAACCTCGGCGTGGCCCGCCTCGCCGGCGTAGTAGAGGATCGTCGCCTCCGCCTCGTCCTCGGCATCGACGACGGCCACTTCCTCGAAGCCCCGGCGGCGATAGCGGGCGGCCCGAAGGCTCGGGCCCTCGAGCGCGACATAGAGGCCGACGAGCAGCGGCAGGACCGTGCCGGCAAGGCCAAGGCCGGCGCGCTCGGCGGCCCAGCCGAGAAAGAGGACGAGCGCCAGCGCGAGAAGGCCGGGCAGCACCATCTTGTGCCGCCACAGCCAGAGATGGGGAAACAGCACCGCCCATCGCGTCAGGCCGTCGCGCAGGAACACCGCTCCCTCGCTCGGCCGCAGCCCATCGTCCGTCGGCGGCTCGAACACGACGTAGCGGGTCATGCGTTGCCCCCGAAGCGCCGGCTCATGCCAGCATGCCCTTGGTCGAGGGCACGAGATCGGCCTGACGCGGATCGATGGCGATCGCCTCGCCCAGCACGCGCGCCACCGCCTTGAAGCAGGTTTCGGCGACATGGTGGGCGTTGTCGCCGTAGAGCGACTGGATGTGGAGGGTGATGCCGGCATTCTGCGCCAGCGCCTGGAAGAACTCGCGCACCAGTTCGGTGTCGAACGTGCCGATCTTCTCGCGCTTGAATTCCACCGTGAAGACGAGGAAGGGCCGGCCGGAGACATCCACCGCGGCGCGCGTCAGACACTCGTCCATGGCAAGATCGAGCGAGGCGTAGCGGCGGATGCCGCGGCGCTCGCCGAGCGCCTTGCGGATCGCCTGGCCGAGCGCGATGCCGGTGTCCTCGACGGTGTGGTGATCGTCGATGTGGCGGTCGCCGTCCGCCCTGACGGTGATGTCGATCAGCGAATGCCGGGCGAGCTGTTCCAGCATGTGGTCGAAGAAGCCGACGCCGGTCGCCACGTCGGCACGCCCCGATCCGTCGAGGTCGACGCGCAGCTCGATCGCGGTCTCGTTCGTTTTGCGCAGGATCTCTGCCGTACGCCGTCCGGCGGTAACGTTCATCTCATCGTCCTTTCCGGGGCTGCCAGCGCCCGGTCCCGTCCCTGGCTCATGCCCCGGCTTTAATGCAGTTCGCCGCCGGCGCGAAGGCCCGACGCCAGAAATCCGCCGGCGGACGCCGATCTCCCCTCGCCCGCTTGGCCGGTGACTGGCGATGGCGGTGGGAGCCCTTACATGAGGCCCGGACAGGCGGGGCCGCAACGCGGGGCACCGCCCTATCGGAAAAGAGAGCCATGCAAGACCACGATCCCTTGAAAATGTACTCGACCACCATCGTCACCGTGCGCAAGGGCGGCCGCGTCGTCATCGCCGGCGACGGACAGGTATCGCTCGGCAACACGGTGATGAAGGGCAATGCCAGAAAAGTCCGGCGCATCGGCAAGGGCGGCAACGTCATCACCGGCTTTGCCGGCGCCACCGCCGACGCCTTCACCCTGCTCGAACGGCTGGAAGCGAAACTCGAGCAATATCCCGACCAGCTGATGCGCGCCTCGGTGGAACTCGCCAAGGATTGGCGCACCGACCGCTATCTCCGGCGGCTGGAGGCGATGATGCTCGTCGCCGACAAGTCCATCACCCTGGCGCTGACCGGCAATGGCGACGTGCTGGAGCCGGAGGGCGGCATCATGGCGATCGGCTCGGGCGGCAATTATGCCCTGGCCGCCGCCAAGGCGCTCGCCGACACCGACTACGACGCCGAGGAGATCGCGCGGCGGGCGATGAAGATCGCCGGCGAGATCTGCATCTACACCAACGCCAACATCGTCCTCGAAAGCATCGACGAAGCGGCGTAACGCGCCACACCGCGCCGGCGGCCGCCTTGGCAGTCGGCGGCGCGGTCGCCAGAATGGTCGCCGGTGCTGTCGCTAGCGGCCGAGGACGGAGCACTCCTTGGGCACAGTCAGCGCCATGCGCCATGTGCACACCCGCTCTGCATCAGGCCGATAGCTGCATTTGCCGGGTCTGCCATGCCGCATCAGCGCTCCTGCTGCGCGGCTCGACCGCCTATATCGGGGATGTCGAACGAAACGAACCGCCCAGCCACCACCGACGAGAGGCTGGACCGCAAAGGATACTTCCCATGAACATCGCCCGCTCCTTCCAGGCCTGGCGCCAGGCCCGCAACACTGAAGCCGAGCTGAACCGCCTGACGCACCGCGAACTCGCCGACCTCGGCATTTCCCGCGCCGACATCCCGATGATCGCCCGCCAGGCCGTCCGCTAACCTTTCAGAGCTTCGCCGGGGTCGTCCTCCCACGACCCCAGCGGATCGGCCGCGCGGTTCCTCCCACCGCCGACGGCCACCCCAAGACGCCCTTGCCGGTCCTCCCCCGGCAAGGGCGTTGTCGTTTGGGGGTATTCAATTATCTCTTTGGCAGTCCCTTGGCTTCCCTGGCGAGTTCGGCGATGCGCGTGTCGGCTTCCGACCTGCGCTCGTATTTTCGTTGCGCATCGAATATTTCGTACTGGTATTCTGCCAGTCGCTTCGCATCCTCGGCAGAAACTTGTCCGCCGCCTCTCAGGATGGCGCGATTTAAACCGGCAAGTTGTTTATCGAGAAGAGCACGCGCGTCTTCCATGACGATGAGCCGGCCGAACTCGGCTTGATCCTCGAAAATGTCGAGCAAGATAGTGGTCAGGCGATTGAGCTCCCGCATCTCTCCTTCGGCGAGATAGCTTTTGGAAGTTGCAACGTCACTTTTGCGGATGTTGTCTTTTGGCCAGGTCTGTAGGCCCATATTCGGCTGGTCGGCGCGAGCTCTGGAGGCGATAATCTCTGCTGGTGTGTGAGACGTGACGGCATAGATGAGCTTGGCCTGCGTACGCAGGAAGAACTGGCGAGCCGCGTCGGATTTGGGGTCGTAATCCTGGCACAGGGCACAGATGCTGCGTAGCTCCGCATAGACGTTCGCCTCGTCGGCGCGAATGTCGCGGATGATCTCGCGAAGTTCAGCGATGCGGCCTGCGTTGCCCGGCTCCTTCAGGCGGAGAGCATCGACGACGAACCCCTTTTTGGCGAACTGGACGAGAACGCCTGTGGCCCACCGGCGGAAAACGGTCGCCTGTGTCGAGGAGACCCGATAGCCGACTGATATCACCATATCCAGGCTGTAAAGGGTGACAGGCCGAGTAGCGCTAGCAATATGCACTTTTTGCATATTGCCCTCTTCGGGCAATTCGCCCTCCTCCAGAACATTGGATATGTGACGAGAAATGACCGACTGATCGCGTCCGAAGAGCTGTACGATCTGCGCTTGCGTCATCCACAGCGCTTCGCCCTCATACCGGATATCGAGGCGCAAGCCCTTTTCAGTGCCATAAACAAGGAACCGATCGCCTGTGACTTCATCCTCGACCAGGTGAACAGGCTCCATCTCTTTGTCGCTCATTTTGCCCAGCTTCCGGAGTTCAACTGAGGTCAATCGCTAGCAGTCCACATGAGCCGACGGCAGCCTAGGCTTCTGTCGCCTTGCGGCAGCCAGCATATAAGGACGCGATCATGACTAATGGCCCGACGCCGACCAGCATCGAGATACAGGCAACCAAGTCGAAGTATGACTGTGGAAATTTGGTGGAGCCAGACGGAATCGAACCGACGACCTCTTGCATGCCATGCAAGCGCTCTCCCAACTGAGCTATGGCCCCACTGGAGCGTCGCCCGAGGGCGCGGTCCGGACCGAAACGTTTGGGGCGCTTCGGGTGTGGCGGGTTCATACTGAAGCCTGCCGGGAAGATCAAGCGGCAAATCGGCGCCGCCGTCATTCTGCGGTCATGCCGGACGGAAAAGCCGGCTTGGCGCAAGGTTTTGGCTCGTCCGGGCGGAGCCTGTATCCGCCGCAGCAGACTCTCCGGCCCCCCATGATCTGCTTGCGGGGGTCGCGGGAGCATTTTCGCGCGGGATGGCAGTTGATCGTCCCGGGGCATTCACCCGTGGAGACACTGCGTCGCCACCCGTGGAGACACTGCCCTAGTGGCACGGCCTTAGAGCCCGACTCGAAACTTTATGAATGGCAGCAAGACCTTGCGAGGCGTCTTGTGAGGATGCGAAGGTTGGCGACAAAGATCCAAGCCTCTGCGCTGGCGATGGTTTTGTCCCAGTCCTTGGCAAGGCGGCGACAGCGACCGAGCCAGGCGAATGTCCGCTCCACGACCCATCGGCGCGGCAAGACTTCGAAGCCTTTGGCGTGATCGGACCGCTTGATGATCTGGACCGTCCACTGGCCGATCTTGCGCAGCCGCCCTCTCAATTTCTCCCCGGCATATCCGCCATCGGCAAAGACATGGCGCAGCCAGGGGTAACGATGGCGGATCGAGGCAAGGACCAAGGCGGCACCGTCCCGATCCTGGATGTCGGCGCCGTGGACGACGAGCCCGACCAGCAGGCCGAGCGTATCGGTGACGATATGGCGCTTGCGGCCGTTCACCTTCTTGCCGGCATCAAAGCCCCGTATTCCGCCGCTTCCGGTGGTCTTGACGCTCTGGCTGTCGATGACGCCGGCGGTCGGGCTCGCCTCGCGGTCCTCCAGTTCGCGCGCCGCCATGGTAAGATGGCAACTGATCGTCTGAAGCAGGCCTCGGTCGCGCCAGTCATAGAAGTAGCGCTGGACTGTCGTATAGGGCGGGAAATCCTTGGGCAGCAGCGACCATGCGCAGCCGCTTGATGCCAAGTAGAGGATGGCGTTCACCACCTCTCGCAGATCCGTCGTCCGGGGACGGCCGATCGGCCGCGGCTCGGGCAAGAAGGGTAAGATCAGCGCCCATTCCCGATCGCTGAGATCACTTGAATAGCGCTTTCCCCGGCGCGCATAATCGCGCCGAGCGGTTTCGGTCCAGGGCATCGTTGACTCCATCGCGTCTCGCAACCTGATGGAATCACAACCTGCTGAAACCGCTCAACTCTTTTCGGGTTGGGCTCTTAGAAGCACCGCGCCGCGCGCCGCCGAAAGACGCCGCGCGGCAACTTGCAAAACGCGTCGCTCAGTCGTCGTCGTCGTCGCGCGAGCCGATGATGTCGGTCATGTCGTCGTCTTCGTCTTCGTCGGGCTCGAGGAAGGTGTCGGCGTCGTCGGCCTCGACCTCCTCGTCCTCGTCGTCGTCGATGTCGATCGTCTCCTTCTTGACCGCGACCTCCTCGTCCTCCTCGATGTCGGTCAGCGACACGGTCTCCGGTGCGTCCTCGGCGTCGTCGGCAACCTCGACGACCTCCGCCTCGGCTTCAGGGACGGCGGCCGCCGCACCGCGCTTGGGACGGGCGGGGATCTCGAAGAAGGAGACGGGATAGCTCGTGCCGGTATAGGGCGAGACGATCGGATCCTTGTTCAGGTCGTAGAATTTTCGGCCCGTCTCCGGACAGATGCGTTTGGTGCCGAGTTCTGGATTTGCCATGGGTCCTCGCGTCTTTCAAAAATCTCAAAGGGTCGCCCCGCGTCGTGCGCCGGGTCGAGGGGAAGGGGCGCGCGGCGCGCCAGCCGTCCCATTTCCCGGCGCCTCGACACGCGCACCGGGCATGAAAACCGGTTGGTCCCTTACGTCGTGCACGAAAGCTTGTCAAAGCGGAAGCCGGGCGCGCCTCTGCGGGCCGAAAGCGGCCCGAAAGGGTCGAGGAATCGTGCCGGCGTCAGGGTGACGCGGCCTTTTCTCCCGTGCTAACTCCCGGCCCGGAAGAAGGCGCCGCCCGTGCGCCTTCCGAAGGCGAGCGACCGGACCCCGGAAGTGGGGGCGGGATGGAAGGCGACAAGCCATGAGCGGACATGATTCGACGCCCCGGCCGATGCAGGCGTCACGAAGCCCCGGCCTTGCCGGCGCGGCAAAAATCCCCGGCGACAAGTCGATCTCGCACCGCGCCTTCCTGTTCGGCGGCATCGCCGCCGGCCGCACCCGCGTCACCGGGCTCCTCGAGGGCGAGGACGTCCTGGCCACCGGCCGCGCCATGCGCGCGATGGGTGCAAGGATCGTCAAGGAGGATGACCACTGGCTCGTCGACGGCGTCGGCAATGGCTGCCTGCTCGAGCCCGAGGCGCCGATCGACTTCGGCAATGCCGGTACCGGCGTGCGCCTGACCATGGGGCTCGTGGGCCCCTATGATTTCGGCGCGACCTTCGTCGGCGACGCCTCGCTGTCGCGCCGACCGATGGGCCGGGTGCTCGATCCGCTCCGGCTGATGGGCGTCCAGGTCGCCGCGCGCACCGGCGACCGGCTGCCGCTGTCGATCCGCGGGCCCCGCGTCGCCGCGCCGATCCAGTACCGCGTGCCGATGGCCTCGGCGCAGGTGAAGTCGGCGGTGCTGCTCGCCGGCCTCAACGCGCCGGGCGTCACCACGGTGATCGAGCCGGTGATGACGCGCGACCACACGGAAAAGATGCTCGAGGGGTTCGGCGCGACGATATCCGTCGAAACCGACGCCGCCGGCGTGCGCACCATCCGCCTTGAGGGCCAGGGCACGCTCACGGGTGTCGCCGATTTCGTCGTGCCGGGCGATCCTTCGTCGGCCGCCTTCCCGATCGTCGCCGCCTGCATCGTGCCGGGCTCGGACATCACCGTGATGAACGTCCTGATGAACCCGACGCGCACCGGGCTGATCGCGACGCTCCTCGAAATGGGCGCCTCGATCGAGATCCTGAATCCGCGCTCCTCGGGCGGCGAGGACGTCGCGGATTTGCGCGTGCGCCATGCCGCGCTGACCGGCGTCACCGTGCCGGCCGAGCGGGCGCCCTCGATGATCGACGAATATCCCGTGCTCGCCGTCGCCGCCGCCTTTGCCGACGGGGTGACGGTGATGCAGGGTCTCGAGGAATTGCGCGTCAAGGAGAGCGACCGCCTCGCCGCCGTCGCCGCCGGGCTTGCCGCCAACGGCGTGACGCATCAGGAGGGTCCCGAGACCCTCACCGTCACCGGGCGCCCGGACGGCAGGGGCATCGGCGGCGGCACGGTCGCGACGCATCTCGACCACCGCATCGCCATGAGTTTTCTCGTCCTCGGCCTGGCCGCGGAAAGACCGGTGACGATCGACGACGCGGCGATGATCGCGACGAGCTTTCCCGAATTCACCGGGTTGATGACGGCGCTCGGCGCCAAGCTCGAGAGCCTGTCCTGATGGCCGGCATCGCCGAAGCGGTGCGCAGAAGGCCCGTCGTCATCGCCATCGACGGACCGGCCGCGGCCGGCAAGGGCACGCTGGCCAAGCGCCTGTCGCAGCATTACGACCTGCCCTATCTCGACACCGGCCTTCTCTATCGCGGCATCGGCAAGCTCGCCTTCGATCGCGGCGTCGATCTCGACGACCCCATTGCCACCGGCGACATCGCCCGCAGCCTCGCGCCGGACCATCTGGACGAGGCGCCGCTGCGCGGCCACGAGGCCGGCGAGCGCGCCTCGCGCGTCGCCGTGCACCCCTCGGTGCGCCAGGCGCTGGAGGATTTCCAGCGCGCCTTCGCCGCGGGGCCAAGGGGCGCCGTGCTCGACGGTCGCGACATCGGCACGGTGATCTGCCCCGGCGCGGACGTCAAAATCTTCGTCACCGCTTCGGCCGAGGTCCGCGCCCGCCGCAGGACCGACGAACTGGCGGCGAAGGGGCGGCCGCCGGAATTCGAGCGCATCCTCGCCGAGGTGAAGGAGCGCGACGCGCGCGACGCCGGCCGCGCCACGGCGCCGCTGAAGCCCGCCCTCGACGCCCACTTGCTCGATACCAGTGAAATGGATATAGAAACGGCATTCTGGACGGCTTGCGGACTGATCGATCGGTCCCTTAATCGCCCGGAATGATGCATGAGGGCGGCTCTCGCAGGAGGGCGCGCCCTTTTCGGCCATGTTGGAGATGGTGCGCGTTCGCGCCCTGCCGGCGGGCCGAGACGATAGAACCCTGCCCAGGGCCGGTCCACCGCGCCAGCCGGAGCTCTTCCCGAGAGGGGCGTTTTCCGGGCCCCTCCTCCGCCTGTCGGAACGGGGCGGGACCATCCTGACGGCGACCCGAAACACGAACACGCGGCGCACGACCTCCCCCCGACGACACGGGCGATGAGGTTCCAAGGAGAACGAATGTCAAACACCAACCCATCGCGCGATGATTTCGCCGCGTTGCTCGAAGCCTCGTACCAGGATCACGATGTCGCCGAAGGCGCCGTGGTCAAGGGCATCGTCGTCGGCATCGAGAAAGACATGGCCGTCATCGACGCCGGTCTGAAGGTCGAAGGCCGCGTCGCACTGAAGGAATTCGGCGGCAAGGGCGGCGCCGAGCTGAAGATCGGCGACACCGTCGAGGTCTATGTCGAGCGCATCGAGAATGCCCTCGGCGAAGCCGTGCTGAGCCGCGACAAGGCTCGCCGCGAAGAGAGCTGGGTCAATCTCGAGGTCAAGTTCAACGCTGGCGAAAAGGTCGAAGGCCAGATCTTCAACCAGGTCAAGGGCGGCTTCACCGTCGATCTCGACGGCGCCGTGGCCTTCCTTCCGCGCTCCCAGGTCGACATCCGCCCGATCCGCGACGTCACGCCGCTGATGAACACGCCGCAGCCGTTCCAGATCCTGAAGATGGACAAGCGCCGCGGCAACATCGTCGTCTCGCGCCGCACCGTCCTCGAAGAGTCGCGCGCCGAACAGCGTTCGGAAATCGTGCAGAACCTCGAGGAAAGCCAGACCGTCGACGGCGTCGTCAAGAACATCACCGATTACGGTGCGTTCGTTGACCTCGGCGGCATCGACGGCCTGCTCCATGTCACCGACATGGCCTGGCGCCGCGTCAACCACCCGACCGAGATCCTGCAGATCGGCCAGACCGTCAAGGTCCAGATCATCCGCATCAACCAGGAAACCCACCGCATCTCGCTCGGCATGAAGCAGCTCGAGGCCGATCCCTGGGACGGCATCGGCGTGAAGTACCCGATGGGCGTCAAGGTCACGGGCCGCGTCACGAACATCACCGACTACGGTGCCTTCGTCGAGCTGGAGCCGGGCATCGAAGGCCTGATCCACGTCTCGGAGATGAGCTGGACGAAGAAGAACGTCCATCCCGGCAAGATCCTCTCGACGACGCAGGAAGTCGAAGTGGTCGTGCTCGAGGTGGATCCGGTCAAGCGCCGCATCTCGCTCGGTCTCAAGCAGACCCTGCAGAACCCATGGGAAGCCTTCCGCGACCAGTTCCCGATCGGAACGATGGTCGAGGGCGAGGTCAAGAACAAGACCGAGTTCGGCCTGTTCATCGGCCTCGAAGGCGATGTGGACGGCATGGTCCACCTCTCCGACCTCGACTGGAACCGTCCGGGCGAGCAGGTCATCGAGGAATACAACAAGGGCGACATCGTCAAGGCCCAGGTCCTCGACGTCGACATCGACAAGGAGCGCATCTCGCTCGGCATCAAGCAGGTCGGCGGCGAAGGCCAGGGCTCCGGTACGGCGGGTGCCCCCGGCGCTTCCGGTTCGTCCTCGGCCCCGGTCGATTCGGGTGAAATGCGCCGTGGCTCGATCGTCACCTGCGAAGTGACCGCGGTCACCGACGGTGGCCTCGAGGTCCGGATCGCCGACAGCGACTTCACCTCGTTCATCCGTCGGGCCGATCTTGCCCGCGACCGCGAGGACCAGCGTCCGGAGCGTTTCCAGGTCGGCCAGAAGGTCGATGCGCGCGTCACGCAGTTCGACAAGAAGGCACACCGCATCGGCGTGTCGATCAAGGCGCTGCAGATCGCCGAAGAGAAGGAGGCCGTGCAGCAGTACGGTTCGACCGACTCGGGCGCCTCGCTCGGCGACATTCTCGGCGCTGCCCTGAAGGGTCGCGGCGACGAGGAGTAGGCTTCGGCCGCATCCGACAAGACATGAAAAGGCCCGCGGGACATCCCCGCGGGCCTTTTCCGTTTCCGACACCGGCCAGGTTCTGACGCGTGGTCGCTACTTCTTCGCCTCGGTCTTCGCCGGCGTCTCGCCGACCTTGTGGCGCCCGGCCTCGTTCGTCGCGGACTTGGCCGCGTTCCCGGCGGCGTCCGGCTCGGCGGCCTTGTCCTTCAGCGGCTTTTCCTTGTCCATGTCATCCTCCTCAGACGGGTTTCGCGGAGACAATCGGCGAGGGGGCACCGCCGTTCCGCAAAGGCTCGAAATTCCCGGTCGCAGCCTCGTCCCTACAGGTCGTCGCGGCTTTCGTCCTCGCCGCCCTGGCGGATCGGGGAGGGCGGCGCGGTGTCGGCCGGTGTGCCGGATGTCGCCGGCAGCGATTCCTTCGCCGGCCCGGTGTGCTCGACACCCTCGTTCTGGGCTTCCATCGGCGACACCTCGGCGTCATCCGTTTCGGCCTTGTCCTTGAGATCGCTCATCGCCCCGTCCTTTGCTGGCTTCCGATGCGAGAAGACGCGGCGGAACGCGCACAGGTTCCGTGCGCACGAGGGGTTAACGCGGCGCCGAGTGTTATACGGCTGGCTGATTAACCCGGGATTCAGCGGAACGATGCAGGATCGTGTCTGTTCTTCGCGGGCGATCCACGTCATGATCGGCGGGTCCAGCGAAGCGGCAGACGCAGCGAGAACCGACATGGACTTTGCCGACATCCTCGATGAGATCGCCAGGCCCGCAGTACCGGGCGACGACGACGCGTACCGGCACAGCGGATCGGTCGCCTCGCCGGAATTCTGGCAGGTGCTCGACCAGCTCGAGGGCAGCGGGTCCGTCGACGCCAAGGCCAAGGCCGCGTATCACACCGACAGCATCCCCTCGCCGGCGACACTTATCGACGAATGGGCCTATGGCGAGCTCAGCCTCGACCCGGAGGACATCGCCGAGGAACTCGGACTTGCCGCCCTGACGTCCAGCGAGGCCCTCTCCAGGCTTCGGCGGAAATTCGCCCTGCAGAACCACCCCGACCGCGTCAGGCCTGCCTATCGCGACCGTGCCAACCGCCGCATGACGATCGCCAACATGCTGATCGACCAGGCGGGATCGCGGCTCGCCCGGTAACGCCGGCTTTTCCGCGGCGCTTCGCGTGGTGCCACAGAGATAGCGGTCGAGGCTGGTGCGAGGCTGCCCCGCGCCGTCCGCTCCCATACCGCCGGGGGGTGTCGGCATCACGCTGCCCTTGCCGTCGACCGCCATGCCGTCGCATAAGCGGCGCGAACGTTGCCGAGGACACGAACCTGACCCTCAAATCGCGCATCATCCCCTGTCTCGACGTCAAGGACGGCCGTGTCGTCAAGGGCGTGCGCTTCGAGGGCCTCGTCGACGCCGGCGATCCCGTCGAGGCCGCCGCGGCCTACGATGCTGCCGGCGCCGACGAGCTCTGCTTCCTGGACATCACCGCCTCGTCGGAAAACCGCGAGACGATCTTCGACGTCGTCGCGCGCACGGCCGAGCGCTGCTTCATGCCGGTGACCGTCGGCGGCGGCGTGCGCCAGGTCGCCGACATCCGCAAGCTGCTGCTGGCCGGCGCCGACAAGGTCTCGATCAACACGGCGGCCGTCGCCCGGCCGGAATTCGTCGCCGAGGCGGCCGACAAGTTCGGCAACCAGTGCATCGTCGTCGCCATCGACGCCAAGCGCGTCAGCGCCGAGGACGAAGAGGGTCGCTGGGAGATCTTCACCCATGGCGGACGAACCGCGACGGGAATCGACGCCGTCGATTTCGCCCGCCGCGTGACGGCACTCGGGGCCGGCGAGATCCTGTTGACGTCGATGGACCGCGACGGCACCAAGGCCGGCTTCGACATCGGCCTGACGCGGGCCGTAGCCGATGCTGTCAGCGTTCCCGTGATCGCTTCGGGCGGCGTCGGCACGCTCGACCATCTCGTCGCCGGCATCCGCGACGGCCATGCGACGGCGGTGCTCGCCGCCTCGATCTTCCATTTCGGGACCTATACCATCGCCGAGGCGAAGGATCACATGGCGGGCGCCGGGCTTGCGATGCGGCGGGACGGGAAGTGAGCCAGGTTCTGCGACCTTTCCCATTGTTTTTGCTGCAGGAGTCTGCGTTGGGCACCCCCCTCTGGCCTTCCGGCCATCTCCCCCTCAAGGGGGGAGGTCGAACCTCGCCGACGGCGCAACTGCTGATCTCCCCCCTTGAGGGGGAGATGCCTGGCAAGGCAGAGGGGGGTACGCCGCCGCTGGCCTCTGTCGAAACGTACCCGACCGGAACCGCCCGATGAGCTTCACCCTCAGCGATCTCGAAGCCATCGTCGCCCAGCGCGCGGTTTCCGGCGACAAAAGCTCCTACACCGCCAAGCTCGCCGCCAAGGGCGTCGCGAAGACCGCCAAGAAGCTCGGCGAGGAGGCGGTCGAGACGGTGATCGCGGCAATTTCGGAAGACGACGCCGCCCTTGTCGGCGAAAGCGCCGACCTCCTCTACCATCTGATGGTCGTCCTGCATCTCCGGAAGGTGCCGCTGGCCGACGTTCTCGCCGAACTCCAGCGCCGCACCGCCGAGACCGGGCTGGAGGAGAAGGCCCGACGGCCTCAGGACGTCTGAGAACGGGCATGGACCAGATGACGCCGTCGAAATTCTCGCCCTACCGCTTCTATTCCGCCGAGGAATGGGCGGCGTTCCGCGCCGGCCAGCCGTTGACGCTGACCGAGGAAGAGGTCACGCGGCTGCGCACCATGGGCGATCCCGTCGATCTCGACGAAGTCGGGCGCATCTATCTCGCCGTCTCGCGCCTCCTCTATGCCCATGTCGAGGCCTCGCAGGGGCTGTTTCGCCAACGGGAAAAATTCCTGGCCCGGACGAAGGCGACGAAGACGCCCTTCATCATCGGCATCGCCGGCTCGGTCGCGGTCGGCAAGTCGACCACCGCGCGCGTCCTGAAGGAGCTGCTCGCGCGATGGCCGACCTCGCCCAAGGTCGACCTCGTCACCACCGACGGCTTCCTGTTTCCCAACGCGGTGCTCGAGGCCGAGGGGCTGATGCAGCGCAAGGGTTTTCCCGAGAGCTACGACGTCGGCACAATCCTGCGCTTCCTCTCCGACATCAAATCGGGCGTGCGCCATGTCGAGGCGCCGGTCTACTCGCACTTCGTCTACGACGTCGTGCCGGGCCGGCACGTCACCGTTGACCAGCCGGACATTCTGATCTTCGAGGGGCTGAACGTTCTCCAGGTGCGCGACCTGCCGAAGGACGGCAAGATCGTGCCCTTCGTCTCCGACTTCTTCGACTTCTCGATCTATATCGACGCCGAGGAGATCGACATCCGGCGGTGGTATGTCGAGCGCTTCATGCGGCTGCGCGAGACGGCCTTCCGCGACGAAGGCTCCTTCTTCCACCGCTACTCCCAGATCAGCGAGGCGGAGGCGCTGGAGATCGCGTTGGGGCTCTGGACCAACATCAACGGGCGAAATCTCTACGAGAACATCCTGCCGACCCGGCCGCGTGCCGACCTGATCCTGCGCAAGGGCTCGGCCCACCGCATCGAGCAGGTGGCCCTGAGGAAACTGTGAGCGCTGCGGCCGGATCGCCTTGCCGGACCTCTGGCGCGGGCGTAACGCTGCAGCCGGCATGAAACCCGTTCCCGGGCGACCACGCCGCGAGCCCGCTTTCGCTTCGACCAACGTACCGGCGAGCCCGGCAGTTCCGGGACAGACCGGGTCGGCCGCAATGCCGCCGCGCTCGTGGCGTTTGACCCGATATGACCGTGCCGATCTCCTGGAGCCCCTCATGGACGTTACCCGCCGCCAGATCCTCGCCTCGCTCGCCGCCCTCGGCGTCGCCCTGCCCTTGCGCGCCGGCGCCGCGACGGCGGATGCGCTGACCTTCGGCGCGCCGCAGCCCTATTCCTTCGACGCGCTGGTCGCCCGCATGCAGGCCCTCGCCGCCGAGGCCTACGTGCCGGAAGTGCCGCGCGCCGGCGACGTGCTCGAGCGCATCGACTACGACCAGCACCAGCGCATCGAATATCTCCGGCAGAACACGCTCGATTTCGACGGCGGCAAGGCGCCGATCCGCTTCTTCCACCTCGGGCGCTATTTCAAGCTGCCCGTCGGCATCCATGTCGTCGACGGCGAGACCGCCCGCCAGGTGACTTATGATCCCGGGCTCTTCCGCATCCCGTCGGACAATCCGGCCAAGGAATTGCCGGACGACATCGGCTTTGCCGGGTTTCGCGTGCTGGAGCCCGATGGCGACCGCGACTGGCTGTCGTTTCTGGGCGCGGCCTATTTCCGCACCTCGGGCGAACTCGACCAGTTCGGCCTCTCGGCGCGGGCGCTGGCCATCGACGTCGCCATGCCGACACCCGAGGAGTTTCCCCGCTTCACCGACTTCTACCTCGCGCCGTCGGACATCGGCGGCCGGATCAAGATCGCCTGCGCGATGAACAGCCCGCGCATCACGGGCGTCCTCGAGATGGACTGCACGAAGGACGGGCCGATCGTGATGGAGATCCGGTCGCGCTATTTCGCCCGCGACGCCATCGAGCGGGTCGGTATCGCGCCCCTCACCTCGATGTTCTGGTATTCCGAGACCGACCGCGAGCGGCGCATCGACTGGCGCCCCGAGATCCACGATTCGGACGGGCTTGCGATCTGGACCGGCGAGGGCGAGCGCCTCTGGCGGCCTTTGAACAACCCGGAGACGGTCATGACCTCGACCTTTTCCGGCAAGGCGCCGCAGGGTTTTGGCCTGCTGCAGCGCGACCGCGAATTCGATCACTACCAGGATGACGGTGTCTTCTACGAGCGCCGCGCCAGCGTCTGGATCGAGCCGAAGGGCGAATGGGGCGACGGCGCCGTGCAGCTCGTCGAGATCCCGACGGATGACGAGATCCACGACAACATCGCCGCCTACTGGCTCGCCGCCAAGCCCGTCGCCAAGGGCGACGCGCTCGCCTACGACTACCGTCTGACCTGGGCGAGGGATGCGCCGCATCCGGTCGCGGCCGGCAAGGTCGTGGCGACGCGGATGGGCCGCGGCGGCATTACCGGCCAGCCACGCCCGCCGGGCGTAACGCGCTTCGTGGTGGATTTCGATGGCGGCGCCATCGCCGCGCTCGACGCCGGGACCCTGGGCGTCGACACGATCGTCGCGGCCTCGCGCGGCACCGTCTCGCTCGCACACTGCTATCGCCTGAAGGTCGGCACCGTCTGGCGCGCCACTTTCGACCTCAAGGTGGACGGCCGAGAGCCTGTGGAACTGCGGCTGTTCCTGAAGAAGGGCGACATCGCGCTGACCGAGACCTGGGCCTACCAGTTCCTGCCTTTGGCGCCGGAAGAGCCGGCCTGAGGCTTTGGGCCGCCTCCCGGCGCGAGGGCGTCAGCGCCGATCGGGCCGATAGGGCCGGGCGGGCATGCCATGGCGGCGGCGGGATGCCGCCGCGCTCCGGGCGCTCAGCTGAGATAGCCCATCTGCGCGGCGATCGCGACGGCGTGGGTGCGGTTGGAGGCGTTCACCTTGCGCGTGGCCGAGGAGAGGTACTGCGAGATCGTGTATTCGGACAGGGACAGGATGATGCCGATCTCCGACGACGTCTTGCCGAGCATGGCGAGCTTCAGGCAGTCACGCTCGCGCGTCGACAGCGGGTTGCTCCGGCGGTTTTCCTCGAAGCGGCAGGCGGCGAGCATGCCGAAGATGGCGAAGGCCGGCAGCTGCAACTCGGCCGCCTGCTCTTCCGAAAGCGGCGGGCCCTCGCCCGCGAGCGCCAGCGCGCCGTGGAACGAGGTCATGCCCTGGATCGGAACATAGATGCCGCTGTGAAAGCCGTGGGCGTTGAGAAGCTGCGCCGGCGGGTTCGGCTCCCCCTCCTCCTCCGCCCCGTGCAGCATCTCGACATCCCAGACGAAGGGCGCCGGCCCCGCCTTCAGCGCCCGGATGACCGGACTGAAGCGCAGCAGGCCGAGCTTTTCGTAAGCCGCGAGGAAGGAAAGTTCCCAGTTGCCGAACAGGAAGCTCAGCGCAGCGCGATTGTCGTCGGCAGCCGGCAGCGTGAAGATGGCAAACCGCCGATAGCCGTACAGAAGGGCCACCTGTTCGACCGCCTGTGCCAGCTGCACCTCTTCCCAGGGACGATCCAGGCGTTGAAGAATCGACATCGCATCGGACATAATCTGCGCGGGCTTCCCCATTTCTTGGATCCCGGCGCCATGGCTGCGCCAGTTCCCGAACCGCCCAGGCCGATGGCCGCCGCGGCTCAAGCGAAACCTGCAGCTGCCACCAGCGTCGACTCACGCACCATAGCGCAAACCGGGAGCGGTCGACCGCTGTTATTTCGTTTTGTCCACGACGCCGGAAGGACGGTCAATCAACTGTTGACGACGTTTGCGTGTATTGACCGGCGATGCAAGGCATCACGGCCTCATGGTCGCGGGCCCACGTGTCGCCGTTCGGCGGGGTACGAGGGTCGGCGCATCGGCTTCCGCCTCCCCGCCTCCCTCCCGGGCGCGACAGTGGCGCTCGGCGGGAAGAGCCCCCATTTGACGACCAACGCCGACCCACGGCGGCAATCTCGCCCGGCCTCCTCTGTCCGGGCCATCTTTCCAAGAGTGATTCATGAGTGACTATTCTCCCCGCGAGATCGTTTCCGAGCTCGACCGCCACATCATCGGCCAGAACGACGCCAAGCGCGCCGTGGCCGTCGCCCTGCGCAATCGCTGGCGCCGCCAGCAGCTGGAGGGATCCTTGCGCGAAGAGGTGATGCCGAAGAACATTCTGATGATCGGGCCGACGGGCGTCGGCAAGACCGAGATCTCGCGCCGCCTCGCGCGCCTCGCCGGAGCGCCGTTCATCAAGGTCGAAGCGACGAAGTTCACCGAGGTCGGCTATGTCGGCCGCGACGTCGAGCAGATCATCCGCGACCTCGTCGAGATCGGCATCGGCCTCGTGCGCGAGAAGAAGCGCGAGGACGTCAAGGCGAAGGCGCATCAGGGTGCCGAGGACCGTGTTCTCGAAGCGCTTGTCGGCAAGACGGCCTCGCCGGCGACGCGCGACAGCTTTCGCAAGAAGCTGCGCTCGGGCGAACTCGACGACAAGGAGATCGACATCGAGGTCGCCGACACGTCAGGCCCGATGGGCGGCATGGAAATCCCGGGCATGCCCGGCGGCATCGGCGTGATGAACATTTCCGAGATGTTGGGCAAGGCGATGGGCGGGCGCACCAAGCAGCGCCGCACCAGCGTGAAGGACAGCTACGCCCTTCTCATCGGCGAGGAATCCGACAAGCTGCTCGACCAGGAGCAGGTCGTCGCCGAGGCGATCGCCTCGGTAGAGAACAACGGCATCGTCTTCCTCGACGAGATCGACAAGGTCGCCAACAACAGGGACAGCCATGGCGGCGCCGGCGTTTCGCGCGAGGGCGTGCAGCGCGATCTCCTGCCGCTCGTCGAAGGCACGACGGTGGCGACAAAGCACGGCCCGGTGAAGACCGACCACATCCTCTTCATCGCGTCGGGTGCGTTCCACGTGTCGAAGCCGTCGGACCTCCTGCCGGAACTGCAGGGCCGCCTGCCGATCCGCGTCGAGCTGCAGGCGCTGACGAAGGACGATTTCCGCCGCATCCTGACCGAGACCGAGGCCTCGCTGATCAAGCAGTACATCGCCCTGATGAAGACCGAGAAGGTCGACCTCGAGATCACGGCCGACGCCATCGACGCCATCGCCGATCTCGCGGTGTCGCTGAACGGCTCGGTCGAGAACATCGGGGCGCGGCGGCTGCAGACGGTCATGGAGCGGGTGCTGGACGAGATTTCGTTCGAGGCGCCGGACAAGCCGGGCGCGACCTACGTCGTGGACGCTGCCTATGTGCACAAGGCCCTGGATGGCATTGCCGGGAACGTCGACCTGTCGCGCTACATCCTGTAGCGCCGCAGATGGCGAGCGGAGACGATCTTGGGATGCGCGGACGGGGCCAGACGGCCTTCTTCATCAGCCATCCCGAAGTCGTGGTGGACCCGGTGCGTCCTGTGCCTGCGTGGCATCTGTCGGATCGCGGCGTGCAGCGGATGCGCGTTTTCGCCGCGAACCCGGACCTTGCTGCCGTCGGCAGCGTGTGGTCGAGCGGCGAGACCAAGGCGGTCGAGGCCGCCGGCATCCTGGCGGCCCATCTCGGGCTCGGTGTGTCTGTCTGTGAACGGCTCGGCGAGAACGACCGGAGCGCCACCGGTTTCCTGCCGCCGGCGGAGTTCGAGGCGATGGCAGATGCCTTCTTTGCCCAGCCGCAGGTCAGCGTGGAGGGATGGGAGAGGGCCATCGACGCGCAGGACCGGATCGTCGCCGCCGTGGATGCCGTGCTGAATCGTGCTCCCCCGGGTGACGTCGCCATCGTTGCGCATGGTGGCGTCGGAACGCTCCTCCTGTGCCGCCTCCAGGACCTTGCGATCAGTCGTTCGGCCGATCAGCCCTTCCAGGGGCACTACTTTTGCTTCGACCGGGCCGCTCGACGGGTCATCCACGGCTGGCGGCCCATCGCGCCCCGCTAAAGCGGGCGAAAAAGTGGGAACCGGCTTTTCGCAGTATCCGGCGCGGCAACTTAGATGCCAGCGCAGGGTGAAAGAGTGGAGTCCGGCTTTTGGCAGGATCCGGCACGGTCAGTCGGCGCCTCGGTCCGTCGTCAGGCGACGAGGGAGCGGGCTGGTTCTGGCGCGTCGATGGTCAAGGCGCTGATGCGCGGGCTGCGGCCAGGGGCGACCGTCAGCACCGTCCCCGACGGCACCAGGCTCCAAGTGCCGGCATTCTCGTCGCAGGGCTCGGAGGCAATCAGCATGCCCTCGCCCGCATGGCGCCAGTAGAGCGAGGGTGGGCGGCCGTCGCTGGCCCAGCGATAGGCGTAAAGCGTCTCGCCGTCGGTATGGACGGCCGCAAAGCGCAGCGGGGCGTCTTCGCCCTCCGTCGCCAAGGTGATCGCCTGCAGCGTCGCGCAGACGGCAGAGACGGGATCGTCGTCGAGACCAAGACCCATGGCTGCCAGAAAGATCGCCTCGGAATCGCTGGTGCCCTTGCGCAAGGGGTAGAGATCGTCGGGGATCAGCGCGTCGACGCGGCGGCGCAGGCGGTCGTAGCTGCCGACCTGGCCGTTATGCATGAAGAGGTGGCGGCCGACGGCGAAGGGGTGGCAGTTGGCCGTCGCCACCTCGCCCGAGGTCGCCGAGCGCACATGGGCGAGAAACAGCCGCGAGCGGATCTGTCGGCAGAGCGAGGCGAGGTTGGCATCCGACCAGGCCGGGAGGATGCCGCGGTAGAGCCCCGGCTCCTCGCATTCACCGTACCAGCCGACGCCACAGCCGTCACCGTTGACCACCGTCTTCGCCTCGCGCGCGGACAGGGACTGGGAGATCAACGAGGTTTTCGGCCGGATCAGAAGATGGTCGAGGAAGACGGGCGTTCCGGTATAGGCGAGAAAGCGGCACATCGGCTTGGTTCTCTGGGGCATGGCCTGAAGGAATGGGTCTCGGCCGCGATGGCCGAAAGACCTAATCTGAGGCTGTAACCCTTTGCGGGGCTGGTCCCGTTCGGGCGTGCCCCGAAGCAAAAAACCCGTCCGCCCCGAGGGAGGCGAACGGGTCCGGCAGACCTCTGCGCCAGCAATGGTGCCGCAGCTCACATCGCCTAGAGATATCCGGCAAACCAGAGGATCAGGATGATCGGGATCGGGATGCCGATCAGCCACATGAGTCCGCCCTTGAACATCGCCGCTCTCCTGTTGCTTCGGTCATCAAACAGGAACAGCAAGGCGAAGGTTCCGCACGCGATCGTGATGGACGTGGCGTCGGGCTGATGTCTCACGTGTGACAGCCCCTCTCTCGACAGGGATTCCCACGGCTTCTAAGGATAGGCATGGCGCCAGCCGTCCTCCCGTCAAGAGAGCAGAACGATGACGCGTGACCGCTTTTCCCGGCTCGCCCCGATCCTGGCCTGCGTCCTGGCATGGCACCTTGTACCGGTTCAGCCGGCCGCGGCGCTCAGCGTCGTGCCGCCGGGCAATCGCCATGCCGAGCAGCCAGGCGTGCCCGCAGCCTCTGCCCGGCGCACGGCCGCGCTGAAGAGCACTTATCAGCTGAAATACGAGAAGATCCGTGACCTCATCGCCGGCAATGCCGATCTGAAGGAGAAGATCGGCAAGGCCGCGCGCGCCTATGGCATCGATCCGATCCATATCGTCGCGGCTCTGGTCGGCGAGCACACCTACAATGTCGACGCGATGGACCGGCTGCAGACCTACTACGTCAAGGCCCTGTCCTATCTCTCGTCGGGTGTCGACTTTGCCCATGACGGCGAGAGCATCGAGGATTTCGTGGCGCGGCCGGAATTTTCGGCCTGTTCCGGCGAGAGCAGCGACGAGGCCGTCTGGAGCTGCCGCGAAACCGTCTTCGACGCCTCCTTCCGCGGCCGGACGGTCGGCGGCCGGTCCTATCCGGACGACCGCTTCGGCGCCGTCTTCTTCCAGCCCTTCTATGCCGGCCAGACCTTCGGTCTCGGCCAGATCAACCCGCTGACGGCACTTTCCTTCTCCGATGTCGTCCACCGCGTGTCCGGTTTTCCCGAGCTGAAGGCGGACAAGGCGCCGGAGGTCTACCAGGCGATCATGGATCCGGACCGGTCGCTCGCCTACATGGCCGCGACGATCAAGGGCGCCATCTCGGCCTATCGCGACATCGCCGGCATGGACATTTCAGATAATCCCGGCATCACCGCGACGCTCTACAATGTCGGCAATGCCCGCAAACGGGCCATCGCGCTGGCAGCCGAAAACCGCCGGCGCGCGGCCGCCGGCGAGGCGCCGAAGCTGCCGGAGGAGAACTATTACGGCTGGCTCGCCAACGACAAGCTGGACGAGCTGCAAACCGCGATCCGGTAGGACGACCGGCGCAGCGGCTCCCGGTCCCGGGCAAAGGCGGAACCTGTATCCCTCCGCCCTTGCCGGCTCGCTTAGACCGCCCGTCGGGGCCATCAAGGCGAGACGGATGCCCCGCCCTCCACCTCAGCTCCTGATGAAGGCGAGAAGATCCGCGTTGATCAACTCGGGATGCGTCGTGCACATGCCGTGGGGCAGGCCCTCATAGGTCTTCAGCGTTCCGTGCTTCAGCAGCTTGACGCTGAGCCGGGCCGAGTTGTCGATCGGAACGATCTGGTCGTCGGTGCCATGGAGAACCAGCACCGGCACGTCGATCTTCTCGAGGTCGGCGGTGAAGTCGGTCTCGGAAAAGGCCTTGATGCAGTCGTAGTGTGCGGCGATGCCGCCCATCATGCCCTGCCGCCACCAGTTGCGCGTGGCGCCTTCGCTGACCTTGGCGCCCTCGCGGTTGAAGCCGTAGAACGGGCCGCTGGCGATATCGAGGTAGAACTGCGCGCGGTTGGCGGCGAGTTGGGCGCGAAAATCGTCGAAGAGGCCGAGCGGCAGACCGCCGGGGTTCGTGTCGGACTGCAGCATGACCGGCGGCACGGCGCCGATGAGCACGGCCTTGGCGACGCGGGCCGTACCGTGCCGGCCGAGATAGCGGGCGACCTCGCCGCCGCCGGTGGAATGGCCGATATGCACGGCCTCCTTCAGGTCGAGGGCTTCGGCGAGAGCCGCGACGTCGTCGGCATAGGTGTCCATCTCGTTGCCGGTCGCCGTCTGTGTCGAACGGCCATGGCCGCGGCGGTCATGCGCGATGACGCGGAACCCCTCTCCCAGGAAGAACTGCATCTGGGCGTCCCAGTCGTCCGCGCTGAGGGGCCACCCATGGTGGAAGACGATGGCCTGGCCCTGCCCCCAGTCCTTGTAGAAAATCTCTATGCCGTCCTTGGTGGTGAGCGTGCCCATTTTCGGTTTCCTGTCAAAGGGTCGGAAAGGCATGGCAGTGTGAACAGCAGTCGAAAGACCGTCAGCGGAATGGCTGCCATCCCGCGGGCGGATCGCAAATCGACCGGCGTGATGCGCGCGTCCGCTGCCGCCCGGCGACAGCATCCGTAAGGGACGATTAATTCTGGAAGGAACGGCGTCGCCGCGCAAGCACCGGGCCGCGCCGCCCGCAACTTTCAGCCAGCCAAAATTGGGCCGGATCTCGAACAGGACCCGAGATCGCCGGCGCAGGGCGGCATGCTTCGCCCCACGACTGCAGCCTCGGGCCAGAACATCCCCGTGCCGAGGGGCAGCCGCGGAGGGGAACGCTCGCCCCCGTCAGCATGCCAAGACCGCGGCTGCACGCCCGCGCCCCTCCGCTCAGAAGGGCTTGACGATCACCAGGATGACGATCAGCACGAGGATCACCGTCGGCACCTCGTTCATGACCCGCCAGTGCAGCGGGCTCTTGACGTTGCGGTCTTCGGCGAACTTGCGGGTGGAGGCCGAGAGGTAGCCGTGGATGCCGGACATCGCCACGACGAGGGCGATCTTGGCATGCAGCCAGCCGCCCTGGAAGGCGAAGGTGGAATAGGCGAGCCAGAGACCGGCGGCCCAGGTGATGATCATCGAGGGCAGCATGATGCCCTTCAGGAGCCGGCGCTCCATCACCTTGAACGTCTCGGACTGCGGCGTGCCGGGGCCGACTTGCGCATGGTAGACGAAGAGGCGCGGCAGATAGAGCATCCCGGCCATCCAGGCGATCACCGCCAAGACGTGCAATGCCTTGATCCAGAGGTCGAATTCCATGTCTAGTTCCTCGTCCGGCGGACCCGCGCGATGAGGGCCTCGACATGTGCGATCGGCGTCTCCGGCGTGATGCCGTGGCCGAGGTTGAAGATCAAGGGGCCGCCACCCAGGGTATCCAGAATCCGGTCGACGCCCTCGTCGAGCGCCCTTCCGCCGGCAACGAGGCGCAGCGGGTCGAGATTGCCCTGCACGGCGCCGCTTTGCTGCAATTCGGCGCCGAAGGAGAGGGGCACCGACCAGTCGAGACCGACGGCATCGACGCCGGTCTTTTCCCGGTAGTTCTTCAGGAGCGGTCCGGCGCCCTTGGCAAAGCCGATGATCTTGGCACCGGGAACGGCGGCCCGAACCTTGTCGACGATCGCCTTCATCGGCGCCACCGAATAGGCCTCGAAGCTCGCCTCGTCGAGAACGCCCGCCCAGGAATCGAAGACCTGCACGCAGTCGGCGCCGGCCTGCAGCTGTCGGATCAGATAGTTCGCCGACATGTCGGCGAGCATCCAGATCAGCTCGGCCATGGCTTCGGGATGGTTATAGGCGAACAGCCGGGCCGGCGCTTGGTCGGGCGTGCCGTGGCCGGCGATCATGTAGGTCGCCACCGTCCAGGGCGCCCCGCAGAAGCCGATGAGCGTGGTCTCCTCCGGCAGTTCCCGGCGCAGCCGCGCGACCGTCGCGATCACCGGCGCCAGATGCGTCTCGGCCCGGCCCGGATCGAGGCCGGCGATTTCGCGTGCCAGGATCGGCGTCAGTTTCGGACCTTCTCCGACGACGAAATGCAGGCCGCGATCGAGTGCATCGGGGATCACCAGGATGTCGGAGAAGAGGATGGCGGCATCGAAGCCGAAACGGCGAATCGGCTGGAGGGTCACCTCGGTCGCCAGAGCCGGATCATAGCACAGATCGAGGAAGCCTCCGGCCTTTTCGCGCACCGCCCGGTATTCCGCGAGATAGCGGCCGGCCTGTCGCATCAGCCACATCGGCGGCGGAAAGACCGTCTCTCCCTCGAGGACCCGCATCATCGAGCGCTTTTCCATGCGGTTTCTCTCCCTCTTTCTTAAAGAAAAGTTTCTAAGGAAATTGATTGTTATTCTAAGAGTCGGTGAATAGCCGGAATCCACAGGAGCGGGAAGCCGGATGCCGGGAACGGGACGGGCAGCGTGCGATGCAGCGACGGGAAGCCGGTGGCGGGCACAGGCGGGGGACAAATCGTTTTTTCCTTACCTGGTAGTGGTTTGGAAAGTGTCCAGCCTGTGCACAAATCGGGCACGGCATCGAGCCGATATGTCGCTGCCGAAGCTTGTCCCCAGGCTTCACAATCAGAAGCGCAAAGCGTCCACAGCGTCCCAGAATGTTGATATGTCGGCGGTTTGGCGGGCCGTTCGCAGGGCCGCGGCGGAGGCCTTGGATAAGTCGGCCGTCATCAACAGGGCCCCGAGAATCGCGGGGGTTGTTGCGATCCTGCCTTGCGTCTTCAGCGCGAATCGAGTCGCGGCGCGGCAAGACGGCTTGCTTGGATCCCCATCAAGCCAGAAGGTTATGAATAAAGTTTTAAGGGAAAACCGATCGTGACCAAGGGTATCCTTCTCGCTTCCGGCAGCAGCTTTCGCCGTGACATGCTGCGCAAGGCCGGCGTCGACATCACCGTCGAGGCCTCGACGCTCGACGAGCGGGCGCTCGAAGCGCCGCTGCAGCAGTCGGGAACCTCGCCCGAGGATGTCGCCCTGATCCTGGCCGAGGCGAAGGCGATGGACGTGTCCGGTCGCCATCCCGGCCTTCTCGTCATCGGCGCAGACCAGACGCTGTCGCTCGGCGACCGGGTGTTTCACAAGCCGGCCGACATGGAGGCTGCGCGGCGGAACCTGCTTGCTCTGTCGGGTCAGACGCACCGGCTGAACAGCGCGGTCGTGCTGGTGCGCGACGGCACTGTCGTCTGGCGCCATGTCGGCGTCGCCGAACTCACCATGCGCGCCCTCGATCCCCGCTTCATCGGCCGCTATCTGGCAGCGGTGAAGGAGCGCGCGCTCGGCAGCGTCGGCGCCTACCAGATCGAGGCCGAGGGAATCCAGCTGATGGAGCGCGTCGAGGGCGACATCTTCACCATCATCGGCCTGCCCCTGCTGCCGCTTCTGGCCGAACTGCGTGCGCTCGGCGAGATCGACGGGTAAGAAGCCTCGAGGCGGCGCCGTGCCGCCGCTAGAACGCCAGGGATGCCCGCATGACCCAGCATGTCTTTGCCGACGACGAGACCCTTCGCCAGACCATCGAAGGCCCGCGGGCCTTCGTGACCGGCTGGCCTGTCTGGCATTCGCGCTCGCCTCTCATCCACGGTGCCTGGCTGAAGCAGTTCGGCCTTTCCGGCTCCTACGAACGGCTTGGAATTCCGCCGGAGGAGATCGGCGACTTCCTCGCGGACTTTGCCGGCAACGGCTTCGTCGGCGGCAATGTCACCCTCCCGCACAAGGAAACGGTGTTCTCGCTCGTCGAACGCCGGGATGCGGCGGCGCAAGCCATCGGCGCGATCAACACGCTCTGGCTGGAGGAGGGAAAGCTCACCGGCGGCAACACGGATGCCTATGGCTTTGCCGCCAATCTCGACGCGCTCCTGCCGGGCTGGGACGCGGCCGAGGAAGCGCTGGTGCTGGGGGCAGGCGGCGCCGCCCGCGCCGTGGTGTTCGCTTTGCTCGACCGGGGCATTGGCCGTGTGCGCATCGTCAACCGTACGGCGGCGCGGGCCGCAGCCATCGCCGAGAGCTTTGGGCCGAGAGTCTCCGGGCATGGCGAGGACGAGCGCGAAACGCTGCTGTCGCGCGCCGATCTTCTCGTCAACACCGTGCCGGTGCCGCCCAAGGAGCCCGACGAGGAAAAATACGGCTGGTCGCCGCCGCTGCCGGATCTCTCCGGCCTGTCCGACAAGGCTCTCGTCACCGACATCGTCTATGTCCCGCTGGAGACGCCGACGATCGCCGCCGCGCGGGCGCGGGGTCTGACGGTCGCCGACGGGCTCGGAATGCTCCTGCACCAGGCCGTGCCGGGCTTCGAGCGCTGGTTCGGGCAGCGGCCAACCGTGGACGCGGCGCTGAGGGCGCTGGTCGTCGCCGATATCGACCGGGAGGGCTGATGCTCGTTCTCGGCCTCACCGGATCGATCGGCATGGGCAAGTCGGCGACGGCTGCCATGGCGGAGGCCGCGGGCATTCCGGTCCATTCGGCCGATGCGGCGGTCCATCGTCTCTATGCCGGGCCGCTCGCCGCGCCGATCGAGGCACTGTTTCCGGGCACCACGAGGGACGGCGTCGTCGACCGCGAAGCGCTGGCCAGGCGCGTCCTCGGCGATCCCAGGGCGATGATGGCGCTGGAGGCGCTCGTCCATCCCATGGTTCGCGCCGAAGAGGCAGCTTTCCTCGATGCCTGCCGCGCGGTCGGCGAAAAGCTGGTCCTTCTCGACGTGCCGCTGCTGTTTGAATCCGGACGGACCGGCGCCGTCGACAGGATCCTCGTCGTCAGCGCTCCCGCCGCGGTCCAGCGGGAACGCGTCCTTGCCCGGCCGGGAATGACGGTGGAGAAGTTCGAGGCCATTCTTGCCCGGCAGATGCCGGATGCGGAGAAGCGTGCGAAAGCCGACTACGTCATCGACACGTCGAAAGGTCTGGCGGCGGCCGAGCGCGATCTTCACGCCATCATCGCCGATCTTCTCGGGCATGACCGTCGAACTTAAGAACAAAGAAAGAACATCTGGAGCAGAGTGGGGATAATCCTGTCGTCTTCACGCGCGCCGCTTGAACTGGCGGCGGCGATTGGCGACTGCTGGGTGCAGTCTGGAGAAACCATGCGCGAGATCGTCTTCGATACGGAAACCACCGGGCTCGATTTTGCCGAAGACCGGGTGATCGAGATCGGCGCGGTCGAGCTCTGGAACCATATCCCGACGGGCCGGGAGTGGCATTGCTTCGTTTCGCCCGGCAGCCGCCGGGTCGATCCCGGCGCCTTCGACGTGCATGGCATCTCCAACGATTTCCTGAAGGACAAGCCCGGCTTTGCCGCCGTGGTCGAAGCGATGCTCGACTTCTTCGGCGACGCGACGCTGATCGCCCACAACGCCTCCTTCGACATGCGTTTTCTCAATGCCGAACTGGCCCGCGTCGGCCGGCCGCCGCTGGATCCCGGCCGCATCGTCGACACGCTGCAGATGGCGCGGCGGAAATTTCCGATGGCACCGGCGACCCTCGACGCTCTCTGCTCGCGCTTCTCGATCGACACGACGAAGCGCGACAAGCATGGCGCCCTCGTCGATTCGCTGCTTCTCGCCGGCGTCTATATCGAACTCATCGGCGGCAGGCAGGCGGCGCTCGGCCTGGTTTCCTCGCACCAGGAAGAACAGCGCGACGCCGACGGCGCGGTGATCCGCATCCAGCCCCGCCAGGTCCCGCTCCCCCCGCGCGTGACGGCGGACGAGGCGGCGCGTCACCGCGCCTTCGTCGAGACGCTGGGGAGCGAGGCGCTGTGGCTGTCCATCCTGCCCGCCGAAGCGACGCTGGCGGCTGCGGGCTGACGGCCCGAGCGCGGCGGAACGGGTAAGGCCGCCATCCGTTTTCCTTGACTGACAGGGAGCACGACGCCATGACTGACATAGATCGATCCACCAAAACTCTTCCGGGTGTCTTGCCGGCTGGCCCAAAGCCGGCGAAAGACGACGTCTCGGTCGCGTCAGAGACGGCAGAGACTGGGCAGCCGGGGCATGCCGGTGGCTTGGCGTCGCATTTCGTGCGCCGGACCGACAACAGCTACAACGGCACGCCCGATCCCAGCCTGATCGGCGACGATATCGGTGACGACCTGTTCGACGAGAACGGCGATCCGATCGAGGACTGAAGTCTAGCCAACGTTGTCTAGATGGATATCCCGACGGGATACACACCGCGAGAGCGTTGGTGCATCTCTGTGGGAAGCAGTGCAGCTCTCATCAGGTAGGGCCGCACCCGATGCATCGGCGAGCATCCGCTGGAACCGTCCTTACCGGCGACGTTTCGACCTTTGAAGCAGGGCCGCCCGCGCCGAAGCTTCTTCCAAAAGCGTGAGCAGGCTCGAAATGTCCTCTTGCGACAGCGTGCCGATCGATTCCGCCAGCCGGTTGGCAAGTTCGGTCGCCTGCGGGCTGAGACCGGCGGTCTCGACGCTGATCTTAGGATGCGACAGCGCCGACAGGCGCTCCAGTTCTTCCGCGTCGTCCCAGATCACGTTGAGATAGCCGATGATCCGCTGCAGCATCTGCCAGGTCGGCCGGCCACGTCGGCCGTGCTCGAGCGCGGAAAGGTAGGCGCTGGACACGCCGAGGGCTCTCGCCATGTCGCCCTGCGTCACGCCGCGCTCGCGCCGCAGCGCACGAATTCTTTCGCCAAAGGGAGTCATGCGACGAAGGGAGTCATGCGACGAGCCGTCGAAGGATTGCGGGACAGGGACCGATCATCGCGCGCCGAAGGGAATGCTGGCAACGGCGCTCTCCCGCCAGCGTCATCGCCGCCGAACCCGGACGTAGAAGGCGCCGTCGCCGCCATGGCCACGCTCGGCCGGTTCGAAGCCCGCGACGAGCGGCCGGAACTCGGCCGTGTCGAACCAGTGTGGCAGCGAGCGCTTGATCACGCCGCGCGATCCGAACGAAGCACCCCGGCCGGTGATGACGAGGACATGGCGCATGCCGTCGGCCTGTGCCCGCCTGAGGAAACCGAGAAGGGCATAGTGGGCGACGATCTGCGACTTGTCGTGCAGGTCGATGCGCCCCTCGATCGCCAGCCGGCCCTTGCCGAGCTTCCTGGTCACCGGCCGTTCGATCGGATGCAGCGTCGGCACTTTCCGCTTCAGCGCGGGCGCCTGGTAAGCGGGCATCCGCGTCGCCGCCGGCACTGCCGACGTCGGGTGCGGCGGCATGGGCTCGGGCGAGGCGGCAGCGGTCTTGACCGCCGACGCCGAGACCGCTGCCGCGATGCGACGGGCGATGGCCTTGGGGAGGGCACTCTTGCGGGACGGTGCAGGGGCTGCCGGCACCGCTTTTCCCGCGACGATCTGCTTTCCCGCAGCAACCTCCGGCACGACCTTCCCCGGCAGAGGCTGGGTCTGTCTGGCGATGCCGGCCCACAAACGTGCCTCCTCGTCGCTGAGGTCTCGCCGCCGCCTCACCGACCGAGCCTTTCATGAAGCGCCGTCGGCAGCAGCAGGGTGAAATCGCCGGGGTGGCGGACGCGTCCGGCAAGGCGTCCGGCAGCCTCGCCCGAGCCTACGAAAATGTCGGCCCGCGCGGGTCCGAGGATCGCCGAGCCGGTATCCTGGGCGATCATCAGGCGTTGAAACGGCGCTTCGCCGAGGACGAGCGACGGTGCGTCGATGAAGATGGGCGTTCCGAACGTGTGGAGAAGGCGGTCGACGGCGATCGAGGCCATCGGCGTCAACGGCACCTTCGCTGCCGCCACCGGGCCGAGGCTCTCGTCCTCGACGACGGCCTCGCGGAAGAAGATGAAGGAGCGGTTGCGGTCGAGAAGCGAGCGGACACGGGTCGGATGTGCCGCGAGCCAGGTGCGGATGCCGTCCATGTCGGCTTCAGCAAGCGTCAGTTCGCCCTCTTCGACGAGGATCCGGCCGATCGCGGTGAAGGGATGACCGGTCTTGGCTGCATAGGTGACGCGCAGCCGCCGCCCGTCGGAAAGGCGAAGGCGTGCCGAGCCCTGGATATGGATGAAGAAGGCATCGACCGGACTGTCGAGCCAGGCGATCTCAAGCCCCTGACCGGCCAGATGACCGGCTTCGATCTGGCCGCGGTCGGGATATTCGTCGAGGCGTCCATCCTCGTTCTGCCGGGCGAAGCGGAAATATGCGTCGAGACCCTCCGGCCGTGTCGCGTCGTCCACCTTCACGAGATCGGCCGGGGGCCGGTAGAGCGGAAAGCGGAAGCGCGCATCGGGCACGAGCGCCGCCTCGACCTCCGGCTCGTAATAGCCGGTGAGAAAACCCCGCGAACCCGGCTCGGCCGGTGACAGCAAGGCGGGCTGAAAATGCGTCTCGAAAAAATCTCGCGCCGTGTCGGGGCTGGCGGTCCGCGCCGCCTCGGCCGCGGGAAGGAACGCTCCGGGCTCGATCCCGAGGCTTCCCGGGTCGACGGCGCCCGCGAGAAACCGCGCGGCAGAGCGCCGGAACGCTGCGAGCGCATCGCGATGGTCGGCACCGTTCCAGGCAGCGAGATCGGCAAACGTCCTTCGCGACAGAAGCGGGGTCAGCATGGCGTCTGGCTCACGGGGTTGGCGTCGACGGCAGTCGGCTCAAGCCGACTGGGTTTCCACCAGCTTCCAGTTCGGATCGCGCGAACGCACGTCGCGGGCGAAGGTCCAGACGTCGCGAACCTCCACCACCGTTTCCGGATCGCCGTCGACCAGTTCGCCCGTGGCCGACTTCACCGATGAGATCAGCTGCGAGACGAGGTTCACGGTGACCAGCACCTCGCGGTCCCTCACGGCGGCGGAGACGATACGGGCATTGTCGATGCCGATGAAGACCGACGTCATCGTCTCGTTGCGGCTTTCGCGATCGGTGATGGCGCTCTCGAAACCCTGATAGGCCTCCTGCGAGAGAAGACCGCGCAGCGTCTTGCGGTCGCCCGTCGCGAATGCCGTGACGATCATCTCATAGGCGACCTTGACGCCTTCAAGGAATTGTTTGGGCGCAAACGAGGCGTCGGCATCCTGGACGCGGCGCAGTTCCGCATTGACCGGATCACCGACGGGAACGATAGAGTCGATCTCGGCATAGGGTTCGGCCGCAACGGCCTCGATGACGGTTCCCTCGCGGCGGCTCGGCAGGGTGATGACATTACCCTGTTGTGTCGGGCCATCGACCTTCTTTTCCGGCCGCGTGTAGGGGTCGAAGGGCTGACGCTCGTTGCCCGTGCGGCGGCCCAGAACGTTGCGCAGCTGAAACAGCACGATCGCCGCTACGATGATGAAGAAGATCGTGCCGAAGGTCATCGTGTTCGCATTCCTGTCTGATCGGGGCGGTCTTGTAGGGTCGGGTCGGGCTGGCCGATGCCAACCACGCCGCATCTGATGGCCGTCATATAAGAAACTGGGCGGCGCATTCAAATCCTTGTCTGGTGATCCTATCTACTTTGTGACGAACGGTGCCGGAAAACTTTCGTTCGCCTTGCGAATGAAGCGACTGATCGTTGGGGAACACGGAGAAACCTATGCCGCTCTCACTCATTCCGCTGATGCTTCTGATCGTTCCGATCCTGGAAATTACCGTCTTCCTCCTGGTCGGCAACCTGATCGGCCTCTGGCCCACGCTGGGTCTCGTGATCGGCAGCGCCATTCTCGGGGCCTTGCTGCTGCGCTCGCAGGGGATCTCGACACTGTCGCGCATTCAGAAGGAAGTCGCCGCGGGTCGTATGCCGGGCCGCGAGATGGTGCATGGGGTGATGATCGTCGTTGCCGGCGTCCTCCTGCTGACGCCTGGCCTCATCACCGACACCATCGGCTATCTCCTGTTCGTTCCGGCCATTCGCGATGCGGGCTGGCGCTTTCTGAAAGGTCGCATCGTCGCCGTCCCGATGGGCGGGGGCTGGCGCCGCGACCCGGCGGCCCCGCCGCAGCCGATGCCCGGCGTCGTCGAACTGGAGGTCGAGGACTTCGAGCGCCGCCCAGCCTCGCCGAATTCGCCCTGGTCCGACGGCCGGGGCGGTACGCTGCACTGACCGGCACCGCCTCTGCAGCACGCGTCTGGCCCGCCGCGGGGACGCTGCGCCGCTGGGCGAAACTTGTCTCCCAGGGTGCGAAGTGTTAGCGCTCCGGCACGCGGCGGGTCACCCAACCCGTGCCGGCCCCTGACGGCGCGGCGTGCGGAGCGACATCACGGCGGAGGCAGCCGCGCCGCGGCGCCTGTCCGGCCAGAGCACGAAAGCGGAGATATCCATGTCCCATATCGATCCGGCAACCAACGGCGCTCTCAAAGACGCCCCGGCACCGTCCATCAACATCCTCGCCCAGTACATCAAGGACTTCTCCTTCGAGAGCCCGAACGCGCCGGCGGCCCTGCGCAATCAGGGCAAGGCGCCCGGCATCAACATCGGCGTCAATGTCGGCGCCAATCCGGTCAATGCCGAAGAGGGCGACTACGATATCAAGCTGTCGCTCACCGCAAATGCCGGCGAGGGCAAGGACATGCTGTTCCATGTCGAGCTGGAATATGGCGGCGTCTTCCGCCTGCAGAATTTTCCGCAGGAGCACCTCCTGCCCGTGCTCTTCATCGAATGCCCGCGGCTGCTCTTTCCCTTCGCGCGCCAGATCGTCGCCGACGTCACCCGCAATGCCGGCTTCCCGCCGCTGATGATCGACCCGATCGATTTCGCCGCGCTGTTCACCCAGCGCATGGCCGAGGAACGCGCCAAGGCGCAGGTCCAGTCGGCCTGACGCTTCCGGGATAAGCGGACGATCTGCAGACATGAAGAAGGGCGCCGTGGCGCCCTTCTTCATGTCTTGACCTTCGCGGCCGATGCCACACGGCTGGTGGCGAGCCCTGAAGGTCTTGCCTCCAGACCCTGTTATGCTCAGCCCGCGGGCAGCTTGTAGGCGATGATCGAGTCGCCCATCTTGGTGCCGAGCGAGCCATGGCCGCCGGCGACGACCAGGACATACTGGCGGCCATCCCTGCCCGTATAGGTCATCGGCGTCGACTGGCCACCGGCCGGCAGCCGCGACTCCCAAAGCTGTTCGCCGGTCGAGACGTCATAGGCCCTGAGATACTGGTCGAGCGTGCCTGACAGGAAGGCGACGCCGCCCGCGGTCATCACCGGGCCGCCAAGGTTTGGCACGCCCATCTTGAACGGCAGCGGGATCGGCGATGAATCGCGCACGGTGCCGTTCTTGTGCATCCACAGGACCTTGCCGGTGGTGAGATCGGCGGCCGCGACATAGCCCCAGGGCGGCGCCTGGCAGGGCAGGCCGAGAACCGAGGTGAAGGCGCTCAGCTTGATCGCGAAGGGCGCGCCGAAATTCTCGTTCAGCGAGGGCAGGGCGCCCGCCGGCTTCTGGCCGCCGTCCTGGACGTAGAGCGTTTCGTCGTCCGCGCGCGGCACCAGTTGCGAGGTGAAGGCGAGGTAGGTGGGGGTGGTGAAGGCGATCTGGCGCTGCGGGTCGACGGCGACGCCGCCCCAGTTGAAGACGCCGAAATTGCCGGGATAGATCAGCGAGCCCTGTTCGGACGGTGGCGTGTAGCGGCCGTCGTAGCGCAGGCTCTTCAGGGCGATGCGGCAGGCGAGCTGGTCGAACATGGTGGCGCCCCACATGTCCCTGCCGGTCAGCTCCGGCGGGTCGTAGCTCAGCGCCGATGTCGGCTGCGTCGCGGCTGTCCGGTCGCCGGGCGCGGCACCTTGCGGCGCCGGGATTTCGGTCACCGGCAGGACCGGCGTGCCGGTGCGGCGGTCGAGGACGAAGATCTCCCCCTGCTTGGTCGGCTGCACGAGCGCCGGGACGGTCTCGCCCTGGATGGTGAGGTCGATCAGGCTTGGCTGCGAGGGAACGTCGTAGTCCCAGAGATCGTGATGGACGGTCTGAAAGACCCAGCGAACCTCGCCGGTGGCGATGTCCAGCGCGACGACCGAGGACGAGAAGCGCTCGACTTCCGGCGTGCGGTTGCCACCCCACTGGTCCGGCGGCTGGTTGCCCATCGGGATGTAGACCATGCCCAGTGCCTCGTCGACGCTCGAGATCGACCAGGAGTTCGGCGAGTTCGGTGTGTAGGTCTGCCCTTCCGGCAGCGGCGCCGTCTGGTCGGGCTTGGCGCTGTCCCAGGCCCAGACGAGGTCGCCGGTATCGACGTCATAGCCGCGAATGACGCCCGACGCTTCCGCCGTCGACACATTGTCCAGAACGGTGCCGGCGACGATGATCATGTTGGCGGTGACGACGACCGGGGATGTCGAGTAATAGGCGCCGGGATTGACGTTGGGCATCTGCGACCAGCGATCGAGCTGTCCGTCGCCGCCGCCAAAATCGGCGCAGACGGCGCCGGTGTCGGGGTTGAGGGCGATGAGGCGGCCGTCGGCCGTCGGCATGAAGAGTTTCGCGCCGCAGGATGCGGTGGTGTTTGCGGCGGTCGCCGCTGCGACCGGCAGGTCCGGGTCGGCCGGATCTGCGGCGGTCGCGGTGGCGTCGGCAGGGGTGGTCAAGGGTGCCGGGGGGGCCTGCGACGCGGCGGCGGCCTGCGTCGCGGCTGCCGGCGACGCCGATGCGGCGTGGTAGGAGAGGCCGCGGCAGGTCAGGTGCTGCAGCGCCAGTGCGCCCTGGATCTTCGGATCGTAGCGCCAGACTTCCTCGCCGGTGTCGGCGTCGAGCGCGATGACGTTCTGGTGCGGCGTGCAGAGGAAAAGGCGGTCGCCGATCTTCAGCGGCGTCACCTCGAAGGTCGTCTCGACCGGATCGCCCGGCTGCTTCTCGTCGCCGGTCTCATAGGTCCAGGCGGTCTCGAGCAGGGCGACATTCTCCGGCGTGATCTCGGTGAGCGGCGAGAAGCGCTGGCCCATGCCGGTGCGCCCATACGCCTGCCACTCGCCGTCGGGCATGGTCGCATCCGGGCTGGACGCGGCCGTGCGCTCCGGCACGGTGCCCTCGATGTCGTGCAGGTCGGTGAACCAGGAGGTCACGCCGACGGCGAGCACGAGAAGCAGCGACAGGCTGAGGGCCAGGCCACCGCCGCGCCAGGCGCCGGGTGGCGTCGCGGTCCCGTCCATGGCCGTGCGCACGTCGGGCACGAACAGCGAGCGGGTGACCCAGGGCGTGAGGAGCAGCAGGCCGAGAAGGAAGATCAGGTCGCCGCGCGCGGCCAGCGGCCACCAGTCGAAGCCGACCTCCCACAGCGCCCAGACGAGGGTCCCCGCGACCAGCGCCGCGTAGACCCACAGGGCCGCCGGGCGGCGCGCGACGAGCAGCGCCGCCGTCGCCGCGAAGCCGATCGCCACGGCTGCATAGTACCAGGAGCCGCCGAGCGTGATCAGCCAGATGCCGCCGACCGCGCTTGCAAGACTGAAAAGCACAAGCAGCGCAACGGCGACCCAGAGGGCGGGATGGCGGCGGTGAAACATGAATCTGTCCTTCTGCGGCTTCGTCGGAACGACGTCCCGGCCCGGCGCTCGCTGAAAGCTGTCCGGCTGCCGGTTCCTGTTCGACGGCGGCGAGGGCCGATAAGGCCTTGAGGTGCCACCTAGTCGCCCCGTGCTGCATGAAAAGGGCATGGCCCCGGCATTTTGCGGTCCAAATGCTGCATCCATGGTCGGCCGGCAGGCGCATACCCCGGTATGCGGGTGCCGACCTCCGGCGGCGGGTGCGCGTCAAGCGAGCGAAATGGGCTTGCACCGGCGGGCGCGTGGCCGTATAGCAAAAAGAGACTTCCCGCCTTCCGAGGCGCGGGCCGGCGTTTCCGCCCCGCCTTTGCATTGCCGAAGCCGTCGCATCGACGGCGCTCCGCATCCCTACTTTCCCATGTCACAGCAGTCCCCCCGGTCGAAACCGACCAAGCGAGCGGGACGGAGCCCCATAACTCCCATGTCCGAAATGAAGCTTCAGGATCTGAAGAACAAGAAGGCCCCCGAGCTCATCGCCTTTGCCGAGGAGAACGGGGTCGAGAACGCGCCGGTCCTGCGCAAGCAGGAACTGCAGTTCGCGATCCTGAAGAACCTCGCGGCCCAGGGTGTCGAGATCATCGGCGAGGGTGTCGTCGAAGTGCTGCAGGACGGTTTCGGCTTCCTGCGCTCCCCCGATGCGAACTACCTGCCGGGCCCCGACGACATCTACATCTCGCCCTCGCAACTCCGCCGCTTCTCGCTGAAGACCGGCGACACCGTCGAAGGCCCGATCCGCAGCCCGAAGGACGGCGAACGCTATTTCGCGCTCCTCAAGGTGAACACGATCAACTTCGATGATCCCGAGCGGATCAAGCACAAGAGCCATTTCGACAATCTGACGCCGCTCTATCCGAACGAGCGCTTCAACATGGAACTGGAGAATCCGACCTCGAAGGATCTCTCGGCCCGCGTCATCGATCTCGTCGCACCGCTCGGCAAGGGTCAGCGCGCGCTGATCGTCGCACCGCCGCGGACGGGCAAGACGGTGCTCTTGCAGAACATCGCCCATTCGATCACCGCCAACCATCCGGAATGCTACCTGATCGTCCTCCTGATCGACGAGCGGCCGGAGGAAGTCACCGACATGCAGCGTTCGGTCCGCGGCGAGGTGGTCTCCTCGACCTTCGACGAACCGGCGGTGCGCCACGTCCAGGTCGCCGAAATGGTCATCGAAAAGGCCAAGCGCCTCGTCGAGCATGGCCGCGACGTCGTCATTCTCCTCGATTCCATTACCCGCCTCGGCCGCGCCTACAACACCGTCGTGCCGTCCTCCGGCAAGGTACTGACGGGCGGCGTCGACGCGAACGCCCTGCAGCGGCCGAAGCGCTTCTTCGGCGCCGCGCGCAACATCGAGGAAGGCGGCTCGCTGACCATCATCGCGACCGCCCTGATCGACACCGGCAGCCGCATGGACGAAGTCATCTTCGAAGAGTTCAAGGGCACCGGCAATTCGGAAATCGTTCTTGACCGCAAGGTCGCGGACAAGCGCATCTACCCCGCCATGGACATCCTCAAGTCCGGAACGCGCAAGGAAGAGCTGCTCGTTCCGAAGGCCGACCTTCAGAAGATCTTCGTTCTGCGCCGCATCCTCGCGCCCATGGGCACGACCGATGCGGTCGAATTCCTGAACGACAAGCTGAAGCAGACGAAGATGAACGCGGACTTCTTCGACTCCATGAATACCTGATCGATCCGGCATCGATTCGCAGGCGGTCCGATCCCTCAGGGGTCGGACCGTTTTGCGTTCGGCCCGGGATTCTCGCTGCGCCATCGATGATGAGAGCCGCGCTTGGAACGGCGCTGGGGTGACGGGTTCCAGCCTAGGGGCGCCCGCCGACCGCGGGATTTCCGGTACAGTTTCCTTGTCAATAAATTGATTCGGATCCGGACCGACCGCTACGAACGACCTCGCATCACCTGCTGGCAATCTCTCTCGGAAAACGTCGGATACGCCCTTGCAAGAGACCATCGTCGCGCTGTCTTCGGGATCGCTGCCGTCCGGCATTGCGGTCGTGCGCATCAGCGGTCCCGCCAGCACGGTCGCGCTGGAAGCGTTGACAGGATCCGTTCCGGCCGCGCGGCGAGCCGTGCTGCGGCGGATCGGGAATATCGAGGGGCTCGAGATCGACCGGGGTCTCGTTCTCTTCTTCCAGGGACCGGCGACGGTCACGGGCGAGGATCTGGCCGAACTCCATCTTCACGGTGGAAGGGCCGTTGTCGCCGCCTGCCTCGAGGCACTCACCGCCCTGCCCGGAATCCGTCTGGCCGAGGCCGGCGAGTTCACCCGCCGCGCTTTCGAAAATGGCCGGATCGACCTGACGGAGGCCGAGGGTCTCGCCGATCTCCTGGCGGCCGAAACTGCGTCGCAGCACCGCCTGGCGCTGTCGCAGGTCGGTGGCAGCCTTCGCGGGCTGTACGAAGGCTGGATGACCTCGCTGGTGCAGGCGCGCGCGATGCTGGAGGCATCGCTCGACTTTTCCGATGAGGGAGACGTCGGCGAAGACGCTGCCGATGCTGTGGCGCCCGCTTTGGCAAGACTTGCCACGGAGATGAAGACCCATCTCGCTTCGGCCCATCGGGGCGAGATCTTGCGCGACGGATTTCGCGTCGCGATCATCGGTGCGCCGAATGTCGGCAAGTCGAGCCTGCTGAACGCCCTCGCCGACCGCGATGTCGCCATCGTCTCCGATATCCCAGGCACGACGCGCGATGTGATTGACGTATCCCTCGACCTCGGCGGTATTCGCGTCCGCATTTCGGATACGGCCGGCCTTCGCGACACCGAGGATGCAATCGAGTCCATCGGAATTGCCCGGGCTCAGGAGGCGGCGGCAGCGGCAGATCTTGTTCTGGTGCTGGACGACGGGACCGCGACTCACGTGAAACATGGCGGGAGTGGCGAGGGACAAAAGTATCTCAGGCTGAGGACGAAATCTGACCTGATGTCGCGCGACGATCGATTCGGCTGCGAAACACTGGCGGTTTCAACGGCGACGGGCGAGGGGCTTTCCCAGCTTTTGTCCGTGCTCGCGCGGTATGCAGAAGAGGCCGCGGGTGATCCTGGCGCCGTCGTTCCCGTCCGTTTGCGTCATCGCGAAATCGTCGCCGATGCCTTGGCCTTGCTTGGCGATGCGCAGGCCTTGTCGGCGCCGGAGATCCAGGCGGACGGGTTGCGTCGGGCGACCGATCGTCTGGGCGCGCTGACGGGAAGGGTCGGGGTCGAGGACCTTCTTGACGTCATCTTTTCCGAATTCTGCATCGGCAAGTGACTCACGTGAAACAGGCGGACGCCGGCGAGGACGTGAGCTTCCATTGACAGGCAGGCCACCCATCGGCTTAACCCTCGTCATGCAAGACAATCCGAATCCATCCTGCGACGTTATCGTCATCGGCGGTGGCCATGCCGGCTGCGAGGCGGCGGCGGCGTCAGCCCGGCTCGGTGCGCGGACGCTGCTCGTCACCCATCGCTTCGACACGATCGGCGCGATGAGCTGCAATCCGGCGATCGGCGGGATCGGAAAGGGCCATCTGGTTCGCGAAATCGATGCGCTGGACGGTCTGATGGGCCGGGTGGCGGACGCCGCCGGCATCCAGTTTCGCCTGCTCAACCGGCGAAAAGGCCCGGCGGTTCGAGGGCCGCGGACGCAGGCGGATCGCAAGCTCTATCGCCTGGCGATGCAGGCAGCGATCCGCGACACCGCCAATCTCACCGTCGTTGAAGGCGATGTCTTCGACCTCGCTTTCTCCGGGGACAATGTCCTTAACGGCGTCATCCTCGCCGACGGTCGCACGATCCGGTGCGGCGCCGCCATCCTGACCACGGGTACCTTCCTCTCTGGTCTTATCCATATGGGTGACCGCCAGATCCCGGCCGGTCGCATGGGCGAGGATCCGTCGCTCGGCCTCTCCGGCACTCTGCGCCGCCTTGGATTGCGCCTGGGCCGGTTGAAGACCGGCACACCCGCACGCCTCGACGGAAAGACGATCGACTGGTCAGGCCTCGACATGCAGATGGCCGACGACGAGCCGCAGCCCTTTTCCTATCTCACGCAGACGATCACCAATCGCCAGATCGCCTGCGGCATCACGCGCACGACGCCGCAGACGCATCAGATCATCCGCGACAATCTCCAGCGATCGGCGCTCTATTCCGGTGCGATCGAGGGCGTCGGCCCGCGCTACTGCCCGTCGATCGAGGACAAGATCGTCAAGTTCGGCGAACGCGACGGTCATCAGATCTTCCTCGAGCCGGAGGGCCTCGACGACGACACGGTCTATCCGAACGGCCTGTCGACCTCGCTCCCCGAGGAGGTTCAGCAGGAGTTTTTGCGGTCGATTCCAGGTCTTGGACGCGTCGAGATCCTGAAGCCCGGCTACGCCATCGAATACGACCATGTCGATCCGCGCGAGCTGCACGCGACCCTCGAGGTTCGCGCGGCTCCCGGCCTGTTTCTTGCCGGACAGATCAACGGGACCACGGGTTACGAAGAGGCTGCGGCGCAAGGGCTTTGGGCCGGGCTGAATGCCGCTCGCCGCGCCGGCGGATCGGAACCCGTCCGCATCGGCCGCGCCGACGCCTATCTCGGCGTGATGCTCGACGATCTGACGCGCACCGGTGTGAGCGAGCCGTACCGCATGTTCACCTCGCGCGCCGAGTTCCGCCTGTCGCTGCGCGCCGACAATGCCGACCGGCGGCTGACGCCGCTGGGGCTGTCGCTCGGCCTGGTCGGCAGCGAGAGGGAAACAGCCTTCCAATCCAGCGAGGCTCTGCTCGCCTCGGCGCGGGAGACGTTGGAAAAGCTGACAATCTCTCCGAGCAGCGGCGAGCGGCTCGGCCTGTCTCTCAATCGTGACGGACGCCCTCGCAGCGCTTGGGGCCTGCTTGCCCAGCCGGATATCGATCTCTCTCGGCTTGCGTCGATCTGGCCAGAAATTGCCGACATCGGCGGATCGATTCGGGAGCGTATCGAAATCGAGGCGACATACGACGTCTATCTCGACCGTCAGCAGCGCGAGCAAGACCGGTTGCGGCGCGACGAGGCGGTGGTCATTCCCACCGGATTCGACTTCAGCCAGCTTCCGGGGCTGTCCAATGAATTGAAGCATAAGCTCACTCTGCATCGACCAGCCTCTCTCGCGGAGGCCGAGCGCATCGACGGCATGACACCGTCGGGATTGGCACTGATTCTCATCGGTATCCGGAAGGCAATGCGGAAGGAGACCGTCGATGCGGCCTGAACGCGAGCCCCCACCCCGCGTCGCCGTTCGACGGACGAAAAAGCCGGACCGGGTGGATCCTACGATCCTGGCGGCGGACCGTGCCGCCTTTCTGTCGCGCCGGCCTGTTTCACGTGAAACATTGGAGAGGCTGGACCGCTACGTCTCGCTGCTGCTCGAATGGCAGGCGAAAACAAATCTTGTCGCCTCCTCGACCCTGGCAGAACTTTGGACCCGCCATCTGGAAGACTCCCTGCAACTCGCCGAGCTCGCGCCGACCACGGCCCGATGGTGCGACTTGGGGTCGGGCGGCGGATTTCCGGGGATCGTCACGGCGATCCTGGGCGTCGGCATACCGGATGCGCATGTCGATCTCATCGAAAGCAATGACAAGAAGGCCGCTTTTCTGCGCGCGGCGATCCGCGAAACGGGCGTCTCCGCCACCGTCCATGCGGCCCGCATCGAGGACTGTGCCGCGATCCTTGGCCGGGCCGATGCGGTCAGCGCCCGGGCGCTGGCTTCTCTCGATCTGCTCTTCGGCTTCGTCGCCGGGCGTATCCGGCCGGAAATCCCCTGTTATTTCGCCAAAGGGGGAGCCCATTCCGAAGAAATCGTTGACGCGTCGCGCCATTGGCGATTCACACTGGTGAAGCATGCTTCGGCAACGCGCGACGATGCTGCGATCCTGGAGGTTCGTTCCATCGCGCGCCGTGGCTCTTCTGCCGACAAGACGGTCGCGACTGAAACCGTTTCGTCGTCGAAATGATGATCGCCAGGGACGAATGATGGATGTCATGACGCCGAGACGGATGCGAGTCATCACCATCGCAAACCAGAAGGGTGGAGTCGGCAAGACGACCACCGCGATCAATCTCGCGACGGCGCTGGCTGCCGTCGGGCGCCAGACACTGCTGATCGATCTGGATCCCCAGGGCAATGCTTCCACGGGTCTGGGCATCGACCGGGAGGACCGCGACGTGTCGTCCTACGACGTGCTGGTCGAAAAGGCATCGATTACCGAGGCGTCGATGGCGACGGCGGTGCCGAACCTCTTTCTGGTGCCTTCGACGCTCGATCTTCTCGGGCTGGAGATGGAGATCTCCGGTGCGACGGGCCGTGCCTATCGCTTGCGCGACGCACTTCACTTCCACACGATGGAAAGCCCGCAGTTCGATTTCGTGCTCATCGACTGCCCGCCGTCGCTGAACCTCCTGACCGTGAACGCCATGGCCGCGGCCGACTCGATCCTCGTGCCGCTACAGTGCGAGTTCTTTGCGCTGGAAGGTCTCAGCCAGCTCCTGCAGACGGTCGAGCAGGTGCGCGACTCGCTCAATCCGGCGCTGACCCTGCACGGCATCGTCCTGACCATGTTCGACGGCCGCAACAACCTGGCGTCGCAGGTGGTGAACGACGTGCGCTCCTACATGGGACGGCACGTCTACGACACGATCATCCCGCGCAATGTGCGGGTGTCGGAGGCGCCGTCCTTCGGCAAGCCGGCGATCCTCTACGATATGAAATGCCCGGGCAGCCAGGCCTATATCCGGCTGGCCTCGGAGGTGATCCAGCGCGAGCGTCGGCTGGAGGTCGCATGAGCGGCGGTGGCAAGACCGCGACGGGCGCCGGCACGATGCGCTCCGCCCCGCGCTACGGCAGCGTACGGGTCGGGACATCCGGCAGCACAGGGAGATGGGGATGAACGAGGACAGATCGCGGCAGCGGCTCGGGCGCGGCCTGGCGTCGCTGATCGGCACCGGCGGTGCCGTCCAGCCCCGGCACTCGACCGCCTTCGCCCCGCAGGAAGAGGCCGGCGAGCGCCGCGTTCCCCTCGCCCGGCTGTCGGCCAATCCGCGCAATCCGCGCCGGCATTTCGGCGATGCGGAGCTTGCCGAACTGACGCAGTCGATCCGCAGCCACGGCATGGTGCAGCCGATCCTGGTGCGCGCGCTCGGCAACGACCGCTACGAGATCGTCGCGGGCGAGCGGCGCTGGCGCGCGGCCGCAGCTGCCGGCCTTGCCGAGGTGCCGGTGGTGGTGCGCGAGATCAGCGACCGCGAGTCGCTGGAAATCGCCATCATCGAGAACGTCCAGCGCGCCGACCTCAGCGCCCTGGAGGAAGCCAATGCCTACCAGATGCTGATCGACGAGCATGGCTACACCCAGAGCGATCTCGGCGACGTCCTCGGCAAGAGCCGCAGCCACGTCGCCAACACACTGCGGCTCCTGAAGCTGCCGGACGCCGTTCGCGGCATGCTCGATCGCGGCGAGCTCTCGGCGGGACACGCTCGCACGGCCGTCTCGGCCGAGGACCCCGAAGCCTTCGCGCGGCAGATCGTCGAGCGCGGCCTGTCGGTGCGCGAGGCCGAGGAAATGGCCCGCGGACCCGTGGAGGCACCGGCGCGCCCTGCCGCGCCGCGATCGCCCCGCACGGTGAAGGCGCCAGCGCCGCCCGTGCCGGCTCCGCGCGAGAAGGATGCCGACACGCGGGCGCTGGAGCGGCTTCTGTCTGAGACGCTCGGCATGCGCGTCGAGATCAGACTGCCCGAAGAAGGCGGCGACCTGCGCATCGACTACGGCAATCTCGAACAGCTCGACGAAATCTGCCGCCTCCTGCAGGCCAAGGCCAAGCGCGCCGCCGAGCCGCGGGTGGTGAGTTTCTGAGGCAACCGGCTTCCGGCTGACTATCCTGCGTGTCGGCGACCTTCGCGCGCCGGCGTCGCCGGATCTGCGCCGGATCTGCCTTGGCCGTCTGGTGAGGCGGGCGGCGCTGATGGCAAGGGCGGAAAGGCCTATCGGATGGCGCACGACCTGTGGGAAGAGAGGTTTCCCGGGCCGGAGGTCAAGTCATGAAAACCCGCCGTTTCCTTGTCCTGTCGCTCGCATGGCTGGCGAGTTCGAGCGCTCTTGCGCACGCCAATGATTCGTCTGCGCAGAAGGCCGCCGGCGGGCTGGAACTCATTGCCAATGATCGGGTCCGGATGGTTGCCGAGGACCTCCGGATCTCTCCGACGGCGATCGATATCCAGTATGTCTTCCAAAATGACGGAACCGAGGACCAGGAGTTGACCGTCGCCTTTCCGCTCCCCGCCATCGAGGGTTTCGGCCTGTCGCAGCAGCCGGTCGATCTGCCCTTTCCGGACCAGCCGAACTTCGTCGGCTTCACCGTCGCGGTCGACGGGAAGGCGATCGAGCCAGAGCTGGAGGAGCGTGCCTTTGTCGGCGACCGGGACGTGACGGCGATCCTGCGGCGCCACGGGCTCGGCCTCAATCCCCTCGGGACAGGCGAAAAGGCGCTCGGCGATCTCAGCGCGGAGGACTATGCCGAGCTCGAGAGCCAGGGCATCGCGACCCCGCGCGACTTCGGCGAGGCGCTCTGGCGCTACGAGGCGAAGTTCCACTTCGACCAGACGTTTCCCGCCGGCCGGCCGGTTGCCGTCACGCATTCCTACCGTCCGGTGACCGGACGCACCTTCCTGGTGAAGTCCTCGATCGGCGATCCTGCCGACACAAGGACCTACTGTATCGACGCGGGAACGAAGAGGGCGATGGCCGGCGTCATCCGCAAGGCGGCCGCGGCGAGCTACGAAGCCGATCCCGTGGAGAATGCAGGGCTCAAGGCCGACCCGATGGACGGCGTCGCCTACAGCGCGGTCGTCCAGTACATTCTCACGACCGCCAACAACTGGGCGGGGCCGATCGGTACATTCCGCCTGACCATCGACAAGGGCGCACCGGGCAACGTCGTCAGCCTCTGCCAGGACGGCCTGACGAAGACCTCGCCGACGACCTTCGAATTCACCGCCAGGGACTACGTGCCGAAGCGCGACCTCGCGATCCTGTTCGCCTCGCCCGACAATGAAGGCTTGCGCGCGCCACAGTGACCGACTTTCCGGACAGGCGGTGACGCCCCGTGGCGGCAGCCCGGCCGGCGCAGGCAATCCCCTATCGCCGGCCGCGCGAGCGCAGGCGTGCGGCCTCGACGGCGACGGTGAGGAGCGTCTGGCGGACGATGGTCTGCGCGAGAGCCGATTCCTTGCGGCTGGCAAGGATGTCGGCCTCGATCCCGGCCAGAACCGGGCCGACGGCGTCGAGACTCCACAGGCCGACGGCCGCCTCCATCGCCGCCTTGCGGCGGAAATGCGGGTGGCGGCTCTCGACGACGCGCGACACCGTCTGGCCGCCCCGCTCGACCGACTGGCGCATCAGCTGCAGTGCCTGGAAATAGCGCAGGAGACCCTGGTGCAGGAGAAAGGGCGCGGTCCCGGCGGAGGTCAGCCGGGCGATCAGCTCGGGCAGCTTGCGCACCTCGCCCGACGCTGCCGCATCGATCGTCTCCTCGACCGTGTCGACCGAGACGTCGCCGACGATCGCCTCGATGTCGGCCTCTTCCACCGCCGTCTTCCCCAGGCAGTAGAGACAGAGCTTCTGCACTTCTCCGCGCGACGCCAGGCGGTTGGCACCGAGGCGCGCGCGCAGGGCCTCCCTGGCGTCGCGGGCAATGGTGAGGCCGGAGAGTTTCATCTCCTCGTCGATCATCATGTCGAGGGCCCGCCCCTCATCCTGGTAGCAGGGCAGCGCCATCGCCGCCCTGCCCTTCTCGGCGGCGGCGCGCAGCGGCGCGCTCTTCTTCAGGTCGCCGGCCTCGATGATGATGGTAACGTCGACGGGCGGTTCCTTGCCGAAGACCGCCACAGCCTCGGCCAGCGCCTTGCCGCTGCCCGTGCCGGCGCCGCGCACCCGGATCAGGCGGCGGCCGCCGAACATCGAAATGGTCCGGGCCTCGTCGTAGAGGCGACCGATGTCCTTTTCGAGCTCGTCGGCGGAAAGGGCGATCGCCGCGAACGGGTCCTTCAGGTTGACGCCGGAGAGGCTCGCGATCTTTGCGGCGCGCTCGGAAACGAGCCCCGAATCGGGGCCGTAGAGAAGGACGGTCGGAAAGCTGGTGTCGGGGCGGGAGAGAAAGGCCTCGACCTCCCCGGCCTTCTTCTCCGCCATCAGGCCCGCGCCGCGCCGCGGCTCACTTCTGGAGGTCCTTGCGGATGGCGGAGACGACGGCGAGCTCGACCTGGCCGGCGACGAGCTCGCCCGCCTTTCTCTGCGCGTCGAGTAGAGCGCGGGACGACGAGAAGAGCTGCGCGGACCGGTCGAAGGGCGCGGTGGCGTTGCGCGAGCCCGTGGCGATGACGGTCTGGTCGGCGAGGCGCACGACCTGGTAGGCGACGGTCATCTTGTAGGTGCTGGCCGAAGGAACGCCCGATCCGGACTGGATCGATACCACGGTTTCAAGGCCGGTGACGCTGTTGCGGATCTCGTAGACCGGCGCCTCGGGCTTCTTGCCACCGTTGAGGTTGAACAGCAGGGCGTTGCGGACGATCTGCGTCGTCCGGTTGTTTGCCTGGGAGACACTGATGCGTCCGCGCATGTCGGCGAGTTCGGTTCCCGGCACGCCCGTGGACAGCGCGTCGACCCGCGACTTGCCGTAGAGCGGGGCGACCGTACAGGCCGAGGTGGAGAGCATCACCAGCCCGCAGCAGAGGAGAAGTCCGGCCTTCATGGCGCGAGCCCGATCAGACGACGACATTCACGATCCTTCCGGGAACGACCACGATCCGCTGGGGAACACGGCCCTCCAGTGCCGCCTTGACGAAGTCGAGTTCCATCACGGCGCGTTCGATGTCAGCCTTGCCGGCCTTCGCGGAAACCGTCAAGTCGCCGCGCTTCTTGCCATTGAGCTGGACCGGCAGCATGATCTCGTCGACGACGAGAAGTTCGGCCTCGACGGCCGGCCAGGGCTCGGCGGCACAGAGGCCGGCATGGCCCAGCGTCGTCCAGCATTCCTCCGCCAGATGCGGCACCATCGGCGCGACGAGGCGCGTCAGGATGGAGAGAGACTCGCCTGCCGCCGCCTCGATGCCGGCAAGGCTTCGGCCCTCGCCGAAGGCTGCAAACAGCGTGTTGACCAGTTCGTAGAGCCGCGCGACCGCCTTGTTGAAGGCGAGCCGCTCGATGTCGTCGGCGACGCCGGCAATGGTGCGGTGCGCAGCGCGGCGGATCTCGGTGGAACGGGCGGCGTCCGACTCGCCTGCGGTGGATGCCGCCAACCGCGGCGCGGCGTCGGCGACGAGGCGCCAAAGCCGCTGGACGAAGCGGTGGGCACCCTCGACGCCCGATTCCGTCCAGATCACGTCGCGCTCGGGCGGCGAGTCCGACAGCATGAACCAGCGCGCGGTGTCGGCGCCGTAGGAGGCGATGATGTCGTCGGGGTCGACGACGTTCTTTTTCGACTTCGACATCTTCTCGATCGAGCCGATCTCGAGCAGGGCGCCGTCGCTCATCCGCGTCGCGGTGCGCGTGCCGCCCTCCTCGGTGATGCGGATGTCGGCCGGGGCCACCCAGTCGCGGCCCGCGCGATAGGTTTCGTGCACGACCATGCCTTGCGTGAACAGGCCCTTGAACGGCTCGTCCAGCGCGACGTGGCCGCAGGCCCGCATCGCCCGGACGAAGAAGCGGGAATAGAGGAGATGCAGGATCGCGTGCTCGATGCCGCCGATATACTGGTCGACCGGCAGCCAGGCATTGGCGCGCTGCGGATCGGTCGGCTCCTCGGCATGCGGCGCGGTGAACCGTGCAAAATACCAGGAACTGTCGACAAACGTGTCCATCGTGTCGGTCTCGCGCAGCGCCTTGCCGCCGCATTGCGGGCAGGGCGCGTGGCGCCAGGTCGGATGGCGGTCGAGCGGATTGCCGGGCTTGTCGAAGTCGATGTCGTCCGGAAGCTTGACCGGCAGGTTCTCGCGCGCTTCGGGCACGACGCCACAGGTCTCGCAGTGGAGGACCGGGATCGGGCAGCCCCAGTAGCGCTGGCGCGACACGCCCCAGTCGCGGAGGCGAAAATTGATCTTGCGCTCGGCCTGCGGCCTTCCGCCGAGATCGGTGGCGGCCAGCCTGTCGGCCACCGCCTGAAAACCTTCGGCCGGGGTCATGCCGTTGAGGAAGGCGGAATGGAACAGCGTTCCGTCGCCGACGAATGCCTCGGTGCCGACCGTGAAGCTCGCGGCCTCGGCATCCGGGGGCAGGACGACGGGCGTGACCGGCAGCTCGTATTTCCGGGCGAAGTCGAGATCGCGCTGGTCATGCGCGGGGCAGCCGAAGATCGCCCCGGTGCCGTATTCCATCAGCACGAAATTGGCGACGTAGACGGGCAGCTTCCACGCGGGATCGAAGGGATGCACGGCCTCGATGCCGGTGCGCATGCCGAGCTTGTCGGCGGTCTCGATCGCCGCCGCGGTGGTGCCGCCGCGCTTGCAGGCGAGGATGAACTCGGCCAGCACCGGATTGTTTTGCGCCGCGGCCTTGGCCAGCGGATGATCGGGCGCGACCGCGATGAAGGAAGCGCCGAAGAGGGTGTCCGGCCGCGTCGTGAAGACGGTGACGTCTTCCGCCGCATCCGGCGCCTTTTCCAGCGCGAAGCGGACGAGCAGGCCTTCCGACTTGCCGATCCAGTTCTTCTGCATCACCCGGACCTTTTCCGGCCATTCCGGCAAGGTGTCGAGTGCGGCCAAGAGGTCCTCGGCATAGTCGGTGATGCGGAAGAACCATTGTGTCAGCTCGCGCTGCTCGACCGGGGCGCCCGAGCGCCAGCCCTTGCCGTCGATCACCTGCTCGTTGGCGAGCACGGTCATGTCGACCGGGTCCCAGTTGACCTTGGCGTTGCGGCGGTAGGCGATCCCCTCTTTCAGGAAATCGAGGAAGAGCATCTGCTGGCGATGGTAGTAGTCGACGTCGCAGGTCGCGAATTCACGGGACCAGTCGAGCGACAGGCCCATGGATTTCAGCTGGGCGCGCATGGTCGCGATGTTCTGGTAGGTCCATTCGCGCGGATGCACCTTGTTCTGCATCGCGGCATTCTCGGCCGGCATGCCGAAGGCGTCCCAGCCCATCGGGTGCAGGACGTTGAAGCCGCGGGCCCGCTTGTAGCGCGCCACCACGTCGCCCATGGCGTAATTGCGCACATGGCCCATGTGGATGCGGCCGGAAGGATAGGGAAACATCTCGAGGACGTAGTATTTCTCGCCCGGCGCATTGTCGTCCGTCTCGAACAGCTTCTCCGCGTCCCAGGCGGCGCGCCAGCGCGGTTCGGCTTCGCGGGGATTGTAGCGTTCGCTGGACATTCGGCAGGTCCGTCGGTTCACGACAGTCGATATTGACTTATCTCGGGGTGACGCCGTTCAACACGGCGGCACGCACCCCGTCAACAAGAAGCGTGACGCGGCAGGGCGGGCGGGTGCGAAACGGCTGGAGCAGGCGGGCAGGCGATGGGCGAAACGACGGTCGACAACTGGCAGGCGGTGCTGCGGCGGATCGCCGAGGCGGAGACGAAGGGCGGACGCCCGGCGGGCAGCGCGCAGCTCGTGGCGGTGTCGAAGACCTATGCGGTCGAGGATATCGCGCCGGTCGCGGCGGCCGGCCAGCGCGTCTTCGGCGAAAACCGCGTGCAGGAGGCCATCGCGAAGTTTCCGGCGCTGCGCGCGCGCTTTCCGGACATCGAGCTGCATCTGATCGGCCCGCTGCAGTCCAACAAGGCGGCGGAGGCGGTGGCGACCTTCGACGTGATCGAGACGGTCGACCGCGAGAAGATCGCGAAGGCGCTTGCCGCCGAAATGGCGAAGCAGGGCCGGACGCCGCGTCTCTACGTGCAGGTCAATACCGGTGCCGAGCCGCAGAAGGCCGGTATCCTGCCAAGCGAGGCGGTGGCCTTCGTCGCGCGCTGCCGCGACGTGCACAAGCTCGCGATCGAGGGCCTGATGTGCATCCCGCCCGCCGAGGACGATCCCGCCCCGCATTTCGGCCAGTTGGCCGCCCTGGCGCGGGAGGCAGGAGTGGACAGGCTGTCAATGGGCATGTCCGGCGACTACGAGACGGCGATCGCCCAGGGCGCGACGTCGGTGCGCGTCGGCTCGGCGATCTTTGGTGCGAGGCCGAAGGGGTGAGGAGAGGGTGTGCGGCCCGCGTCCTCTCGGGCGCAGCGCGAGCCCGTGTGGCGCGTCGGTTCGGGAACACGTCAGCCGAGAACGTTGTCCGGCGGACGCGCGCGCGCGCGCCCCGCGAAAGTATAAGCCCCGGCGGCTGGACCCTTCTCGGCTCTGCTTCTAGATTGGACCCAAACGCGCCGGCAAAAGCCCGGCGCCCGCGGCCTGGGGGGCTGCAGGAACGGCGGGAGGCCACATGACGACGATTCCGGTCAAGGACGAGTGGAAACAAGGCGCGCTGCTTTCGGATGCCGACTATCAGGCCTGGTACCGGAAGAGCATCGAGGATCCCGACGCGTTCTGGGGCGAGCATGGAAAGCGGGTCGACTGGATCGAGCCTTTCACCATTGTAAAGAACACCTCGTTTGCCCCCGGCAATGTCTCGATCAAATGGTTCGAGGACGGCGTCCTCAACGTCTCCGCCAATTGCCTCGACCGGCATCTCGAAAACCGCGGCGACCAGACGGCGATCCTCTTCGAGGGCGACGATCCCTCCGACTCCCGCGCCATCAGCTATCGCGAGCTTCACGCCGAAGTCTGCCGCATGGCGAATGTGCTGAAGGCGAAGGGCGTCGAGAAGGGCGACCGCGTCACCATCTATCTCCCGATGATCCCGGAAGCGGCCTACGCCATGCTCGCCTGCGCCCGCATCGGCGCGGTGCATTCGGTCGTCTTCGGCGGCTTTTCGCCCGATGCGCTGGGCGGAAGGCTTGCCGGCGCCGGCTCCTCGGTGCTCATCACCGCCGACGAGGGCAAGCGCGGCGGCAAGAGCGTGCCCCTGAAGAAAAACGCCGACCGCGCCGTCGAGATCGCCGCCAAGGCCGGTCAGGCGGTCTCCACCGTCCTCGTCGTGAGGCGCACCGGTGGCGACGTTGCGGTGACGCCCGGCCGCGACATCTGGTGGCACGAGGCGCGCGACACCGTCTCCGCGACCTGCGCGCCCGAGCCGATGGGTGCGGAGGACCCGTTGTTCATCCTCTACACCTCGGGCTCGACCGGCCAGCCGAAGGGTGTCCTCCACACTTCCGGCGGCTATCTGGTCTATGCCGCGATGACGCATCAGTACGTCTTCGACGTACGCGAGGGCGAGGTCTACTGGTGCACGGCCGATGTCGGCTGGGTCACCGGCCACAGCTACATCGTCTACGGCCCGCTCGCCAACGGCGCGACGACGCTGATGTTCGAGGGCGTGCCGAACTATCCCGACGCCTCGCGCTTCTGGCAGGTGATCGACAAGCACCAGGTCAACATCTTCTATACCGCCCCGACGGCGATCCGGGCCCTCATGGGCGCGGGCGACGCGATGGTGCAAAAGACCTCGCGAAAAAGCCTGCGGGTGCTCGGCTCCGTCGGCGAGCCGATCAACCCGGAAGCGTGGAACTGGTACTACAGGATCGTCGGCGAAGAGCGCTGCCCCATCGTCGACACCTGGTGGCAGACCGAGACCGGCGGTATTCTCATCACCCCGCTGCCGGGCGCAACGGCGCTGAAGCCCGGCTCGGCGACGCGCCCCTTCTTCGGCGTCATCCCCGAGCTCGTCGATTCGGAAGGCGGCGTTCTCGAGGGCGCGGTCTCCGGCAATCTCTGCATCACCGATTCCTGGCCGGGGCAGATGCGCACGGTCTATGGCGACCATGAACGCTTCGAGCAGACCTATTTCTCGACCTATCCCGGGAAATACTTCACCGGCGACGGGGCGAGGCGCGACGAGGACGGCTACTGGTGGATCACCGGCCGCGTCGACGACGTCATCAACGTTTCCGGCCACCGCATGGGGACGGCCGAGGTCGAATCGGCGCTCGTCTCGCATCCCAAGGTTTCGGAGGCGGCGGTCGTCGGCTATCCCCACGACATCAAGGGCCAGGGCATCTACTGCTACGTCACCCTGATGGCCGGCGAGGAGCCCTCGGACGCCCTGAAGAAGGAACTCGTGGCGCATGTTCGCGCCGAAATCGGCCCGATCGCCTCGCCCGACCAGATCCAGTTCTCCCCCGGCCTGCCCAAGACGCGCTCGGGCAAGATCATGCGCCGCATCCTGCGCAAGATCGCCGAGGACGACTTTTCCGCGCTCGGCGATACGTCGACCCTGGCCGACCCGGCGGTGGTCGAGGATCTGATCGAGCATCGGCAGAACAAGAGGACCTGACATGGCCGACACCCGAGGCGCCTGCCGTTGCGGGCAGGTGATGCTTCGCATGAGCGGAAAACCTCTGATGACGATGGCGTGCCACTGTACCGGCTGCCAGAAGATGACGGCGAGCGCTTTTTCCCTCAGCAGCCTGTTTGCGGCAGAGGCCTTCGACGTTGCCGACGGGAATCCGGTGCTCGGAGCTCTCCACGGTGAGCATCGCCACTTCTTTGCCCGACCTGCCTCAGCTGGTTGTTCACCCGGCCGGCGGGGATGGAGGGCTTCGTCATGGTCCGGTCGCCGCTTCTCGATGATGCCGCGCAATATGGTCGTGTCCGTCAACGTGGTGGAAATTGGGGTGTAACTGAAGCGGCTCGGTTTCAGGCGGCTGCGGTGGAAATACGTACGGTTTCGGGCTTGGTGCTGTTGGACATGAGTTCGGCCATGGGTTCGGTCTGCATGTAGCGGTTTTGCGTCTGCCATTCGTCGTTGGCCTCGAGGAGGACGGCGCCGATGAGGCGGATGATGGAGCCCTCGTTCGGGAAGATGCCGACGACATCGGCGCGCCGCTTCACCTCCTTGTTCAGGCGCTCCAGGGAATTGGTCGAATGGATCCGGGTCCGATGCTGACCGGGAAAGTCCAGATGCGCCAGCACGTCGGTCTCGCTGTCGTCGATGAAGCTGCCGAGCTTGGGACACTTTCCCCGGAGCTGGTCGGCGACGTGGCGCAGCGCCTGGGCCGCGCCGGCGCGATCGGGTTGGATGAAGGCCTGGCGCAGGGCCGCAGCCGCCATGCTTTGCTGCGCCTTCGGGACATAGGACAGGGCGTTGCGCATCCAGTGGACGCGGCAGCGCTGCCAGGAGGCGCTGAACACCCGGCGGATGGCGGCCTTCAGCCCTTCATGGGCATCCGATATCACGAGCTTCACGCCGGAAAGGCCGCGGCGCACGAGGCTCTTGAGGAAGGTCGACCAGAAGGTCTCCGCTTCCGAGGGCCCGATGTGAAGGCCGACGATCTCGCGCTTGCCGTCGGTGTTGACGGCGACAGCGATTATTGCCGCCACCGAGACGATACGGCCGCCTTCGCGCTGCTTCAGGTAGGTCGCGTCGAGCCAGAGATAGGGCCAGTCGCCGGTGAGCGGGCGATCGAGAAAGCCGCCGACGCGGTCGTCGATATCTTTGCACAGCTTCGACACCGTGCTCTTGCCGATCCCCGACAGTCCCATGGCCTGCACCAGATCGTCGACGCGACGCGTGGACACGCCGCTGATCCAGGCCTCCTGGATGACCGCGACAAGCGCCTTCTCCGAGAGCTTTCTCGGTTCCAGGAACGGCGGAAAGTAGCTGCCTTGTCGAAGCTTGGGGATGCGAAGCTGCAAGGAGCCAAGCCGGGTATCGAACGAGCGGTCCCGGTAGCCGTTGCGATAGGTCGCCCGTTCCAGGGTGCGTTCATGGCGCCCGGCGCCGATCATGCCCTCCACGTCGGCCTCCATGAGAAGCTGCATCACGCTCTCGGCTATCGTCCTCAGGAAATCGCCGTCTCCGGCTTTTGCCAGAAGCTCGGCAAGCGGTAATCTGTCCTCGGTCATCGGGTGCTCCGGTCAGGTTGAAGTCTCGCAACTCCACCTTAGCCGGCCAATCCGGTGGCCACCTCCGTCGCACCATCTGAGATCCGAGTTTCCACCACCAGCGCGGACACTACCCGCAATATCGGCCGTTCATCGAGGTCTGCACCGGTGAAAAGCTTGGCTGGGCGACCACGCCGGCAGTGCACAGTTTCGAGGGGTATCCACCGCCGGAACAGTATCCGGCGTTGATGGCCGAGTTCGCGCAGACAGCATCATGAGGGGTCCCATGTCCGCCGAAGCAACCCGGAAGCGTCATGGCAGCCCGGTTCCTGCTGCCGCACCAGTACCTTGCGCGGAGCTGGCTTTTTTGGGTGCAGGCTCTTGCGCTGCCTCATTTCGCGCCCCATACTCCTTTTGTGTTCAACGCAGTGAAAGGAGGTGATCCAATGTCGAGTGATTTCCAAATGCCGGCTGGGTCTTTGTATCTCGGTGTTTCCAAGGAGCAGTCTCCTTCACGCGCTTAGGATATGTCGATCCGGCTAGGGTCCGACGACCGCCGGCATGACAGACTTCACGGGGCCGCTTCTCAGAGATGAGGAGCGGCCTTTTGTGTTTCTCTGGGGGCGGCAGATGCTCTGCGCTGGATGTCGATTGGCACCACTAGCCGGTCATGGCTCGATGTCGTGTCAGCGCTGCTGCAGGTGTCGCTTGAACCCGGAGGCGAGATCCTGTTCGCTCAGTCCGCGTGACGCCAATGCCAGCCAAGTATCGACAATCTCGTTGTCGGAGACGCTGAGACTCTGGCCATTCAAGTCAACGAAGACGAGCGCTGAGATGAAGGACGTGCGTTTGTTCCCGTCGATGAATGGGTGGTTCATGGCGAGCCCGAAGGCGAGGGCTGCAGCTGTGCTCGCGACGGTCGGATCGTCGGCATAGGCATAGTGGTTGACCGCACGGCCAAGAGCCGATTCCAGCAACGCAGATCCCTACGCCTGGGCGCGTCTGTCGCTTCTCACTCTCGATCCGGTGAATTTCGAGAACGGTCTCGAGATCGAGGAAGAACACGGCTCATTTTGCCAGTTCGACGAGGACAGGATCGTATTTCTCCATGATGCGACGCGCCGAGGCGAGAGCCTCCGCTGTCGAAGCGAACTGAACGGGGCGGGGCGCAAGAGTTGCCCCCGGCTCCCTCTCGGCCTCAACCTCGCGAATGGAACCGGCATCAAGCTCTGTGCCGATGGAAGGGCCGGCGCCGGGCGTTTTGCTCAAGTTGTGCCCCTGTGAAACCAGAATCTGTCTGCCCAATCTATAGTTGGCAGCACAAGAGTCCAATCAGCCTTGTCTCAGTCGCCGGACGCTGTCGATCATCGACGCACGCGTCAGCGATACAGATCCGCCCGTGTCGGCGGCAGGCCGGAAGCCCCGCGGTGGCGGCGGGAGGAGAGGGTCTGGTAGAGGCAGACGGTGTTGCGCTCGAAGGAGATCGAACAGGCCGCGAGATAGGCGAGCCAAAGCCGAGTCTTCGGCGCGCCGATTTCGGCGACGCTTTCGGCGTAGCGGGCGAGCAGCCGGTCGTGCCAATGGCGGCAGGTGCGCTGGTAGTGCTCGCGCAAGGCCTCCACATCGTGCACCTCGAAACCGTTCTGCTCGAGGTTCTTCACGGTGGTGCCGATGTTGTCGAGCTCGCCGCCGGGGAAGATGTATTTCGTCAGCAGCGCAAATTCCGGGCGCTTGCGGCGAAATACCTTGTCGTTCCGTTTGGCCGGCCGGGTGATGGCGTGGTGGAGAAACAGCCCGTCCTTCGTCATCACGCGCTTCACGGTGCGGTAGTAGGTCGGGTAGTTGTCGATGCCGATATGTTCCTGGATGCCGATGGCCGCGACCTTGTCGAAGCTGCCCTCGACGGTCGAATAGTCGCGCAGCTCGATCCGCACACGGTCCTCGAGCCCGAGGCGCTTCACCTTCTCCTGGCCGTAGGCGACCTGCTGCTCCGACAGCGTCACGCCAAGCGCGGTCACGCCGTAGTGCTCTGCGGCATAGCAGGAGAGCGCACCCCAGCCGCAGCCGATGTCGAGCAGGCGGTCGCCGGGCTTGAGGCGGAGCTTGCGACAGATCAGCTCGAGCTTGTCCTGCTGCATCCGGTCGATGTCGTTGTCCCAGTCGGTGCAGTAGGCGCAGGTGTAGACCATCTCCTGGTCGAGCCAGAGCGCGTAGAAGGCGTTGGAGACGTCGTAGTGATAGGCGATGTTCTTCTTGTTCTCGGTCGGGCTGCCGTCGCTCGGCTTCTCCTCGCCGACGGTCTCGAGCGGCCAGGGGCCGCCGCGGGGCAGAAAGAGGAATTTGAGGTTCGTGCGCAGCGCCAGCATCTTATCGACCGTCCGGCGGAACTCGGCGGTCTTCACGCTTGGCCGGTGCTTTACCAGATCGAAGATCGAGCCGTTGACGAGGTCAATGCGCCCGGAAACCCAGAGATTGGCGAGCGTCTCCATCGTCGGCCGGCGGATCAGCGCGGCGACGAGGTTCTCGTCGGCGAAGGAGACCGCGAAGGCGTCGTCGGCAAGGTCGGCCGGAACGCGCGAGCCATCCCACAACCGGAAGCCAAGCGTCAGGCCGAGGCGCTCGCGCGCATGGGAGAGAAAGGTGCGAAAGGCATCCGCCCGCGCCTGCACCTTGCTGCCTGCAATCCGGACATCCATGACGCGTCTCCGCTTCCCCTGGGGCAAGCTAAGACGATCCGGCTTGCCTTGTCACGTGGTCTGTCTGCAGCATGTGAAAGGCGGCCAGCGGATGTCTCACGTGAAACTCCGTCCGCCATGCGAGGAAGAAGAATGTACCCGACGGATAAGATGATGGGGATCGGCATCAGGAGGGCAGTCGCCCTCGCCGGCATGCTGGTGGCGATGGTGGCTCCGGCTGGGGCTCAGGAGGTCATGGAAGCGCCGCAGCCCGATCTGCCGGCGATCTCGGCGCCGGGCGCCCTGAACGATGCAACGGAACAGCCGACGCCTGGCCCTCTCGGCGCCGACCCCGCAGCGCCGCCGGTCCGTCCCTCGGCCATTCCCACGGGTCAGCCGGAACTCCTGCCGGGCGTCATCGACAGCCAGATCCAGAAATGCTGGTCCGTGCCGGTGATGAAGGGCGACATCGGGGAGGGCGGCGTCGCGCGCATCCGGGTGAAGCTGCAGCCTGACGGCACGCTTGCCGCGCCGCCGGCGATCATCGACAAGCCGGCCGGCCGGCTGGGCGGGATCTTTGCCGAAAGCGCCGCCGCGGCGATCAGCAAATGTGCGCCCTACCGTCTGCCGCCCGAACAGTACGAGAGCTGGAAGGATCTCATGCTGGTGTTCGACACCCTCGACTTCTGAGCCGTCGTGCCGATGTCGTCCTCATGCGGCATCGTCGGTGCGACGCCCCCCGGAGAAAGTTCTGATCATGCGCCTTCCCCTCATCGCTCCCGACGCTCTGACCGAGGCGCAGAAGCCTCTTTATGCCGACATGAAGGCTGGAATTTCGGAGCAATTCGACGCCTTCAAGACGGTGGACAGGAATGGCGCCCTTCTCGGTCCGTGGAATCCCTGGCTGCACGAACCGAAGATCGGCGGGGCGGTCTGGGAACTGACGAAAGCAATGTCGCTGCATTCGGTCCTTCCGGACAACATCCGGCAGATCGCCATCCTCGTCGTCGGCGTCGATTTCGACGCGGCCTACGAGATCTACGCCCATGTCGCGATTGCCGAGAGCGACGGCCTTGGCCAGGCACGGATCCAGGCGCTGCTGGCCGGCGAAAAGCCGGACGATCTGACGCCCGACGAGGAGACCGCGCACGACGTCACCTTCGCGCTGCTCGGGGGTGGCAGCCTGCCGGACGATCTGCATGAGGCGTCGATCAAGGCTTTCGGGGCGAAGGGCACCTACGAGTTGATCACGCTCGTCGGGCTCTACTGCCTGGTATCGGTGACACTGAATGGTTTCGACGTCCCGGTCCCGGACGAGGAGGACTGAAGGCCCGCACCCGCTGGTTTCCGGCAGCAGGCTGTCGTGGGCGAGCGAGCGTATCCGGGCGGCGGCGTGCCGCTGCTTTTCCCCGCGAACGAGGGCTGTGCGCCTGTCGCGGCGCTCTCTCTGCCCCGCCCGTCTATCCGGCGTGACCCGTCGCGGCTCCGGCCGAATGGGGAGTTGGGCGTGTCTTGCACCAGTCGCGCCGCGTCTTGCCGCCATAGGCGACGACGAGCCCCTCGCGCAGGAGAGCGCGACCGACATCGGTGCCATCTGCGGTGTTGAGCTCGGCCAGCACCCGGCCGAAATATTTGTCGCCGGAAATGTTCGAGAGCGTCACGCCGCCGGGAGCCAGCAGCGCCGTCAGACGGGTCCTCGCCGCGATCGCCGCGGTCTTCTCTGCGTCGCAACGCGCCTTCAGCTCCGGTGCGTCGATGCCACGAAGCCGTACCGCGACCCGCACCACCTGCTGCGGCCAGATATGCGCCTCGACCTCGACCGTATCGCCATCCCGGACCTTGACGATATCGGCTGCGACCGGCCCGGCAATGCGTGGTTCTGCGGCCAAGGTCGAGGCGGCGGGAAAGCTTGCACCGACGAGGAGCAGGACGAGGCGATAGCCGAAAAGAGAAGACTGGGGCATGGCAGGTCAGGTAAGTTCCAGTGTAAGGACAATAATCCTATACTGCCCTCCGCCTCAGATTGCAATCTCACGCCAGGCGCAATCGGACGAGACAATCGATCCTGTCGCATCAAGCGGATGATCGACGGGGCGTTGATGGAAGATAGGGCGGGCGGTATGGCCGTAGGGTGAAAATCCTACAACCCTTCCTAGAAATCCGAGATGATGCCGTTGCGCTCCCAGTCGCCGTAGCGAACGGGGTCCGGACCCTCGCGGCCTCCCTTTTCCGGCGGCAGGACGGTTTCCTCGCGAAGCCGCCGACGTTCGGCGGCTTCTGCCAGAGCGCGCCTTGCGGCGGGCGAGAGGGTGTCCTGCGCAGGGGTCTCGTCCATCGGGATCGGATCGTTCATGAAGTTGTGGCTCCGGGATTTCGGCAGATGGCAGCGGTCGCCGCCACGCCGATCCTGTGTTAGAGCCCGTATGTAGCGATCCCCGGCGCGATGTGTAGCGCTTCGGCGGCGAAGCGGCCGGCGTCTCCCAGCTTGAACGCGGGAGCGACGATCCCCAGTTTTTGATGGCGTCCAAGGGTCCGGGCGCGGATATCGCGGCCGATCGGTGCCAGCAAGGAGGGTCTCGTGAACATGATGAAGACGGCGATGCTGATCGCCTTCATGACCGCCCTGTTCATGGGCATCGGCCTGCTTATCGGGGGCCGCGCCGGCATGATGATCGCGCTCGTCGTGGCGCTCGGCATGAACGTCTATTCCTACTGGAATGCCGACAAGCTCGTCCTGCGGATGAACAATGCGCAGGAGGTCGACGCCCGCACCGCGCCGGAGTTCTACGCGCTCGTCGAACGCCTCGCCCAGAATGCCGGCCTGCCGATGCCGCGCGTCTACCTGATCCAGGAAGACCAGCCGAACGCCTTTGCCACCGGCCGAAACCCTCAAAATGCCGCCGTTGCCGCGACCACCGGACTTCTCTCGCGGCTGTCGGCCGACGAGGTCGCGGGCGTGATGGCGCACGAGCTCGCCCATGTCGAAAACCGCGACACGCTGATCATGACGGTGACGGCGACGCTCGCCGGCGCGATCTCCATGCTCGGCAATTTCGCCTTCTTCTTCGGCGGCAACCGCGACAACAACAACCCGATGGGCTTTGTCGGCGTGATCGTCGCGATGGTCGTGGCACCCTTTGCCGCCATGCTGGTGCAGATGGCGATCTCGCGCACCCGCGAATACGCCGCCGACCGGCGCGGCGCGGAAATTTCCGGCGCGCCGCTGTCGCTTGCCTCGGCGCTGGCCAAGATCGCCGGCGCTGCCCACCTCACGGTGAACGAAAATGCCGAGCGCAATCCTGCGATGGCCCACATGTTCATCATCAACCCCTTGAATGGCCAACGCATGGACAGCCTGTTCTCCACCCATCCCGATACCGCCAACCGCATCGAGGCCTTGCGGGCGATGACCGATATCGGCCGCCCCGGCGCACCGATCGCCGGCCGCTCCGCCGCGCCGGGCCTTCGGCAGGCCCGCGTCAATAGCGGCGCCGGGGGCGATGCCGGGCGCGGTACGGGTGGCGATGCAGGGCCCGCCGGACCCTGGTCGCGCGGTGCCGATCGGCGGCCGCCTTCCGCGACCGGCAAGGGACCGTGGGGTTGAGCGCCGACACACCGCGCCGCGGCGGCAATTTCGACGCCACGCGTTCGGCACCCCGCAAGAAGCCGCTGCCGGGCAAGGCGCCCGCCGCCCGGCCGGCTGCGCATGACACCTATGTCCAGGACGGCTATTCCGCCGGCGACCGGCCCGGCCTCGGTGCCCGTCTCGTCGCGGCAAAACTCTTGTCGGCGATCGTCGACGCCAAGACGTCCGCCGACGGCCTTCTCGACGGCGGCAACGGCCATCCCGGCTTCCGTGCGCTCGAGGGCCGCGACCAGGGTCTCGTCAAGGCGATCATCCTGACGGCTCTGCGCTTTCGCGGCACGATCGAGCGCGCGATCGACCGCTGCCTCGACCGGCCGCTGCCGCCGAACGCAGTGGCGCTGCGGCACATCCTGCACGTCGGCGCGGCGCAGGTGCTCTATCTCGACGTGCCGGATTCGGCGGCCGTCGACCTTGCCGTCGCCGCCTGTGCCGTCGATTCGCGCAGCCAGCGTTTCGGCGGGATGGTCAACGCCGTGCTGCGGCGCCTTTCGCGCGAGAAGGAAAGCCTGAAGCTCGTCTCCAAGCCCGGGGAGAACGTGCCGGAATGGCTGATGCAGAAGCTTGTCGGCGCCTATGGCAAGGAGCGTGCTCTGGCGATCGCCGCCGCGCACCTGACGCCCGCCCCGCTCGATATCACGGTGAAGAGCGATGCCGCCGGCTGGGCCGAAAAGCTCGGCGGCGTGATGCTGCCGACGGGAACGGTGCGGCTCGGCGCCTTCGACGGACCGGTGACGGCGCTGCCGGGATTTGCCGAGGGCGCCTGGTGGGTGCAGGACGCTGCTGCCGCGCTGCCGGCGAGGCTCTTCGGCGATGTCGCGGGGCTGAGGGTCGCCGACCTCTGCGCCGCCCCCGGCGGCAAGACGGCGCAGCTTGCCTCTGCGGGCGCCAGGGTGACCGCGCTCGACATCAATGCCAACCGGATGAAGCGGCTGCAGGAAAACCTCGGCCGGCTGCAGCTGGATGTCGAGACTGTCGTGACGGACCTTGCCCGCTACGTGCCGGAGACGCCCTTCGACGCCGTGCTCCTCGATTCGCCGTGCTCCTCGACCGGCACCGTCCGGCGCCATCCCGACGTTGCCTATACCAAGGACGATGCCGAGGTGGAAAAGCTCGCCGAGGTTCAGGCCCGGCTCCTCGGGGAAGCGGCGCGGCTGGTGCGGGCGGGCGGGATCCTCGTCTTCTCCAACTGCTCGCTCGATCCCCGGGAGGGCGAGATTGTCGTCGCCGAATTCCTGGCCGTGCACGCCGATTTCGGGGTGGACCCGATCAGGCCGGAGGAACTGCCGGGTCTGGAGGCGGCCATCGACGCCAAGGGGATGTTGCGCACGGCGCCCGACCTGCTGCCGGCGGAGGATCCGCGCCTTGCCGGCCTCGACGGCTTCTTCGCCGCTCGGCTGCGCAAGCTTTAGGGATCTGGCGCCTCGCCGCCGCCGTGCTTTTTCGGCGGGAGCTGCCCCCGCCGAAGGTCCGCGCCCGCTGAATCACGAGACAGCGGCGCCCGGCCCAGGGGCCGGCCGAACCAGACGCCCATCCAACCCGAACGCCTGCAAAAATCGCTCAGTGAGCGTGCTACAGTGCCGTATTAGCAATGCATTTACCTTAATGGCAGAAAATGATTCGGGCGGCCCTGTGTGTGTCCGCCTGTGCCCAGCCGTCCCTGCGAGGTCGAACGGGCCCTTATCGACCTGTGCGGAGCGGACCTGGAGTGGCAGCGGAATTGGCCGAAGAACCGCAACTTGCGGCGTTGATGCTGAAGGAGGCCTGGCGCCGTGTGCGCCGGCGTCTTCGCATCGGGCCCCTGCATCGCTGGCGTTTTGCCGGCGGCGCGCCCGATCGCCTGCTGGTGACGCCGACCGAACTGCGCCGGGGCGATCCGCTGATCGCCGCCGATCTCTATGCCGGCATATTCTACTTTTCCGGCCGTCTCGTCGACACCTCGGGTCAGTCCCCCTTCCAGGCGGTCCCGCCCTCGCCGGGCTGGAACGCCGAACTGCAGTCGTTCGAATGGTTGCGCCATCTCAGCGAGGCCGGCGATGCCCTGGCTTCGGCCAATGCGCGGGCGCTGTTCACCGACTGGCAGCGCCTGTCGGGCTCGACGATCACGCCGCGCACCCATGACGTCGACGTGGCCGCCCGGCGCGCCATCGCCTGGCTGACCCATGCCAACCTCATCCTCGCCGATGCGGATCTCGGCTTCTACCGGAAATTCCTGCGCAGTCTTGCCCGCGAGACGCGGATTCTGCGCTCGGTCGCGCCCGAGGCGCCGGACGGCCTCCCACGCCTGCGGGCCCGGATCGCGCTCGCCTTCCTGTCGCTGTGCCTGCCGACCGGCGTTGGCCACATGCGCAGCGCCGCCCGGCACCTCTCCGACGAACTCGACCGGCAGATCTTTGTCGACGGCGTCCATATCTCGCGCAATCCGGCCGCCAATCTCGTGATCCTCGCCGACCTCCTGCCGTTGCGCCAGACCTTCGCCGAGCAGAACCAGCCGGTGCCGAAAGGCCTGATCAAGGCGATCGACCGGATGCTGCCGGCGCTGCGCTTCTTCCGCCATGGCGACGGCGCGCTGGCGCTGTTCAACGGCGCCGGGGTTTCGGAGGCGCATCTCCTGACGGCGCTCTTGCGCCACGACGAAACGCTCGGTGATCCGATCAGCCATGCCCGCCCTTCCGGCTATCAGCGGCTTGCCGCGGGCGGCACCGTGGTGATCGCCGATACCGGCCTGCCGCCGCCCTCCGCCGTCTCGGGCGAGGCGCATGCCGGCACGCTCGCCTTCGAATTTTCCAGCGGCGCCCATCGCTTCGTCGTCAACTGCGGCGCGCCGGCGCGGGCCGATTCCGACTGGCGGCGTCTTGCCCGGACCACCGCTGCGCATTCGACCCTGACGGTCGCCGACCATTCCTCCGCCCGCTTTTCCAGCCAGGGCCTCGTCGAGCGCTTTCTCGGCGCACCGCTGATCGGCGGACCGACGCGCGTGCCGGTCAGCCGCGACGACAGCGACGCCGGTCAGCGCTTCACCGCCGCCCATGACGGCTATGCCGCCCGCTTCGGCCTCGCGCACGAGCGAACGCTCTTCCTTGCCCGCGACGGTGGCCTGATCGAAGGCGCAGACCGCCTGTTTCCGGCCGGCCGGCGCCCCGTCCGCCTGCCCGACCGCACGCCGGCGGCCCTGCGCTTCCACCTTCATCCCGGCGTTGCGGCGATTCGGACGGTCGAGGGCGTGACGCTCGCCGCCGGCCGCGAGGAATGGCATTTCTCTGCCAACCTCCCGGTCGAGATCGAGGATTCCATCTTCTTTGCCGACAATTCCGGGGCGCGGCCGACGCTGCAGATCGTCGTCGCCTTCGACCCGCGGGACCAGGACGCCGTCGCCTGGCGCTTCGTCAAGCGCCGCTGACAGCCGGATCTCTGCCATGTTTCGCCGGCATGCCGATGCCAGCGGAAGAGGGATGGGCATGAAACAGCTGATGGCATTGACGGTGGCGCTTCTCGTTCTCGCCGGCTGCGGCGGCATGACGCGCGCGGTGGGCGTCGTGCCGAACACGTTCGACGATCTCGGGAAAAAGAGCGCGGCCTTGCGCGGCGCGGCGGATTCCGCGACGGGGCAGTAGGGGATTGGCCGGCGCGCTGTTTCCACGGCATCGCAGGCCTGCCGCCGGTTGCCCCCTCATCGGCCTGCCGCTCGGCATCATCGATCAGACCCACCGAAAACTCCGCCGCCCGATACGACCGAAACCCCCAGCCGACGCAGAGAGGGACCCTTCCAAAACCGAAGAGGTGTAACCCATCCATCCGGGCAGTTCTGTTACTCATCAATCCGCTGGACAGGCAGCGGGATGAGGGTCCCATTGGGTCCAAAGAGGTATCCGCGCTTCCGCTCGACCCGGACGTAACTGGACAGCTCCGCGCCTTCGGCGCGTCCGGCCTTGCGGCCGCCTCTTCCGGAATTGCCGACGAATCAGGCCGTAGGCGGCCAAGGCCCGACATTGCTCCCTCCGGCCCGGCACGGTATCACCCCGGAAACAGCGGACTTTCGCAATTTTCCAGAGGATTTCCCATGGCCGTCACCGCCAGTGCCTTTCCCGCGCCCGACCGCGTCGCCGTCCGCCGGGCGCTTTTGTCGGTCTCCGACAAGACCGGGCTGGTGGACCTCGCCCGGGCGCTGGCGGCGCAGGGTGTCGAACTCGTCTCGACCGGCGGTACCCGCAAGACGCTTGAGGCGGAGGGGCTTGCGGTGCGCGACGTCGCCGATCTCACGGGTTTTCCCGAGATCATGGACGGGCGGGTGAAGACGCTGCATCCGGGCGTGCATGGCGGTCTCCTCGGCGTGCGGGCGGATCCGGCCCATGCGAAGGCCATGGAAGCGCATGGGATTGCCGGGATCGACCTCCTCGTCGTCAATCTCTATCCCTTCGAAGCGACGGTCGCGGCCGGCGCCGACTATGCCTCCGCAGTCGAGAACATCGACATTGGCGGGCCCGCGATGATCCGGGCGGCGGCCAAGAACCACGCCTATCTCACCGTCGCGACCGATCCTTCCGACTATGCCGAGATCCTGGCGGCACTGGTCGAGGGCACCGGCGAGACAAGGCTCGACCTTCGCAAGCGGCTGGCGGCGCGGGCCTTTGCGCGTACCGCGGCCTATGACAGTGCGATCGCCGGTTGGTTTGCCGACGAAGTTAAAGATCTTGCGCCGCAGAAGATCAGCTTTGCCGGGACGCTGGCGGAGACGCTGCGCTATGGCGAGAACCCGCACCAGACGGCCGGCTTCTATCGCCACGGCGCCGCGCGGCCGGGCGTGGCGACGGCGCGCCAGGTCCAGGGCAAGGCGCTGTCCTACAACAACATCAACGACACCGACGCCGCCTTCGAGCTCGTCGCCGAGTTCGATCCCGCGCGCACGGCGGCGGTCGCCATCATCAAGCACGCCAATCCCTGCGGCGTCGCGGAAGGGCTCAACCTTGCCGACGCCTACCGCGCCGCGCTCGCCTGCGACCCGGTCTCGGCCTTCGGCGGCATCGTCGCGCTCAACCGGACGCTCGATGCGGAAGCTGCGCGCGCGATCGTCGAGGTGTTCACCGAGGTGATCATCGCGCCGGACGCGGATGCCGAGGCGATCTCGATCGTCGCGGCGAAGAAGAACCTGCGCCTGCTCCTCACCGGCGGCCTGCCGGACCCGCGCGCGACCGGAACGACGGTGAAATCCGTCGCCGGCGGCCTTCTCGTGCAGTCGCGCGACAACGGCGTCGTCGACGATCTCAAGCTGACCGTGGTGACCAAGCGGGAACCGACGGCGGCCGAGATGGACGATCTGCGCTTTGCCTTTCGCGTCGCCAAGCACGTGAAGTCGAACGCCATCGTCTATGCCAAGGACCTCGCCAGTGTCGGCATCGGCGCCGGGCAGATGAGCCGCATCGATTCCTCGCGCATCGCCGCGCGCAAGGCCGAGGATGCCGCGCGGGCGATGGCGACCTTGCGCTCCGGCGCGGAAGTCGTGGCAGGGCTGGTTTTGGAGCACGCCATCGTCCCGCTGACGCACGGCTCCGTGGTCGCCTCCGACGCCTTCTTCCCCTTCGCCGACGGCCTGATCTCGGCGATCGAAGCGGGGGCGACGGCGGTGATCCAGCCGGGCGGCTCGATGCGCGACGCCGAGGTGATCGCCGCCGCCGACGCGCACGGCATCGCCATGGTGTTTACCGGCATGCGCCACTTCCGGCACTGACGGGGGGTCTCCGCGGCGGTCGCCTGCGCGGTCACCGCTTGTGGTCTTCCCAAGGTATCGCCTTCCTCTTCCCGGGGCGTGGCGCTCACGGGCAGAGATGTGGGCCGCTGAATTGGCCGCGGGGGCGTTGAGACGCGCCGCGGCCGGTGTCGGGCGACATGGCCGCTGCCACCCACTTGCCGATCTCAGCATCTTGCGCTGTACTGCTCGCAGGGGTTGATCGGTTCGATTGTCGAAAGGGGGAGGCAAGCCATGGCCATCGTCGTGCAGAAGGAAACCTTTTCGGCCTGGATCGACGCCATGCCGGGCCCCGGGGCGACGCCCAGCTTCATCGTCAAGGGCACCTGCGAGGCACCAACGTCGGGCTGGACGATCGACCTCGTCGCGGCCGTCCCCCAAGGGATCAATCCGCAGATCAAAATTCTGGAGATCAGGGCGACGCCGCCGGCCGGCCCTGTGTTGGAGGTCATCACGGCGGTCGAGGTCGCCTACCGGGAAAGCCCGGCCGGAAACGATTATACCGAGGCGATGATCCGCCACGAAAAGGTGAGTTTCACCATCCCTGTCGACACTGCTTCTTAGAAAACCGAGCCCTTTAAAAACCGGGCCTCTTCGAAAACTGGCCTCTTCGAAAACTGGGCCTCCTGGAAATCTGGCCGGGCCGCGGGATCGGCCGCTGGGTCAGCGGAGGGTTTCGCGCGCTGGTGCGGGTGTGCCCCACAACAAGACGAGCCCGACGAGGAAGAAGGCGAGGATCGCCGACATGCCGATCCGCGTCGCCAGTTCGGGGCTGGTCCATTGCGCCGCCAGGAAGGTCAGCGCCGCGACCGACAGCGTGGCGAGGAAGGACGTCGCCCGGCCGGTCAGCGAGTAGAGGCCGAAATAGCGGCCTGCCTCGTCGGCACTGACCGATTGCGCGAGCCAGGCCCGCGACGAGGCCTGGATCGGGCCGAAGGCGAGGCCGATGAGAAGTCCCCAGCCGAGATAGGCCCGCTCGGCCGGCGTTGCGAACAGACGGTCGTCCGCGGTCACGGCCGGCCAGGCCAGCATCCCGAACAGGGTCGAGTCCGTCGCGGTCGAGACGATGCCCAGCGTCGCCAGCATCAGGCAGAGGATCGAGGCGATCACCACGCGCTTGGAACCCAGCCGCGACTCGAGCAGCCCTGCGGCGGCGCAGCCGAGAATCGCCGTGACGGTGAGCAGAATGCCGAAAAGGCCGGACTCGGTCACCGACCAGCCGAACATGCCCGCCGCAAACGCGCCGCCCAGAACCAGCAGCGCGTTGACGCCGTCCTGGTAGGCCATCCGGGCGAGCAGGAAGCGGAACAGCGGTCGGCGCGTGCGGGCCTCCCTGACCGTGCCGGCGAGATCGCCGAGCGCGTCGCGCACCGCCCGTCCGATCGGCTCGCGCACGGCGACATCGGGCGTGAACAGGAACATCGGCAGGACGAAGACGAGGTACCAGAGTCCCGCCATCGGCGCCGTCGCCCGCGCTCCCTCGCCCGCCGCCGGGTCGAGCCCGAACAGCGGCGGCAGGCCGGCCAGCGTCTTCCCGGTGTCCGGGCTCCCGGCGATGAAGGCCAGCGTCAGGCCGAGAAAGATCATCCCGCCGAGATAGCCTAGACCCCAGGCAAGGTTCGACACGCGCCCGATATTGGCGGGCCGGACAAGACGCGGGATCATCGCGTCGTTGAAGACGATCGAGAATTCCGCCGCGACCTGCGCCAGCACCAGAAGCGCCAGGGCGGCGAACAGGCTGGTGCCGGGTGCTGCCGTCCAGAGCGCGCAGAGCGCCAAGATCTTCACCGCGGCGAAACAGGCGATCCAGGGTTTGCGCGGGCCGGTGCGATCGGCGACGGCGCCGAGGAAGGGCGAGAACAGGGCAACCGTGATTGAGGCGGCGGCGGCGGCCAGCCCCCAGGCGGTCTGGCCCGTGGCCGGGTCGGTCGCCATCTGCGACACCAGATAGGGCCCGAAGACGAAGGTGATGATCACGGTGAAGAAGGGCTGGGCGGCGAAATCGAAGGCCATCCAGCCCCAGACCGCCTTCTGCCGGAGCGGGTGGGCGAAAGGCGGCGTGTCAACTGTCGGCATGGGTCTTCCGGGGCTCGGGCAGGGCCGGCCACGGGCCGGGGCAAGTGCCACTGTGACGCGCGGGCGGACAAGATGCCAGTGCGCGAACGCCGCGCCACCGACCGGGCTGGCAACCGCCGAATCCCCCTGCCTCGCCGCTTCGGCCCATGCTAGGTTCGCCCACCTTCAACCCAGTGAGGAAAAAGACCATGGCCAAAGGTCAGATGCGCAGCAACAAGGAAACCCGCAAACCCAAGGCCGACAAGGCCAAGGCCGCGGTTCCCTCGACCGTCCCAGGCAAGTTCGCAGCAGCCCAGACGACGGGCGCCGACAAGAAGAAGTGAGGATGGGGGCTGAGAGGCCGACGGCTTCCAGCCTGAGGAAGGCGTGCGACCAGTAAAGCCAAAGTCTGCGCCGCCCCTCTTCCGTCCTGCGCTTTGCGCCGGCCACCCTCTCCCCTGCGGGGCGAGGAATGGCACCAAGTTCTGTCAGGGCCTCGACGCCTGTTCTTCTTCCCATCGGGGAGAAGGTGGCCCGAAGGGCTGGATGAGGGGGCCCACGGTGGACAATACCCATCCCCGACGCGCCTAAAGCGCCGGGCGAAAAAGCGGAATCCGGTTTTTCGCAGCATCCGGCGCGGCAAGCAAAGACCTAGATTATAGGGCGATCTCGATAAATCGCCCGAGACTCTAGGCCGACAGATCCGACAGCAATCCCGCCGCCACCGTCAGACGCGCGACCGAGGTGTCGCCGCTGCCGGCGAGGGCGGCGATCTGGGCGGTGATGCGGCCGACCGTCGCCTGGCGGCTCTCGGCCCAGGCGGCGACGGGAGCTGCCGCCGCGCCGAATTCGGCGAGCGCGCGCGCCGTGAGGCGGCGGCGGGCGCTGGCGATCTGGCTGGCGGCGCGGTCGAGTGCCAGGATCTCGTAGTAGTCGACCGGCTCCAGCCGCTGGAGGGCTGCCTCCAGCCGGCCGATCTCGAACAGCCGGGTGATGTCGAAATAGGCCGACACGGCCGACTGCAGCGGCGTTCCTGTTTCACGTGAGACAAAGGCGATGTCCGGCACGAGCGCGAGAAGCGGCAGGAGCGCGATCTCGGCCGAGAGATCGCCCGGCACGCCCTTTTCCTGCCATTGCCTGACGCGATCCTCGGCCTCCTGGCGGGCACGGTTGCTCGCAAGCGACAGGAGCTGCGGTCGCAGCGTCGCGGCGATCTCCTGCACGGCGGCGATGGCGGTGCCCAGACCCGTGCCGAGGTCGCCATTCTGCACGAACCAGCGGGTCACGCCCTGAAGCATGCCGGAGGCGGCGGCGTAGAGTGCGTTCTGCGTCTCGCCGTGGATTTTCGCATCGAGTCCGTCGATCCGGGTGAGGAGGCCGCCGCCGCCCAGCCCGTCATAGGCCGCGACGAAGGCCGCGACGACCTCGGCGGGCGCGGCGCCCGTCGCGTCGCGCACCGATGTGACGAAGGTCGGACCGAGACAGTTGACGGCAAGATTGGCCAGCACCGTCGCGACGACTTCGCGGGCCAGGCGATGGCCCTCGATGTCGCCGGCATGCGCCTGCCGCATCGGCGCCGGGAAATAGGTGAACAGCCGATCGCGGAGATAGGGATCGTCGGGCAGGCTGCTGTCGATCAACTGGTCGAACAGAACGATCTTGGAATAGGCGAGCAGCACCGCGACTTCCGGCCGGGAGAGGCCGATGCCGGAGGCCCGCAGGTCGGCGAGCCCGGCATCGGTCGGCAGGAGCTCGACGGCGCGGTCGAGCAGGCCCGCCTCCTCCAGCACCGTCATGAAGCGCGCCTGCAGCGGCAGGGCCGAGACACCGCGCCGCGCCTCCAGCGACAGCGCCAGCGTCTGCTCGTAATTGTTGGCGAGCACGAGCTGGCCGACCTCGGCCGTCATCGAGGCCAGGAGCACGTTGCGGCTTTCGCGGGTGAGGCGGCCCTCGGCCATGGCGCTCTTCAGCGCGATCTTGATGTTGACCTCGACGTCGGACGTGTTGACGCCGGCGGAATTGTCGATGGCGTCGGTGTTGATGCGCCCGCCGGCCCGGGCATATTCGATGCGGCCGCGCTGGGTGACGCCGAGATTGGCACCCTCGCCGACGACTTTCGCCCGGACCTGGGCGCCCGTAACGCGCAGGGCATCGTTGGCGCGATCACCGACATCGGCATTGGTCTCGGCGGACGAGCGGATGTAGGTGCCGATGCCGCCGAACCAGAGGAGGTCCGCCGGCGCCTTCAGGATGGCGTTGATGATTTCCGCGGGTGTCCCCGACATCCGGTCCCAGCCGATGGCGGCGGCGGCTTCCGGCGACAGGCGGATCAGCTTCTCCCGCCGCGAAAAGACGCCGCCGCCGGCCGAGATCAGCGCCTTGTCGTAGTCGGCCCAGGAGGAGCGCGGAAGGGCGAACAGGCGCTGGCGCTCGGCAAGCGATGCGGCCGCGTCAGGATTGGGGTCGAGAAAAATGTCGCGGTGGTCGAAGGCGGCGATGAGCCGCGTTTCGGGCGACAGGAGCATGCCGTTGCCAAAAACGTCGCCCGACATGTCGCCGCAGCCGACGACGGTGAAGGGCGCCGTCTGGATATCGCGATCCATTTCGCGGAAATGCCGCTTCACCGCTTCCCAGGCGCCGCGGGCGGTGATGCCCATGGCCTTGTGGTCGTAGCCGACCGAGCCGCCCGAGGCGAAGGCGTCGTCGAGCCAGAAGCCGTTGGCCTGTGCGATGGCATTGGCGGTGTCGGAAAAGGTCGCGGTGCCCTTGTCGGCGGCGACGACGAAATAGGGATCCTCGCCGTCATAGCGCTTGACCTTGTCCGGCGTCACGATGTCGGCGCCGTCGATATCGTCGGTGACCGAGAGCAGCGAGGCGATGAAGACCACGTAGGCCGCGCGGCCGGCCTCGAACCAGGTGTCGCGGCTCGCGGGATCGCCGAGGCGTTTGGGGAAGAAGCCGCCCTTGGCGCCGACCGGCACGATGACGGCGTTCTTCACCTGTTGCGCCTTGACGAGGCCGAGCACCTCGGTGCGGTAGTCCTGGCTGCGGTCGGACCAGCGCAAGCCGCCGCGGGCGACGCGGCCGAAGCGCAGGTGCACGCCCTCGACGCGGGCATCGAAGACGAAGATCTCGCGGAACGGCACCGGCGCGGGGAGCCCCTCGACGGCCGAGGAATCGAGCTTGAAGGCGAGCGCGGGCGCGACATGGGTCGGTGTGGAGCCCTCCTCGGCCGAGGTGCCGTCGACGGCGTAGAAGTTCGTGCGCAGGGTCGCCAGGATCACGCCGAGAAAGCGGCGGATGATGCGGTCGTCGTCGAGGCTGTCGACGTCGTCCAAGGCCTCGATGACGGCATCGAAGCATTTCGCGGCGCCATGCGCCTCGGCCAGGCGGCGCTGGACGGCCTGCGGATCGGCCGGATCCTCCGGATTGTCCGAGGTTGCGGGGGCCGGGACGGGTGCGTGGGCCGGATTGAAGCTCGCGTCGAAGACCTGCCAGAGCGAAGCGGCGATCGCCGGCTGGCGCAGGAGCGTCGCGGCGAGGAAATCCTGGCCGTAGGCGATGCCGGCCTGGCGCAGATAGCGCGCATAGGCCCTGAGAACATTCGCCTGGCGATAGGAAAGGCCAGCTTCGAGGACGAGGGCGTTGAAGCCGTCATTCTCGATCTCGCCGGCGGAGACCGCGGCAAAGGTCACCTGCAGGGCCGCGCCGTCGTCGGCAAGGACGATCGCCCCCCCGCGCTGGCGCACGAGGTCCATGTCGTGGAGGTGGACCGTCTCGCCGTCCGGGCGGCGGATCTGGAAAGTGCGCTCGGAAATGGCTGAAAAGCCCATGTTTTCGAGGATCGGCACGCGCGTCGACAGGGCGACGGCGGCGCCGAGATGGTAGATCTTCAGCCGTACCAGCGTGTCCGGATCGCCGGGACGACGGTAGAAGTCGACCGAGAGCGCCGCGTCCTGCCTGAGCTCCGCCATGCATTGCGTGTCGCCCACCGCCTCGGCCGGCGCGACGACGTCGCGATAGCTGTCGGGCAGGCCCGCGGCGAAGTCGACGAGGTCGTGCGACGCGCCCTCGGCGTGGATCGCCCGGATGAAGCCGTCCTCCCAGGCTTTCGCCATCTCGGCGATGCGCTGCTCCAGCGCGGCGGCGTCGACCGTTGGCGTCGATCCGCCGGGGCGGCCGACGATGAAGTGGACTCGCGTCAGTCCACCCTCGGGGAAGGCCGGGTAGTAGGCCGAGATGTGGCCGTCGAAGCTTTCGGCGAGGAGCTGGCCGATGCGCTCGCGCAGGCGCGAATCATAGCGGTCGCGCGGCACGAAGACGAGGATGGAGACGAAACGGTCGAAGCGGTCGACGCGCGGCAGGACCCGCACCCGCGGCCGCTCGCCGAGGTCGAGCACGGTGCCGGCAAAGCGCTCGAGGAGATCGACGTCGATCTGGAACATTTCGTCGCGCGGATAGGATTCCAGGACGTTGAGGAGCGCCTTGGCCGAGTGCGAGCCGCTGGCGAGGCCGAAGCGCGCGATCACGGTCTCGGCCTTCAGCCGGAGATAGGGGATGGTCAGGATGGAGTGGGTGTAGGCCGAGGAGGTGAAGAGGCCGACGATGCGCAGCTCGCCGATGAAGCTGCCGTCCTCGGCGTAGCGTTTGACGCCGATGTAATCCATGTAGCTGCGGCGGTGGACCAAGGAGCGGGAATTGGCCTTGGTGACGATCAGCGGGTTCGGCGCCTGCAGGAAGGCGCGGATCTCCGGCGTCGTCGTCACGGCCTGGCCGGCACGGCCAAGGACGCGCACTTCCGGGTCGGACAGGATGCCGAGCGCTTCCTCGTCGCGGCGCACCAGCGCTTCCTCGTGCGCGGCGCCGACATAGTCGAACTCGCGGGCGCCGAGGAAGATGAAATTGTCGGCCAGAAGCCAGTCCAGAAGATTGGCGGACTCGGCAACCATCGCCTGCTGCGGCGTGCCGGCGAGGGCGTTCGCACGCTCGCGCATGTCCGCCGCTGCCTCGCCCACACGCTTCAGCATGGGGCGGAAATCGCGGACGGCGAGATGGACCTGGCGCAGGATCCGGTCGAGCGCGGCGGCAAGACGGGCGGCGCCGTCCGGGTCGGAATCCGGCTCGATCGCGACCTGGATCAGACTGACGCGGGCGGCATTTTCGCCGATGGACCCCAGCGCGCCGGCAGCGGAAAAGCTCCGGATCGTCCCGCCCGCGTCGCGGGCGATGTCGAGGATCGGGTGCGAGATATAGGCGATTCCGGCAGCCCGTTCGGCGATCTCCGCCATGACGGAGTCGAAGAGGAATGGCATGTCGTCGTTGACGATGGTCGTGAGCAAGAGTTCGGTGCCGGCAACAGCGAATGTGTCGGCCATTTCGACGGCGACGACCGGCGACCCGGCGCGATGGGCGGTCAGCGCGGCGGCGGCGTGGGCCGCCGCAAAGGCCAGGGCCGCCGGCTCGAAGCCGGCGAGATCGTCGGCGGGCGGCCGGTCGAAGAGAAGCGGCGCGAGGGTCGCGGCATCGCCCGCGGTATCGAGCGTGGCGAGAACGGCGGCCAGGATGTCGGCTTTGGCAGGGGTCATGCGGTCTCGTCCTCCATCGGTCTTCACGGCAACATAGGGCGGGACGGCGATTCGACCCTTGCGACTTCTCATGAATGCGGCTCGGCGCAGCATGTCATGCCCGGATGACGGGACGATCGCGGCCTCGCCATCGCGGGTGCCGCCGGCGTCCGTCAGAGTTCGACGAGGCGGTCCGGGATTTCGTTCGGGTTTCTGCCGGTGGCGGGAAAGTGCGCCCCGAGAATGCGGCCGGCGGCGGCGATCGCCTCGACATAGCCGTCGGCGAGGCGATCGGCCTTCGCCGCCTCGACGAGCATGGCGACAAGCGCGTCCCATTCGGCCTGGGGCACCTTTTCGTTGATGCCGGCATCCGCGATAACTTCGGCGTGGTGCTCGGCCTCGGAGACGAAGATGAGGACGCCGGTGCGGTTTTCGGTCGCCTGGAGATTGTGCGCCATGAACTGCGCAAGCGCGGTGCGGTGCGCGCGCTCGGCCTTCAGCCCGGCGGGGACGAAGAGCATGCGCAGCGGCACGGACAGGCGAAGCGCCAGCAGCAGGAGACCTGCGAGGACCAGCTCCGTCACCTGCAGCGTCAGGCCCGAGACGGGGATGTCCGCGATGGCGGCGACGAGGGCCGAGATGAGCGCCGCGGCGAAGGTGAGGAGAAGCGCGAAGAAGGAGGAGACGAAGACGTAACTGTCGCTCGACCGTGCGAAGACGGCAAAGATCTCGCCGCTCGTCCTTGCTTCGGCCGCGCGGATCGCCGCGTCGACGCGGGCGTGGTCGGCTTTGGTGAAGGCGAGGTTTTTCACCATGAGCCGGACGAGCCTCCGCCGCCGAAGGAGCCGCCGCCGCCGGAGAAGCCGCCGCCCGAGGAACCGCTGGAAAATCCGCCGCCCCCGAAGGAACTGCCGGAACGGCCGGCGCCGCTCGACTGCGAGAGCGCCCAGACCATGCCGAGCCAGCGCCAGCGGTTCTTGCCGACCTTGGTGCCGAAGCGGCGGGCGAAGAAGCTCATCATGCCGGCCCCGATCACGAAGATCCAGACCAGCGCGAAGAGCAGAAAGAACACGATGCCTTCGACGTCCTCCCCCTCCCATCCGGCATTGCGCTCGGCCCGCGCCTGGAGCTCGGCGGCATCGCCGGAGAGCACTTTCAGGATGCCGTCGACGCCGTTGGTAATTCCCGCCTGATAGTCGCCGGCCCGGAAGGAGGGGAGGATATCGCTCTGGATGATCAGCGACGACAGGGCGTCGGTGAGCGTGCCTTCGAGGCCGTAGCCGACCTCGATGCGCACCTTGCGGTCGTCGCGGGAGACGAGGAGGACGACGCCGTTGTTCTCGCCCTCGCGGCCGATCTTCCAGGCACGGCCGAGACCGACGCCGAATTCCTCGATGGCCTGACCCTGGAGATCGGGCACGGTGGCGACGACGACCTGGTCGGACGATGTCTGCTCGAAGGCCGCAAGCTTCTGGTCGAGGGCCGTTTCCGTCGCAGGATCGAGCAGATCGGCCGCATCGACGACGCGGCCGGTGAGGGCCGGGTAGTCCTGAGCCGCCGCCGGCTGCACGCCGGAAACCAGCGCGACGACGAAGAGCGCCAACACGATGACGAGCGCTTTCCCCCGCCAGCTGCCCCGGTCACCGCCGGGCGGGATAGCCGTTGCAGGCCGGGGAATCACCGGCAAGACCTCAGTTGAACTTCACCGTCGGCGGCTGGTCGGAGCCGGCCTCGGCGGTGAAGGATTCCATTGGCTTGGACTCCGGATAGAACCAGCTCGCATACCACGAGCCGGGAATCGTCCGGAGCTCGGTGTTGTAGACGCGCACGGCATCGATGAAGTCGCGCCGGGCGACGGCGATGCGGTTCTCGGTGCCTTCGAGCTGGCTCTGCAAAGCGAGAAAATTCTGGTTCGACTTGAGGTCGGGATAGGCCTCGACGGTGACGAGCAGGCGTGACAGCGCGCCGGAGAGCTCGCCTTGCGCGGCCTGGAATTTCTGCACCGCGGCCGGGTCGGTCAGCTGGCTGGCGTCGATATTGGTGGCGGTCGCCTTGGCGCGCGCCTCGACCACGGCGGTCAGAACCTCCTTCTCCTGTGCCGCATACCCCTTCACCGTCTCGACGAGGTTCGGGATGAGGTCGGAACGGCGCTGGTACTGGTTCTGCACCTGGCTCCAGGAGGCCTTCGCCTGCTCCTCCAGCGTCGGGATGGTGTTGATCCCGCAGGCGGACAGAAGCGGCCCGAGCAAGGCCAGGACAAGTAGGGGACGGAAGAGGCGGGCGGCAGGGGACATCATCGGCTCCGAGGGGCGATCCGGGGCAAGCCGGGGAGGGGCACGTCCAGCCGGGCTGCCGGCGCGCCCGCCTCTGTAACACGGCGTTTGCAGGCGCGACAGACGGTCCGCGGCTTGCTCTCGACCGTCTTTTCCGTCAGGCTTCCCGGCATGAGCGAACCATCCACAGGCCCTTCCCGGCATGAATCCGGCGACGATGCGCGGACCCGCGAGGCGGCGGCCATCCTGCATCGCATCAACGAGGAGACCAGCCCGCAGATCGGGGCCGGGACCGGCCGGCTCCTGTCGAATACCTGGGGCCATCTTTCCGCCGTCGATGCCGACCGAGACGATCCGATCGAGGTGCTGGGCACGCGTATCGGCCGGATCCTGGGTTTCATCGCCTTCCTGGCGATGGCGGTTTCACTCGTTCTCTACCTCATGCGCAGCTAGTTCCGATGAGCGCGACACATGCTTCGTCCCGGCGGGACCTGCCGGCCGTCCTTTCGATCTCCAGCCATGTCGTGCGCGGCACGGTGGGCAACCGCGCCGTCGTGCTGGCGCTGGAATCGCTGGGCTTTCCGGTCTGGGCCGTGCCGACGGTGACGCTGCCCTGGCATCCCGGCCACGGCCCGTCGACGCGCATCGTGCCGCCCGCAGATACCTTCGCCAGCCTTGTCGCCGACCTTTGCCGCGCGCCCTGGCTGGGCGAGATCGGTGCGGTCATCACCGGCTATTTCGGCGCGCCCGAACAGGTCGAGCCCGCGGCGCGCCTGATCGAGGCGATCCGAACGGTCAATCCGAACCTCGTCTACCTGCTCGATCCGGTGCTCGGCGACGGCGGAAAGCTGTACCAGCCGGAGGCCACGCTCGTCGCCATCCGCGATCATCTGCTGCCGCTCGCCGATATCGTGACGCCGAACCGCTTCGAGCTGGAGTTTCTGACCGGGCTCGAATTCTCCGACAATTCGCATCTCATCGAGGCGGCCAGTGCCCTCGGGCCGCCGACCGTGGTCGTCACCTCGGCCTTTCCGCTGCTGAAGGGCGGCACCGGCAACCTCCTCGTCGACGGATATCAGGCGGCTCTGGCCGAGCACCGGCAGATCCCGAACGCCCCGAACGGTCTCGGCGATCTCACCTCGGCGGTATTTCTCGCCCGCATCCTCTCCGGCATGACGAACGAAAAGGCGCTGCAGACGACGACGGCAGCGGTCTACGAGATCCTGGCGCGGACGACGAAGCGCGGCGCCAACGAGCTGACGCTGGAAACCGACACCGACAGCCTGAAGCATCCGATGGCCATGGTGCAGATGCGCCGGCTCGGACTGCCGCACGGCAACCGGCGGGCGTGAGCGGGGACGTCACCGGATCGTATGATGCGGCCGACGCTGCCGGCAGCGGGCGCGTGATCGCCGGCGTCGACGGCTGCCGCGCCGGCTGGGTGGCGGTGATCGGGCGGCTGGGTGGGACAGACGCGGGGCCAGCCGGGGACGCTGTCGGTGCCCTGTTGCCCGCGAGGCTGGAGGCGCGGGTGTTTCCGCGCTTCGATTTTCTGCTGGGTGCCTTGCCGGACGACGCCGTTCTTGCCGTCGACATGCCGATCGGCCTGCCCGAGCGGATCGAGGGACCGGGACGGGCAGCGGAAAAGGCGACGCGGCCGCTCCTCGGCGCGCGCCAGTCCAGCGTCTTCTCGATTCCGGCACGGGCGGCGGTGGAGGCCGGGGCGGGACCCTTCCGTTCCGAGCTGCATCGCCGCGAAGCCTATCGCGCGGCCTGTGACATCGCCGCGCGGCTGTCGCACCCGCCACGCCGCATCTCGATCCAGGGATTCGGCCTGTTCCCCAAGATCATCGAGATCGACCGTCTGCTGCGCGCCGATCCCCGCCGCGCGGATCGGGTGATCGAGAGCCATCCGGAGCTGGCCTTCCGCCTCCTCAATGGCAGTGAACCCGTGGCCAGTCCGAAGAAGATCCGGGGCAGCGTCGACGCCGCGGGCATGGAGGAGCGGCGCCGGCTTCTTCTGGCCGCCGGGCTCGACCGCGGCTTTCTCTATGCACCGGCGCCGGCGGGCTCGGCCCAGGACGATTTTCTGGACGCCTGCGCCATGCTGTGTGTGGCCGCGCGCCATGTCGCCGGCATCGCCGTGGCGCATCCGGCGCCGCCCGACCGCGATGCGCAGGGCCTGCCGATCGCGATCTGGGCGTAGCCGACAGGCGAGCGTGCGAGAGCAGATGCCCGCTCGCCGCACGGGAGCCGATTGATGGCGGAACCGCGATGCGGTAGGAGCGAAGGCATGGAGCTGTTACCCGACCATCTTCTTGCCGGCCACAAGGCCTTCATGTCCGGGCGCTACCGGACGGAAGAGCAGCGCTACCGGGAACTCGCGCGCGAGGGCCAGGAGCCGCGCACGCTCGTCATCGCCTGCTGCGACTCGCGCGCGGCGCCCGAGACGATCTTCGACGCGGCGCCGGGCGAGCTCTTCGTCATCCGCAACGTCGCCAATCTGATGCCGCCCTATTCGCCCGACGGCGAATACCATGCGACATCCGCGGCGCTTGAATTCGCCGTGCAGGCGCTGAAGGTCCAGCACATCGTGGTGCTCGGGCACGGCCGCTGCGGTGGCATCAAGGCGGCGCTCGATCCGGAGGCCAAGCCGCTCTCGCCCGGCGATTTCATCGGCAAGTGGATGAGCATGGTCGAGGCGCCGGCCAAGGTCGTGATGGCGAACGGTCTGATGACGACGGGGGAACGCCAGACGGCGCTGGAGCGCATCTCGATCCGCTTCTCGCTTGCCAATCTGCGCACCTTTCCTTGCGTCTCCATCCTGGAGGGCAAGGGCCGGCTGAGCCTTCACGGCGCCTGGTTCGATATCTCCACCGGCGAGCTCTGGGCGATGGACCCGGTGACCGGCGATTTCCACCGTCCGATGATCGACGTCGAAATCCCGAAAGCCGATTCCGACAGCTGATCGAAGCCCCTAGTCGCGGCAGCCGGTGGCATTTGTGGCAAACTGTTGCGATTTGGCCGATCTGCCGCCTGATCGACCGTTTTGCCGCCAATTGTGCGCAAATGCGCGTTATTCCACCTTGCGAAAGGCCGGTTCGCTCCGCTTTAAGAGGAAATGAAGCCTTTTTCGGCAGGAGGCGCGGCATCCGAGCCGCCTCTCCTTCGGCAAGGATGGCGGATCGACCGCGACGGTCGAGGGATCGGAAATCGGTCAAGAGGGTTAGCGCTGGAGCGCTGTCGGCCGACACGGACCGTACAGCCGGCGCCGGGGAAAGACCAAGTGATGACACGAATGATGAAGACATGTGCGGTTCTGGCGTCGGTTCTGGCGGTTTCCGCCTGCACCCGCTCGGTCTCGCCGATGGCCGACAGCGGACTGGCACCCCTGCGGCCCGCCCCGACCGGACAGGTATCGTCGAGCCAGCTGCCGCCGCCGCCTGCGCCTCCCCCGCCGGTGACCGTGGCTACGGCCACGCCGCCACCCGTCGATCCGACGGCCGGGACGACGCCGGCCTCTCCGGCTGCGCCGGTACAGACCGCTTCGGCCGGCCCGGTCACGCGCGAGGGCCTCGTCGGCGCCTGGAAGGTTTCTTCGGGCGGCGGCAACTGCCAGATCTTCATGGCCCTGACCAAGTGGACCGGCGGCTACCGCGCCGCCTCGCGCGGATGCCCGGGTCAGGTCGCGGACGTTTCGGCCTGGGACGTGTCGGGAAGCCAGGTCGTCCTGAAGGATTCGAGCGGGTCGACCGTGGCCAGCCTGAACAATTCCGGCGGCACCCGCTATGACGGCCAGACCACCGGCGGCGCGGCGATCAGCCTCTACCGCTGATCCCTTCGCCCTGCGGCGGGCCGGGGCCATCCCCTGTCCGTTCCGGTCGCGATACGGTCTGGCGACCGGCGTGACTTGAACTGTCCATACCCGGCATGACCGAGGTTGTTCTGAACCGGCTCAGCTCTTGGCGGCCGGCCCGTCCGCGGATCTCTTCGGCGTTCGAGAAAGGGATCCCGGGTCAAGCTGGCGTAACGGGAGGGCGTTCGGCCAAGACCGGGGTCGTATCGAGCCGGGATGGCGTCGGGGCACCGGACCTCTCCCTACTGTCGATCGCTCATCCATCGCTCTTCGCATCCCGAGTCTTGCCATGTCCCCTTCCTCCCCGCCGATCCGCCAGCGTCCGGGCCCGGTCCGGTCGGCGCTCGACCGGCTCGTCTCGAGCGGCGAGATCGAGGCGGATCCGGCACAGCGCAGGCTCGCCGATCGGCTCGACCTCCTGGATCGCCAGCTCTCGGCAACCAATCTCGCCTCCAAGCAGAGCGCGCTTGGCTGGCTGTTCGGCAAGTCCAGGCCGGCCGAGCCGGTGCGGGGCGTCTACATCCATGGTGAGGTCGGCCGCGGCAAGACGATGATCATGGACATGTTCTATCGCTCGGCCTCGGTATCACCGAAGCGCCGGGTGCATTTCCATGCCTTCATGGCCGAGGTGCACGAGCGGATCGGCGCGCACCGCGCGGCGGTCAAGGACGGCAGCGCGCGCGGCGACGATCCGATGCCGCCGGTCGCCGCCGACATCGCGGCGACGGCAAAGCTCCTCTGCTTCGACGAGTTCTCGGTCACCGACGTCGCCGACGCGCTGATCCTGTCGCGCCTTTTCAAGGCGATGTTCGAAACCGGCGTCGTCCTCGTCGCCACGTCCAACGTCGCGCCGGACGATCTCTACCGCGACGGTCTGAACCGCGGTCTGTTCCTGCCCTTCCTCGACGAATTGAAGCTCCATGTCGACATCGTCCGGCTGGACGCCGCCGAGGACTACCGCCTCGCGGCCGTGGGGGAGGAGAACCTCTATGTGACGCCGCTCGGTCCCGAGGCGGATGCGCGCATGGACACGGTCTGGACGGCGCTGCTGGCCGGACAGAAGCCCGGCCCGGCCTCGCTCTCGGTCAAGGGGCGCACCGTCCGCGTGCCGGCTGCCGGCAATGGCGCGGCGCGGTTCGACTTTGGCGACCTCTTGAAGCGGCCGCTCGGTGCACAGGACTACCTGGCGCTCGCCAAGCGCTTCCATACCCTGGTGATCGACCGTGTGCCGGTCATGGCCGAGGCCGAGCGCAACGAGGCCAAGCGCTTCATCACGCTGATCGATACGCTCTATGATTGCGGCCGGCGCGTCGTCCTGTCGGCCGAGGCGCCGATCGACGAGATCTACCGGGGCCAGACCGGGACCGAAGCCTTCGAGTTCGCCCGCACCGTGTCGCGGCTGACGGAGATGCGCTCGGCCGACTATCTGGCCGCCGCCTCCGCCGGCAAGGAGACGCCGGCCTGATTGCTGTCCGACCGCGAACGACCGGCGTTCGACGCTGCCGGCGGGCGAGATGCGACGGCCTCCTTCACGGGGCAGTCTGCCGCGCCGTGAGCTCCCGGCTCTTCCTGTGAGCGCGCCGCCACGCCGGCGACGCTGTCGGCGATCCGACGAACAGCATCCTTCCGGCCCGCCTGCGGGCGTCAGGCCGTCGACCGATAGAAATATTCGATGAATTTCTTGTCACAGTGGTCCGCCCCTGCTTCGCCTTGTTCCGGCAGGCAAAACACTCTTCCGTTTACGTAAATGCCGAGCGCACTAAACGTTTGAAAACGTTATGCTGCAACGCGAACTGTTGAAAAGACGGGCGAAGCGCTTTATGCCCTGCGGCAGAGTGCCGCCCGCGCATTGGACAGTGATCGTTCAGGCAGGGCTGCGGCGACCCCCGTGATGTTTCCACCCGTGGTCGTCAATGAACTGTCAGTGATCGCGGCGTAACAGGCGCCAAGCAACCGATACGAAGGACATCCATGGCCCGCAAGAAGATCGCCCTCATCGGCTCCGGCATGATCGGCGGCACGCTCGCCCACCTCGCCTCGCTCAAGGAACTCGGCGACATCGTCATGTTCGACATCGCCGAGGGCACGCCGCAGGGCAAGGCGCTCGACATCGCCCAGTCCGGCCCGGTGGAAGGTTTTGACGCAAAGCTCTCCGGCGCCAACGACTATGCCGGCATCGAGGGCGCGGACGTGTGCATCGTCACCGCCGGCGTGCCGCGCAAGCCCGGCATGAGCCGCGACGATCTCCTCGGCATCAACCTGAAGGTCATGGAGCAGGTCGGCGCCGGCATTGCGAAATACGCGCCGGACGCCTTCGTCATCTGCATCACCAACCCGCTGGACGCCATGGTCTGGGCGCTGCAGAAATTCTCCGGCCTGCCGAAGAACAAGGTCGTCGGAATGGCCGGCGTTCTCGATTCCGGTCGTTTCCGCACCTTCCTCGCGACCGAGTTCAACGTCTCGGTGCAGGACGTCACCGCCTTCGTGTTGGGTGGCCACGGCGACACCATGGTTCCGCTGACGCGCTATTCGACGGTCGCCGGCATCCCGCTGACCGACCTCGTCAAGATGGGCTGGATCTCCAAGGAGAAGCTGGAAGAGATCGTCCAGCGCACCCGCGACGGCGGCGCCGAGATCGTCGGCCTGCTGAAGACCGGTTCGGCCTACTACGCGCCGGCCGCCTCCGCGATCGAGATGGCCGAGAGCTATCTCAAGGACAAGAAGCGAGTCCTGCCCTGCGCCGCCGCCCTCAAGGGCGAGTACGGCCAGAAGGACATGTATGTCGGCGTGCCCTGCGTCATCGGCGCCGGCGGCGTCGAGCGGGTCATCGAGATCGAATTGATCGGCGACGAGCAGGCGCAGTTCGAGAAATCCGTCGCCTCGGTGCGCGGCCTGATGGAGGCCTGCGCCACCATCGCCCCGAACCTCGCCTGATCCTCTGGGCCGGCCCCGCGCCGGCCCTTTTAGCATCCGACACTTGGCGCGCCGAAAGGCTGCGACCGCCACACGGAAAAGAGATCCCCGATGAACATCCACGAATACCAGGCCAAGGAAGTGCTGAAGAGCTTTGGCGCGCCCGTCGCTGCGGGCGTTGCGATCACCTCGGCGAGCGAGGCGGAAGCGGCGGCGAAGCAGCTGCCCGGTCCGCTCTATGTCGTGAAGAGCCAGATCCATGCCGGCGGCCGTGGCAAGGGCAAGTTCGTCGAGCTCGGCCCCGACGCCAAGGGCGGCGTGCGCCTGTCGCGCTCGATCGAGGAAGTCGTCGCCAACGCCCGCGACATGCTTGGCCACACGCTGGTGACGAAGCAGACGGGCGACGCCGGCAAGGTCGTCAACCGCCTCTACATCGAGGACGGCGCCGACATCGACCGCGAGCTGTACCTGTCGATCCTCGTCGACCGCTCGGTCGGCCAGGTCGCCTTCGTCGTCTCGACGGAGGGCGGCATGGACATCGAGACGGTCGCGCACGACACGCCCGAGAAGATCGTGACCGTCGCGATCGATCCGACGGCCGGGGTGACCGATGCCGACGCGGCGAAGCTCTGCGACGCGCTGGAGCTGAAGGACCAGGCACGGACCGACGGTCTGACGCTCTTCCCCATCCTCTATGACGCCTTCACCCAGAAGGATATGGCGCTCCTCGAGGTGAACCCCTTGATCGTCATGAAGGACGGCCGGCTGCGCGTCCTCGACGCCAAGATGTCCTTCGACGGCAACGCGCTCTACCGCCACGACGACATCAAGGCGCTGCGCGACGAGAGCGAGGAGGACGCCAAGGAGATCGAGGCGTCGAAGTTCGACCTCGCCTATGTCGCGCTCGACGGCGACATCGGCTGCATGGTGAACGGCGCCGGCCTTGCGATGGCGACCATGGACATCATCAAGCTCTACGGCGCCGAGCCCGCGAACTTCCTCGACGTCGGCGGCGGCGCCAACAAGGAGAAGGTCACCGCGGCCTTCAAGATCATCACCGCCGACCCGAACGTGAAGGGCATCCTCGTCAACATCTTCGGCGGCATCATGAAGTGCGACGTCATCGCCGAGGGCGTCGTCGCCGCGGTCCGGGATGTCGGCCTGACCGTGCCGCTGGTGGTGCGCCTGGAAGGCACGAACGTCGCCGAGGGCAAGAAGATATTGAACGAGAGCGGCCTCGCCATCACCGCGGCGGACGATCTCGACGATGCGGCGAAGAAGATCGTCGCCGCCGTCAAGGGTTGAATCGGAGCACAGGATCACACATTCTGTCACTGTGTGATCCTGTGGAGATGGTGCGATGAAGAACGTCACTCTTGCCATCGAAGACGAAGTCCTCGACCGCGCCCGGGCCTATGCCGTCAAGCGTGGTACGACGCTCAACGCCATCGTGCGTCAGCATCTGGAAAGCCTTGGCCAGAACGAGGAGCGAGTGGCCGAGGCGATGCGCGAACTGCGCGCGATGAGCGAGACCACATCGGCGCGCCTCGGGCCGAGCTATCGGTTCGATCGGGAGGGCATCTATGCGGAGCACGTGCTTCCTCGACACGAACGTCCTGATCTATGCGGCGACGGGGAGACATGACTATCCGAGACACTGGGAGATCGCCCACGACATCCTTGCCGCTGGCGGCAACGGCCTGTCCGGACAGGTGCTGGCGGAATTCTATGTCGTCACCACGAAAAAGTACGGACTGCCGGTGGGCGAAGCCTTCGAATGGATCCGCCGGCTGTCGCTCATGCCTGTCGCCGAGGTCGGTTCCGACATCGTCGTCGAGGGCATCGCCCTCTCGCAGCGCTACCAGATTCACTATTGGGACGCCGCGCTCATCGCCGCAGCAGGGCGCCTCGGGGCCGGGACGCTCTATACAGAAGACCTCAATCACGGGCAGCTCTACGGGACTGTCCGTGCCGTCAACCCCTTCCCCGAACGCTAACGCGACCGGGGCACTTTCATCCGGCGCCCGGCTGCGCCACGGAGCGAATTGATCCATGTCCATTCTCGTCGACAAGAACACCAAGGTCATCGTCCAGGGCCTGACCGGCAAGACCGGCACCTTCCACACCGAGCAGGCGCTGGCCTATCACGGCACGCAGATGGTCGGCGGCACGCACCCGAAGAAGGGCGGCGAGACCTGGACGGGATCGAAGGGCGAGAGCCTGCCGATCTTCGCCTCCGTCGCCGAAGCCCGCGACCGGACGGGCGCCAACGCCTCGGTGATCTACGTGCCGCCGGCGGGCGCCGCGGCCGCCATCCTGGAAGCCATCGAGGCGGAGATTCCGCTGATCGTCTGCATCACCGAGGGCATTCCGGTGATGGACATGGTCAAGGTGAAGGCGCGGCTCGATGCCTCGCCCTCGCGGCTGATCGGCCCGAACTGCCCGGGCGTGATGACGCCCGACCAGTGCAAGATCGGCATCATGCCCGGCAACATCTTCAAGAAAGGCTCGGTCGGTATCGTTTCGCGCTCGGGAACGCTTACCTATGAGGCGGTCTTCCAGACGACGAACGAGGGCCTCGGCCAGACCACGGCCGTCGGCATCGGCGGCGATCCGGTGAAGGGCACCGAGTTCATCGACATGCTGGAGATGTTCCTGGCCGATGACGAGACGCAGTCGATCGTGATGATCGGCGAGATCGGCGGCTCGGCCGAGGAGGACGCGGCGCAGTTCATCGCCGACGAGAAGAAGAAGGGCCGTTCCAAGCCCATGGTCGGCTTCATCGCCGGCCGCACGGCTCCGGCCGGACGCACCATGGGCCACGCCGGTGCGGTCGTCTCCGGCGGCAAGGGCGGCGCCGAGGACAAGATCGCGGCGATGGAGGCGGCCGGCATCCGCGTCTCGCCGTCGCCGGCGCAGCTCGGCAAGACCCTGGCGGCGCTCCTGCGCGGCTGACGCCAACAGGCGGCGGAAAACATCGCTGTCGGCACAGGATCGCCGACTTCGGTCGATACGAAGGGAACCGTCGACATCGTCGGCGGCCCGAAATGAGCCGGGGGCGCACTGCGTGGATCCGGGACGAGACGAGGTGCAGCGCGGGGCAAGGGGCCCCCGCCGCGCGTAACCCAGACTGAAGGAGACGGCGTCCCGACGGCGCCGCGACACACGATGGCACGCAATACCGACAACGACGCGCTGGCGATGACTTCCTTCCTGTATGGCGGCAATGCCGACTATATCGAGGACATGCATGCCCGCTACCAGACCGATGAGATGTCGGTCACGCCGGAGTGGGCGGATTTCTTCCGCGAGCTGAAGGACGACAAGGCGGCGGTCATCAAGAGCGCCGAGGGGGCCTCCTGGACGCAGAAGAACTGGCCGATCGCGGCCAATGGCGAGCTCGTCTCGGCGCTCGACGGCGATTGGGGCCAGGTCGAGGCGAAGGTCGCCGGCAAGGTCAAGGAGAAGGCCGAGAAGGCGGGAGCGCCGCTCAGCCCCGAGGACGTGACGCAGGCGACGCGCGATTCCGTGCGGGCCATCATGCTGATCCGGGCTTTTCGCGTGCGCGGCCATCTCCACGCCAAGCTCGATCCCCTTGGCATCGCCGACCAGCCGGACGACGACTACAACGAGCTGTCGCCCAAGGCCTATGGCTTCACCGAGGCCGACTACGACCGCAAGATCTTCATCGACAACATGCTCGGCATGGAGTTCGCAACGCTCCGCCAGATCGTCGACATCCTGACGCGGACCTACTGCTCGACGTTCGGCATCGAGTTCATGCACATGTCGAACCCGGCCGAGAAGGCCTGGCTTCAGGCCCGCATCGAGGGTCCGGACAAGGGCGTCGCCTTCACCCCCGAGGGCAAGCGCGCCATTTTGAACAAGCTGATCGAGGCCGAGGGCTTCGAGAAGTTCATCGACGTCAAGTACAAGGGCACCAAGCGTTTCGGTCTCGACGGCGGCGAGTCGCTGATCCCGGCGCTGGAGCAGATCATCAAGCGCGGCGGCCAGCTCGGCCTGAAGGAGATCGTCTTCGGCATGGCCCATCGCGGCCGGCTGAACGTGCTCTCCCAGGTGATGGCAAAGCCCCATCGGGCGATCTTCCACGAATTTTCGGGCGGCTCCTACAAGCCCGAGGACGTCGAAGGCTCGGGCGACGTGAAATACCATCTCGGCGCTTCGTCCGATCGCGAGTTCGACCAGAACAAGGTGCATCTGTCGCTGACGGCGAACCCCTCGCATCTGGAAATCGTCAACCCGGTCGTGATGGGCAAGGCGCGCGCCAAGCAGGACGCGCTCGTCGGCGGCACGCGCACCGAGGTCGTGCCGGCAGAGGTCCGGGCGCAGGTCCTGCCGCTCCTCATTCACGGCGACGCGGCCTTCGCCGGCCAGGGCGTCGTCGCCGAGTGTTTTGGCCTGTCGGGCCTGCGCGGCCACCGCGTCGGCGGCTCGCTGCATTTCATCATCAACAACCAGATCGGCTTCACGACGAACCCGCGTCTGTCGCGCTCCTCGCCCTATCCGTCGGACGTCGCCAAGATGGTCGAGGCGCCGATCTTCCACGTCAACGGCGACGATCCGGAAGCGGTGGTCTACGCGGCGAAGATCGCCACCGAATTCCGCATGCAGTTCCACAAGCCCGTCGTCATCGACATGTTCTGCTATCGCCGCTACGGCCACAACGAAGGCGACGAGCCGGGCTTCACCCAGCCGATCATGTACCGCACGATCCGCAACCACCCGACGACGCTGGAGCTCTATTCCAAGAAGCTGGTCGAGGAGGGCACGATCAGCCAGGCGGACGTCGACGCCCGCAAGGCGGAATGGCGCGCGCATCTGGAAGCGGAGCACGAGGCCGGGCAGAGCTACAATCCGAACAAGGCCGACTGGCTCGACGGCGCCTGGGCGGGCCTGCGCCGCGCCGAGCAGGAGGACGAGCCGCGCCGCGGCGTCACCGGCGTCCAGCTGAAGTCGCTGAAGGATATCGGCAAGAAGCTGTCGGAAGTACCGGAGGGGTTCGAGGTCCACAAGACCATCCAGCGCTTCCTCGACAACCGCTCGAAGGCGATCGAGACCGGCGAGGGCATCGACTGGGCGACCGCCGAGGCTCTGGCCTTCGGCACGCTGGTCACGGAAGGCTCGCCTGTCCGCCTGTCCGGACAGGATTCCGAGCGCGGGACGTTCTCGCAGCGTCATTCGGTCCTCTACGACCAGCGCGACGAGACGCGCTACGTGCCGCTGGCGAACCTTGCCAAGGGCCAGGCGATCTACGAGGTCATCAACTCGATGCTCTCGGAAGAGGCCGTGCTCGGCTACGAATACGGCTATTCGCTTGCCGAGCCGAATGCGCTGACGCTCTGGGAGGCGCAGTTCGGCGATTTCGTCAATGGCGCGCAGGTCGTCATCGACCAGTTCATCTCGTCGGGCGAGGCGAAGTGGCTGCGCATGTCGGGCCTCGTGATGCTTCTTCCGCACGGCTACGAGGGCCAGGGGCCGGAGCATTCCTCCGCGCGCCTGGAGCGGTTCCTGCAGCAATGCGCGCAGGACAACATGCAGGTCGCCAACGTCACGACGCCGGCGAACTATTTCCACATCCTGCGCCGGCAGATGAAGCGCGACTTCCGCAAGCCGCTGATCCTGATGACGCCGAAATCGCTGCTGCGCCACAAGCGCGCCGTCTCGAGCCTGTCGGAAATGTCGGGCGACACCTCGTTCCATCGCCTTCTCTGGGACGATGCCGAGATCAAGAAGGACGGGCCGATCAAGCTCGTCAAGGACGCCAAGATGCGGCGCGTCGTGATCTGCACGGGCAAGGTCTACTACGACCTCTTCGAGGAGCGCGAGAAGCGCGGCGTCGACGACGTCTACCTCCTGCGCCTCGAACAGCTCTATCCCTTCCCGGCCAAGGCGCTGATCGGAGAACTGGCTCGCTTCAAGCAGGCCGAGATCGTCTGGTGCCAGGAAGAGCCGAAAAACATGGGCGCCTGGTCGTTCATCGACCCCTATCTGGAATGGGTGCTGGAGCATATCGGCGCCGAGAAGCGGAAGGTCCGCTACGCCGGCCGCGCCGCCGCGGCCTCTCCCGCCGCCGGCACCATGTCAAAACACCTGTCGCAGCTGGAGGCCTTCCTCGAGGAAGCCCTCGGCTGACGCCGTCCACCCTATCCCTAGTCTTTCGTGATGCGCGAAAGCTTTCCTGGCAGACCCTCGAAGAGATCGATCATCCGATGAGCACCGAAATCAAAGTTCCGACGCTGGGCGAATCCGTCACCGAGGCGACCGTCGGCCAGTGGTACAAGAAGGTCGGCGACCGCGTCGAACTCGACGAGACCATCGCCGAACTCGAGACCGACAAGGTGACGGTGGAAGTGCCAGCACCGGCCGCCGGCATTCTGGAGGAAATTCTCGTCAGGGACGGCGAGACGGTCGCGGCCGGCTCGCTCCTCGGCTCGATCGGCGAGGGCGGGACGGCATCAGCCGGCGCCGCGGCGCCTGCCAAACCTGCAGCGGCGCCTGCCCCGGCGGCAGCGGCGCCCGCCGCCGCACCGGCGGCGGCAAAGGTCGAGGCCCCGTCGGCTCCCGCGCCCACCGCTGGCAGCATGCCGCCGGCGCCTTCGGCGCAGAAGCTGATGACCGAGAACAGTCTCTCCGACGTCGACGGTTCGGGTCGTCGCGGGCAGGTGCTGAAGGGCGACGTCCTTGCCGCCATCGCCCGCGGCCCGTCTTCCGCGCCGTCGGAAAAGGCGCCGGCCGCCGCCCGCGCGCCGTCCTCGGCCGAGGACGCGCCGCGCGAGGAGCGCGTGAAGATGACGCGCCTGCGCCAGACCATCGCCCGCCGGCTGAAGGATGCGCAGGACACCGCCGCCATGCTCACCACCTTCAACGAGGTGGACATGTCGGCGGTGATGACGCTGCGCACCAAGTACAAGGACCTGTTCGAGAAGAAGCACGGCGTGAAGCTCGGCTTCATGGGCTTCTTCACCAAGGCCGTCTGCCATGCGCTGAAGGAGATCCCGGCGGTCAATGCCGAGATCGACGGCACCGACCTCGTCTACAAGAACTACGCCCATATCGGTGTCGCGGTGGGCACGCCGAAAGGCCTCGTCGTGCCGGTGGTGCGCGATGCCGACCAGATGTCGATCGCCGAGATCGAGAAGGAGATCGGCCGCCTGGGTCTTGCCGCGCGCGACGGCAAGCTTGGCATGGCCGACATGCAGGGCGGCACCTTCACCATCTCGAATGGCGGCGTCTATGGCTCGCTGATGTCGACCCCGATCCTCAACGCGCCGCAGTCGGGCATCCTCGGCATGCACAAGATTCAGGAGCGGCCGGTGGCGATCGGAGGCCAGGTGGTGATCCGCCCGATGATGTACCTGGCGCTTTCGTATGATCACCGCATCGTCGACGGCAAGGAGGCGGTGACCTTCCTCGTCCGCGTCAAGGAGAGCCTCGAGGATCTGGAGCGCCTGGTCCTCGACCTCTGAGGATCGGCAAGGGGGTCGCGGATGGAAGCGCTGGTCGCCCTGTCCGAGATTCTCCGCAATTTGGCGCTGACGGCGGCTGCCGCCGTCGGCGCATGGCTCGCCTGGAAGAAGCTCGGTCCCGAGACGACACAAGCGGGATCGGCGGTGTTTCAGGCGACGCTGGCGCGCCGGGCTCATGTCATGGAGCTCTTCAATCGCGCCGCGGGTCAGCTCGGCGACGAACGAATGGAAGTCCGGCTCGCGGCAATCTATATTCTCGGCGAGACGGTCGCCGACTTCCCGGATCTTGCGGGGCCGGTCTTCAAGCTGCTCGAGACGCATCTCGATGCGACCATGGCGAACTTTGATGGAGAGAATGCGCCGCCTGATGCCCGGGCTATCGCGGAAGTCCTGAGAAGGAGGATGAATGATGAGTTCGGTGCTTGAGCGACGAACATCTCTGCCCCACAGGTTTCACTTCGAAGGCACGGTCCTGCGCACGCTCGACCTGACGGGCGTCAATCTCTCATATGCCAATCTGAAACGCGCGGATGCGCGTGACGCAATTCTCGTGCGCGCCAATTTCGCCGACGCAGACATGGCCGGCATGGACCTTCGCGGCGCCGATCTCACCGGTGCAAGGAACCTCACCGTCGAGCAGCTTCTCGGTGCTATTTTCGACGAGAGTACCAGACTGCCGGCTTACATCGATCGTGCCCGACTGTCGGTTCGTGTCGGCATCTCCGAGCCCTCCATCATTTGAGTAGTCAATGTCACAAGTCATGATCATCACCGGCGGCAGCCGGGGCATCGGCGCTGCTACCGCGAAGCTTGCTGCAAGCGCGGGATACGCCGTCGTGGTCAACTATGCCGCCAATTCGGCCGCGGCCGCCGCCGTCGTCGGCGAGATCGAAGCGTCCGGCGGCCGCGCCGTCGCCGTTGCCGGCGATGTCGGGGTCGAGGCGGACATCCTGGCGATCTTCGCCGCCGCCGACAGGCTCGGAACCCTCGCCGTCCTCGTCAACAATGCCGGCGTCGTCGACCTGCCGTCATCCGTCGCCGAGATGAGCGCCGAGCGGCTGGAGCGCATGTTCCGGATCAACGTCATCGGCAGCTTTCTGTGCGCGCGCGAGGCGATCAAGCGTATGGCCGTGTCGAAAGGCGGCGCCGGGGGCGCGATCGTCAACCTCACCTCGGCCGCGGCCAAGCTCGGCGGTCCCGGCCAGTTCGTCGACTACGCCGCTTCGAAGGGCGCAATCGACACCTTCACCGTCGGCCTCGCCAAGGAAGTGGCCCTCGAAGGCATCCGGGTCACGGCCGTGCGTCCGGGCATCATCGAGACCGACATCCATGTCTCCGGCGGCACGCCCGGCCGCGTGTCCGAGATGACGCCGAACCTGCCGATGAAGCGTCCCGGCACCGCCGACGAAGTGGCCAAGGCGATCCTCTGGCTCGCCTCGCCCGAGGCCAGCTACTCCACCGGGGCGATTCTCGACGTGTCCGGCGGCCGCGCGATCCTGCCGTGAGGCGCGCCGGGGCATGCGCCCGGATCTATCCGAGCGTGACCGCGGCGGCGACCGGTCTGCCGGCTGAGCCTCAATCGAAGGACAGACAATGACCACGCCGCTCCCGATCGAACTGACGATCCTCGCGCTCTCCGTCCTGCTCCTCTTTGTCCACATTTCGCTGCAGGGCATGCTGGCGACGCGCGAGCGGGGCTCTGCCTGGAATGCCGGCCCGCGCGATGGCGAGATGCCGCCCCTGAAGCCTCTGGCCGCCCGCGCGGAACGTGCGCTGGCAAATTTCAGGGAAACCTATCCGGCCTTCGTCGCGGCGGTTCTCGTCGTCGTCGTTTCCGGCCGCACCGGCGGCTGGTCGGAGGCCGGCGTCTGGCTCTGGCTGCTGGCTCGCCTCGCCTACATCCCGCTGTACCTCGCGGGCATCCCCTATATCCGAAGCCTCGCCTGGATCGCATCGGCGATCGGCATCGTCCTCGTCCTTTCGCAGCTGCTCTGAAATCCCCACATCCGCTTCAACAAGTCCGGCAAATCAAGAGAACATCAATGGCTGACAGCACCCTCTACGATCTCGTCGTCATCGGCTCCGGCCCCGGCGGCTATGTCGCGGCGATCAAGGCGGCGCAACTCGGCCTGAAGGTGGCGGTCGTCGAAAAACGCGCGACCTATGGCGGCACCTGCCTGAATGTCGGCTGCATCCCGTCGAAGGCGCTGCTGCACGCTTCGGAAATGTTCGCCGAGGCCGGCCATTCCTTCGGCGAGCTCGGGATCCAGGTGTCGCCGACGCTGGATCTGGCAAAAATGCTGGAGCACAAGGACAAGACGGTGAAGGCCAATGTCGACGGCATCGCCTTCCTGTTCAAGAAGAACAAGATCACCGGCATCACCGGCACCGGCTCGATCAAGGCGGCCGGCTCGGTCGAGGTCGCCAAGGCGGACGGCTCGACCGAGACGCTCTCGGCCAAGGCGATCTGCATCGCCACGGGCTCGGAAGTCGCCGGCATTCCCGGCGTCGACGTCGCCTTCGACGGCCAGGTGATCGTCTCCTCCGACAACGCCATCGCTCTCCCCAAGGTGCCGAAGACCATGGTCGTCGTCGGCGGCGGCGTCATCGGCGTCGAACTCGGCTCGGTCTGGTCGCGCCTCGGCGCGAAGGTGACCGTCATCGAATATCTCGGAAAGCTGCTCGGCAGCATGGACGGCGAAGTCTCCGCCCAGTTCCAGAAGCTCATCGCCAAGCAGGGTATCGAGGTGAAGCTCAATGCCAAGGTCACGGGCGTCGAGCGCAAGGGCGAGGGGGCCTCTGTGACCTTCGAGCCGGTCGCCGGCGGCGCGGCGGAGGCGATCGACGCCGATGTCGTCCTCGTCGCCACCGGACGCCGCCCCTTTACCGCGGGGCTCGGCCTCGAGGAACTCGGAATCGCGACGGACCGCGCCGGCCGGATCGAGATCGACGCGCATTTCCAGACGAACGTTCCGGGCATTTATGCCATCGGCGACGCGGTGCGGGGGCAGATGCTGGCGCACAAGGCGGAGGACGAGGGTGTCGCGCTGGCCGAAATCCTTGCCGGCCAGGCCGGGCATGTGAACTACGGCGTCATTCCCGCGGTCGTCTACACCGCGCCGGAGGTCGCCTCGATCGGCCGGACGGAGGAGGAACTGAAGGCCGATGGCGTCGCCTACAAGGTCGGCAAATTTCCCTTCACCGCCAATGGGAGGGCCCGCGCCATGCTGGCCACCGACGGGTTCGTGAAAATCCTGGCCGACAAGGACACCGACCGGGTGCTGGGCGTCCATATCCTCGGACACAATGCCGGCGATCTCGTGCACGAAGCGGCCATCCTGATGGAGTTCGGTGGCTCGGCCGAGGATCTCGCCCGCACCAGCCACGCCCATCCGACATTGTCGGAAGCGGTGCGCGAAGCGGCGTTCGCTGCCTTCTCCGGCAAGCCGATCCACGCCTGAGAAAATACGGGCCGCGCCGGCGGCTCACGAAACGACAAAGGCCCGGGCCTGCCTTCGCAGGATCCGGGCCTTTGCCTGTCTGGAGGACAGGGTCGGTCGTTGCAGATCAGCTCTCGTCGACGGTCTGCGTGGTCACGACAGGCGGCGTCTCAGCCACGATCTTCTGCGAGCAGGGATAGGCAAATGCCGAAGTGGCGAAGCTCACGAGACCGAGAGTGAGGACGGCGGCAGAAATCTTCTTCATGTCGTCTGGTCCTTCCATGGTTGGGCACTGCCGAGAATATGAACTGACGGCTTAGATGCGCAAGTCGCAGGCACTTCACGTTGTGGTGCAGTTGCAAGGACTGCGCGAACCGCCGCGGTCCGACCCTCCGTCATGACGAGCGAGCCTTGGTGACGTCAGTCGAGTCGCGTGAGACGATACCCCTTTGCCCGGAGCAGGGCGACGAGGCCTTCGTCGCCGGGAAGATGCAGGGCGCCGACGGCGACAAAGGCGCCGCCCCGTTGCAGCAGCGGCTCCAGCCGCTCGGCCATCAGGTGGTTGCGATCGGTCACAAGGCGTTTCTCGAAGGCGGCGGCGTCGCGGGCCGCTGCGGTGCTGTCCGGCGGCAGTATGGCCTCCGCCAGCGGCGCAATCAGCGCGATGCGGCCACCGAGATAGAGAAGCGTCATCGTCTCGAACAGATCGGGCAGACGGTCGCCGAGGGCCAGCGTCGACAGAAGGCTCGAAACCTGCAGGTCCATCGACATCGACGCCAGCGCCTCGAGTTGCTCGGCGCCGCTTTCGAGGCCGAGAACCGGCTTTCCCTCTGCCTTGGCGAGGGCTGCGAGCGCGAGGTCGAGAGGGCGCTCGCGACGTGCCAGGCGTTGGGTTTCGCAGGCCGGCAGCATCAGGCTGACGGCGAGAAACCACGGCTGCAACGTCTCGACCGAGGCCGGCGGGACTCCCCGCCGTTCCAGACCCTCCGCCACGGCAGCGGCCTGCGGCGCGGTCAGGCGGTCGCCCATCGTCTGGCCTTGCGGCAGATAGAGGAGGTCCGGCCGCGCCAGGAGTGCGGCCGTGGTCGCAGCCGGGTCGAGGCTCTCGGTGGTCTCGATCACCAGCGTCTCGGCCGCGCGGAACTCAGCCCTGGCTCGTGGCCCGGGGGCCAGCCGCTTGTCGCTGAGATGCATGGTGCCGAAAAGCGTCGATGCGGCGATGCCCTCGTGCTCGATCCGGTAGAGCTTGCCGCGGCCATTCGCGATGCCCGCGGCGGCTTCCTCCATCGCCGCGTAACGGCCGCTGCGAACGAGTTCGGGGATCAGATCGCGGCCACGACACGGGGTCGCCGCCGAGACATTTCCGTCGATTGCCGGCGTCGCCGGGACGTCGCCTTGGGTTTTCGCGAGGGCCGTGGCGCCCCCGGCGGAAAGAACAAGCGCCGAGACGAAAGGAAAGACCCAACGAAGCAGCGGTTTGAAGGAACTGGAAATCTGGAAAACTCCGCTCGTCTCCACCTGCCGGATGGACATCGCGGCCGGCCCGGCCGCTGGCGGCAACAAAAGCCGGGCCGATGCCGCGGGTCAAGCGAGGGCAGTCCTCGGGCGTTGCCATCCGGCCCAGCGCCCCGCGGTGCACCTGCCCCGGCTCCGGGGACGGGCCGTCCCCGGAGACCGCCGCCGCAACCCGCTCACATCTAGAGCGCCGGGCGAAAAAGTGGGAACCGGTTTTCGCCGTATCCGGCGCGGCAACTTAAAAGCCGGCGTTTCGCGCGGTCCCGGAAAATCGCCCGAAACGCTAGAGCGCCGATGTCGCGGCGGACGCTGCCGTTCCGGCTTCTGCTGTCTTTGGACCGGGGAGGCCATAGAGCGGGCATCCCATGCTGGCAGCCTCGCCGGAAAGGATGCCGCGAACCCACGGCCGGAACCGTTCGTGATCGATTGCGAGGGTTCCATCCTCGCGCAGTGTGCCGACGGTGTTGCGCGGATCGTCGAAGGCCACGGTACATTTGGCGATCCGGCCGTCGGCCCGCACCACCAGGGAATTGGGCAGCGCGGCGTAGCAGGCGATCGGCCGGGCCCGTTCCTCTTCCAGCCCGGCCTGGCGGATCCTGTCCTCCAGCGGGGCAAGAACGGCCTTGTTGTCGATGAAGTCCAACCCGCCATCGGCGGGCCCGCCCAGGCGCTCGATCGCCTTGATGTAAAGCGAGATCCGTCCGCTCGGTGGAGAGAGCGCGGCGAGTCGGTCGATCAGCCGGGCGAGCGATTCCAGATTGGAGGCGCGGGCGTGCAGGCGCAGGGCGAGGCGGAAGTCGAGATCGGTGCGCAGCGCCGCCTCGACGTGACCGAGGATGACGTCGAAGGACCCGCCGCCACCCTTGCGCCGCCGTGTCGCGTCATGTTCCTGCCGGTCTCCGTCGAGCGAGATCTGGAACAGCCGGATCTCGCGGTCGACGAGGCGGCGAAGGGTCCGCCCGTCCAGCCTGAAGCCGTTCGTCGACATGGCCGACGTGAAGGCAAGGCCCGGCGGGCGATGGGCAAGGATGAAATCGTTCACGCGCTCGACGATGTCGAGCGCCAGCGTCGGTTCGCCGCCGAACCAGCCGATGTTGAGCGAGCGCAGTTTTGGCAGGCGTTGGGCCAGAAGCCTTGTGATGCCCGTGATCGTCGCTTCGGCCATGCGGCCGAGGACGAAATCCTCGTAACAGTAGACGCACCGGAAGTTGCATTTCTCGGTCGGCATCAGGATCAGGTCGAGACGGTCCGCGGCCAGGCCGCGGGCCCGCTCATGGTCAAGGACGCTCGCCATTGCCCGGCTCCGCTCCCGTGGGTTGCGCCTGCTACTTGCAGCCGCAGTTGGTGTCCCAGAGGCTCGAGCCTCCGCCGGCGTCGCGAGACAGGCTTTTCACCCGGTCGACCACGCCCTGGCCCCGGATCTCGACGGAGCCGTCGGACTCGATGGAAATGTCTTCTGGATGCACGAAGCCGAGTTTCTCGGCCATTTCGGCGAGAGCCACCGCGTTCTTCTTGACGAGGCTGTTGGCCAGCGCCTTGCCGCCGGCGCCATGCACGACGATCCTGTCGGCTTCGACCCGGACGTCGTCTGTGGTGATCTTGGTTGCCATTCCATCCTCCAGGTTGTGAAATACATCTAGAAGTTGATATCAAAGCCCGGCAGTCCGATCAAGCGAAAACGGTTGTGCGGCGCAGGACGAGATGGTCCGGCGCGACAGGCAGCGCCACTCGCACCGGACGAAGAAAGGCCGGCGCCGGGAAGACGTCGATTGTCGTTCGGGCCCGCGTCAGGCCAGATTCAGGACGCTGGAGCGTCAGACGGCCGCCGCCGCGCGCGCGGATGGGCGCTCTCATAGATCGTCATCAGCCGGTTCTGGTCGACGGCGGTATAATTCTGCGTCGTCGACAGCGAGGCGTGGCCGAGAAGATCCTGGATCGTTCTGAGATCGCCGCCCGCGGCAAGGAGATGGGTGGCGAAGGAATGGCGCAGCGCGTGCGGCGTCGCGGTGTCCGGCAGGCCGAGCGCGCCGCGCAGCTTCTGCATCTCGCGCTGGATGATCTGCGGCCTTAGCGGCCCGCCGCGGTGACCGCGAAACAGCGGCTCGCCCGCCACGAGATCATACGGGCAGAGACGGCGATAGTCGGCGACACCGGCCAGGACGGCCGGCAAGAGCGGCACCAGGCGCGCCTTGCCGCCCTTTCCGGTCACCGGCATCGAGCGGGCGCCCGGATCCGACAAAGCATTCCCGGGCAGGTCCAGCGCCTCGGATATGCGCAGACCGCAGCCGTAGAGGAGCGTCAGCACCGCGACGTTGCGGGCCGAGATCCAGGGCTCCGTGCCGAGCGCGCCGGCGTCTTCGGAGAGCTGCAGCGCATCCGTGACGCTGAGCGGCCGCGGCAGGTTCTTGGCTTGCCTGGGCGCGCGCATCGCCTTGGCGCCGGCGGCCGAGGCAAGGCCCCGGCGTTCGAGATGCCGGATGAAGGAGCGCACGCCGGCAAGCCCGCGCCCCAGCGTCTTTGCGCCCGCGCCGTCGCGGCGGCGGGCGGCGAGGAAGGCGCGCAGGTCCACCGGTCTCAGATCCTTGAGATCGGCGGTGTCGGCCGGGCGCCCGTGATAGCCCGTCAGGAAGGAGAGAAACTGCCGGAGATCGCGCTCATAGGCCTCGAGCGTATTGGCTGCAGACCGCCGCTCCTCTTCCAGAGCCCTGAGCCAGGCGGTCTTTTCCGCCAGCAGCGCGGGCGAGGCATTGACGAGGAACGTCTCGGACATGCAGGTCCTCTCAGAAATCCGCCGGGGGCAGAACGGGATGGCGCAGGATAGGCGCCGCCGGCCTCGATGGCGAGGATTCATCACCCTTGCGTGGGACGGGTTAAAATGGCGGCGAACATTCCTAGATCTGGCAACGACCGTCCGGGAAAAATCCGGACTGGCGCGATCCATCCAACGCGATAGGAAAATTCCATGAAACGTCACGCAACCGCGGTCTGGCACGGCGCACTCGGCGACGGCAAGGGCGACATCACCACGCAGTCCGGCGCGCTCGATCACCACGGCTATTCCTTCAAGGCGCGATTCGAGGATGACAGCGGCAAGTCCGGCACCAATCCGGAAGAGCTGCTCGCTGCCGCACACGCCGGCTGCTTCGCCATGCAGCTGTCGCACTTCCTCGCCGAGAACGGCACGCCGGCGGAGACGCTGGAAGCGATGGCACTGGTGACGGTCGATCAGGTCGAGGGCGGATTCGAGGTGAAGTCCAGCGCCATCACCCTGAAGGGCAAGGTCCCGGGCATCGACGATGCGACATTCCAGGAACTCGCCGAAAAGGCGAAGGCCGGCTGCCCCATTTCGAAGGCGCTCGGCGCCATCAGCGTCACCCTCGACGCCCAGCTGGCGTAA